>CAYMQF010000032.1:11977-19576 GCA_964392425.1 uncultured Phycisphaeraceae bacterium
CAACTCTCCGATCAGGAGTTGGAAGCGTTGATCTCCTACATCAAGAGCATCGGCACGGAAGGTGGCTCTTGACTATGAACCCGACGAACAGTTCCGCCGGGAGCGTGTGCTCCTCGGCATGCAAGAAAGCAGTGCAGTGACATGACAACTATCCCTGCAGATACAGCGGGCGCCCACGGGCACGATGATTCCCACGAGGGCAGCTACCTCACCCCCAAAGGTGGTTTTTTCGCCACCGTTTGGGACTGGATGACCACGATCGATCACAAAAAGATCGGCGTCATGTACCTGTTCTCCATCCTGACCGCGTTCGGGGTGGGCGGCGCCATCGCAGTTGCTCTGCGACTGGAGCTGTTCCACCCAACGGTCATTGCAAAAAATAATCTGGGCGAAGTCGTCACGTCAGGGCAGCTCTTCGCACCTCACAACTACAACGTGCTCTTCACACTGCACGGCGCCTTCATGATCTTTTTGTTCATTATCCCCAGTGTCCCCGCCGCACTGGGCAACATCATCCTCCCCTTGATGCTTGGCGCCAAAGATGTCGCGTTCCCCAGGCTGAACCTCTTCAGCTATTACCTCTATGTGTTCGGCGCCCTTTTCGCAGCGGGATCGATCATTCTCGGCGGCGTCGACACGGGGTGGACTTTTTACACGCCTTACAGTTTGCAGGGCGCAGAGCATTTCCGCGTTGTGCTTATGACGATGGCGGTGTTCATTCTGGGCTTCAGTTCAATTTTCACCGGCTTGAACTTCATCGTCACGGTCCACAAGCTGCGCATGCCAGGCATGGGTTGGTTCGACATGCCCCTCTTCGTCTGGGCGATCTATGCAACCGCGATCATTCAGGTGCTCGCGACTCCGGTGCTCGGCGTGACGGTGCTGCTTCTCACCATCGAACATGTGTTCAAGATCGGCATCTTCGACCCAGCGCTCGGTGGCGACCCCGTCCTCTTCCAGCATTTCTTCTGGTTCTATTCGCACCCCGCGGTGTACATCATGATCCTGCCCGGCATGGGCATCATGACCGAACTGATCACCGTCCACTCGCGCAAGAAAATCTTCGGCTACAAGTTTGTAGCGTTTTCCAGCCTCGGCATCGCAGCGGTCAGCTTCATCGTGTGGGGGCACCATATGTTCACCTCGCAGGGTGAACTGGCAAGTGTGATCTTCAGCGGGCTGACGTTCCTCGTAGCGATCCCCTCTGCGATCAAAGTCTTCAACTGGACGGCCACGCTGTACAAAAGTTCGATCGCCATCAACGCGCCGATGGCGTACGCCCTTGCCTTCATCTTCGAATTTTCCATCGGCGGCTTGACCGGCCTGTTCCTCGGCGCCCTCGCCACCGACATGCACCTCCACGACAGCTACTTCGTGGTCGCCCACTTCCACTATGTGATGATGGGCGGAGCGGTGATGGCCATGATGGGTGGAATCCATCACTGGTGGCCGAAAATCTTTGGAAAAATGTACAACGAACGATGGGCGCTGGTTGGCGCCGCCCTCGTCTTCATTGGCTTCAACCTGACCTTCTTCACCCAGTTCATTCTGGGAACCAAAGGAATGCCCCGCCGATACGCGACGTACGTCGGAGAGTTCCAAACGCTGCATCAGTTGAGCACGATTGGCTCACTTATTCTCGCAGTCGGCTTCCTCGTCCATCTTGCCGTCTTCATCTCGTCTTTGGTTGGCGGGGAGAAGGCGCCTGACAACCCGTGGGGCGGCCTGACCATGGAGTGGGACACCGAGAGCCCGCCGATCGAGCACAACTTCCACCACGAGCCGGTCTTCAGGCACGGCCCTTATGAGTACGCCGATGTGGTTCCCCCGCGCACCGCGCCCGGCGAGTTCCCCCTTGCACCACCGGCGCCAGAAGGCTCCAAACACTGACACCCATCTTTGGGCCCATCGCCCGTTTACGAAATCAACTCACACTGAGATGAACGCATGACGACGCTTCCAACAACGCAAAGCCCGAGCGAATCCACCGCCCCGTGGAAGCGCTACAAACATCAGCCGCACTGGCGAAACAACGATGATGAGTTTGACGCCGCCAAACTCGGGATGTGGCTCTTTCTCGCGACCGAGCTGTTGCTCTTTTCAGGGCTGCTCTGCGCCTACGCGGCGCTTCGGATGTTCTATCCCGAATCGTTCAATGGCGCGTCGAAGTATTATCTCGATTGGCGCATCGGCGCGATCAACACCGCGATCCTGCTGATCTCCAGTTTCACCGTCGCGATGGGAGTGCGCAACGCCCAGCACAACCAACAACGCTGGCTTCGGATCAACCTGGTCATCTCCATCATATGCGGGCTGTTGTTTTTGGTGATAAAGCTTGCGCTCGAGTATTGGCCGAAGATCCAAAAAGGCGAAGTGCCTGGCGGATTGTTCACCTTCGCTGGCAATGAACACTACGTTCCCACAGATTACGACCCCATCTTTCTGAGCGTCTACTGGACATCAACCGCGATTCACGGCTTGCACGTTCTGGTCGGCGCCGGGCTGCTCACATGGGTGCTCTGGCGCGCCATGAAGGGGAAAATCGGGCCAAACTATTACACCCCGATGGAAAACGTGGGGCTGTATTGGCACCTTGTTGACCTGATCTGGATCTTCCTGTTCCCATTGCTGTACCTCGTGGGGTGACACTGCATCAGGACGGTCCCCTCTTTTCGGCATGTGATCGATCACCAGCTTTGCAGATCAGTGTCCTATGATTTGGGCGCAGTGGCGCCGGCGCGTCAGCTTCTTACCAAACGGATATATTCCCCGTGACGGCGATCGACTCAGCATCGACTGGCTGAGCGATCTTGCCCCAGCGTCAGGAGTTCGAGTCAAATGAGCATGCTTTCGTTGCGATGGGTCGGAGTCGCGCTGGCGCTGTCGGGGACCGCAGCGTTCGGTCTGTCGGTGTGGGATATGTCCCAAAAGCTCGGCGAGTTTTACAAGGAAGACCCGGTCGTGCTTCATTACTTCATCGATATCCCCAAGATCGATCAGTACCTCGGCAAGCCTCTCAGCTTCGACACGATCGAGACACCATCAGGCCCGCAGTTTTCCGTTCATTACGGCGAATCATCTGAAAAACTCCCGGTGATGGGCAAAGACATCCCTGAGCTGGGTGTCATCAGGCGGCACGAAGATTGGCTCCGGCTGTTGCTCCTTGCTGGTGATGCGGGCAAGGACGCCGACCCGTACTCGCTCATCGAACACGTTGCCCCCGGGTCCAAGCTTGTGCTTGTTGCGCGGAGCGCTGCGCCGGGGTACGACCCTGAAACCTGGGGCGCCGCGCTCTACAAAGATTGGGTATACGCGTTTCTGGTGTTCGAGCCGGATGGCTCCATCACGCGGTTCGACCGGACGTACCGTCAGCTCGCAAACGATTCGAGAAGCTGGGAGTTTGTCGCAGCGATGAACGTCACGCCGAGCCTGCACACGCCGGCGCTGAAGTCGAGTTCGCCGATCTCATATCCAAACTATCGGCCTGTCCGCAAAGCGATGGATGTCATGGGCTGGACGTGGCCAGTATCAGGCGTGTCGATGCTGGTGATGATTGGAGGCGTCGTGATGTTTGGTGCATCCTTTGTCTCGCGTCCCAAGCGGGTCGAGGCCGAACCGGTCGAGACGCAATGAGACTTGCCGCCTATCGTGGTCGATCGTGACAGACTCATCCATGACACCATTAGACGCCGTAGGGATGAACACCGCGGAGGCAACTTCGTCGGCTGCACCCGCACTGGCGCCCGCGCAGCCGGTCGCGGTTGAACCGAGCAAACAAAGCCCGCATGTCGCATCAATTTCGCGCCCACGCTTCCGCTTTGGTGTGCTCACGTTCTCCCACCTTGTCGTTGATTTGTACCCGATGTTTATCGTGTCGCTGGTCGCAGTGCTGCAGTACCGCCTGACGCTTACCGAAACACAGGCCGCTTCATTGATTGCTATCAACGGCGTCGTCAGCGGATTGTCCCAGCCGCTCTTCGCATGGATCGGCGATCGCTTCAACACACGGATGTTTGGCGCCCTCGGGCTTGCGGTCGGCGCCATGGCGCTCAGCTCCATCGGCTTTGCGCAGTCGTACACACAGCTCGTCATCTTGCAAACCATCGGCATGGCGGGCATCGGCGTGTTCCACCCGATTTCTTCCGCGCTCGCTGGCAGGCTCGGGCACGACGCATTTCACAATGAAGGCTCCAAGCGTTCAGCACGCAGCGTCGGCCTTGCAGTCTTTTTTGCTGCAGGAGTCGCGGGCGGCGGCTTCCTCGGTCCATTACTCGCAACACGGATCAACGCGCAAACGCTATTCAGCGCGGATGGATTGCATCTGCTTTCGTTCATGATGATCCCGGGAATCGTCATGGCGGTCATCCTCTGGATGGCGACGAAGAATGTCTCGCATCGCACCACCGAAATGTCGCACGACGTAGACTCCGCGCTCGACGCTGTTGCAAGCGAGCGAGTGCGATGGTTCGCCGTGGCATTGCTCTTCTGTTCCAACACACTTCGATTCACGGTCAATATGGGGTTGTATTATCTCTATAAAAGGTGGGCGGAAGGGCAGATCCCCGCATCGATGGATGACGCAGCCAACGCAGTCTCCAAGCTTCACGCCAACACGATTGCTGCATCGGCGCTTGGGATGGGCGTCTCGGCGCTCATCGTCAGTCGGCTCGTTTCGCACGGCGGGGAGCGACGCGCGATGGTTCTCACCGCGCTCCTGGCGGCGCCGATTGTCATGCTCATGCCGATGCTAGGTTCAACGGGGATGCTCCTCGCAGCGGGGCTCGTCGCGTTTGGATACTTCTCCATCATCCCGACATCGCTCTCGCTGGCCCAACGGCTGCTCCCTCACGCGACCGGCGCCACGGGCGGAATCCTGATGGGGTGCGGCTGGGCAATCTCCGGGGCGGGTCCATTGCTCGCTGCATGGATCGTCAACCGCTTCGACCTGACCACCGCGTTCATCGTCTTCGGCCTGATCCTCGCACTGGCAGGAGTCGTCTCCGCGATGCTCTCCCAACGGCTGATTCGGGCGGCTGCAGAGATCAGCTGACCCCGCATGACCGCGTGCAAGACGCTCGTCAGGCTGCCCCGTCAAAAACTGTAGAATCAGTACCTCTGATGGGAGGAGCGCGCATGCAAACGGAGAGCGACGTGGCGGAGAAGACCGGAACCATACAACCCATACATGATGTCACGCCTGAGGCGGCCATGGTCGACCTGATGGGCGGCGCCGCCCGACGGGAGATCACCATTCATGAGCACGGCTTTGTCGCGCTCGTTGATGTCATGCCCCGGCTCGCGCCGGAAGGAAAGACGGGCGACGCAGCGATCGTGCAGGCGGCCCGCGTTTCCTACGGGCAAGGCACGAAAAAGATCAACGAAGATCGCGGGCTCATTCGGTACCTCTTGCGACATCGCCACACCACGCCCTTCGAGATGGTTGAGTTCAAGTTCCACGTTGCAATGCCGATCTTCGTCGCTCGGCAGTGGATTCGCCATCGCATGGCCAATGTCAACGAATACAGCGCGCGATACTCCATCGTGCCCGATCGTTTTTACACGCCAACGCGCGACGATGTGCGCGCACAGAGCGCGCTCAATCGACAGGGCGGTGACGAGCCGATCGATGATGCGACAGCCGATCAGTTCGTTGAATATCTCAAAAAAGCGGAGTCGCTCCACCAGGACTATCTCTCACTGACGGAGCGAGGATTGGCGCGAGAGCTTGCCCGCATCGGCCTGCCTCAAAGCGTGTACACGCAGTGGTACTGGAAGATCGATCTGCACAACTTGTTGCACTTTCTCTCGCTTCGGCTGGACAAACATGCTCAGCAGGAGATTCGCGATTATGCCGAGGCGATGCTCCGGCTTGTCGAGCCGATCGTTCCGATGACGATCGAAGCGTTCCGCGACTATCGGCTTGGCGCTGTCTTCCTGACAAGGTTGGAAGTGGAGGCGCTGCAAAAGGGCGATGCGCAACTGGCCGGCAACAACAAACGGGAACAACGCGAGTGGGAAGACAAACGCAAACGCCTGGGCTTGGATCAAAGCTGATCGCGAAGGCGCTTGTTGTGTTGACCCGCCCATGTTCTCTTGAATCAACCTTGTTCTTTGATCATTTTCATTGCTTCTTCAGCTTGCTTTTGCAGTTCCTGCATCGATGGAGCAGCTTGCTCATCCTGCTTGGCAGCGGGGGCGTCTTTTGGAAGCGTCTTGGGAGTCGGCGCGGGTTGCTGGTTGTACGAGAGTGGGGCGAGTCGGCGGGCGTTGCGGACGAGCTGCGCGTGCTGCTTGGGTGTGAGTTCTTTGCCCTTTGCGGGAATGAGAACCATCGTTTTTTTGGTGTTGACGCCTGACTTGGCATCCGTCGCGCCAGCAGCAGTGCCCATCGCTGAGAGGAGCGAGCTTGTGGCGCCGTCACCGGAGTTCATTTTTTTGTTGAACGTTTCGATCATCGGCGGCAATCGCCACAGCGCCAGACTCAGCGAAATGCAAAAAAACAATGTTCGGCGGATATGACGATTACGCTTCCTGTCCATCCTCACCACATCGGCACGATCCAACAGGCGAACGTCGCTTGGAAGCTCGAGCGTTCATCGCGCAGCAAAGGTGTACTGAGTAGTGGGGCAGCGCTGTTTTCGGACGGATGTAGATTTCAGCGCCCGATCCAAATCACACCTGGCGGACCAGCTCCTCGCGTGCAGCGACCGCCAGCGCATCGCACCGTTCGTTTTCGGGATGGTCGCTGTGGCCGCGAACCCAGTGGTAGGAGAGCGTGTGCACTTTGCGGAGTTGGTCGAGTTGGCGCCAAAGGTCTTCGTTTTTGACTGGCTTTTTCGATGCGGTTTTCCAGCCTCGACGGATCCACTGGTCGAGCCACTTCTCCAGCCCGTTGAGCACATATGAACTGTCCGAATACACCTCAACATTGCTGGGGCGATCCAGCGCGGCGAGCCCTTCGATGACCGCAGCAAGCTCCATGCGATTGTTCGTGGTGGCGGGGTCGGCTCCTGACATTTCGCGCTCAGTCTTCGAGCCGGGATGGCGCAGGATGCACGCCCAGCCGCCGGGCCCGGGGTTGCCCGAGCAGGCGCCATCTGTGAAAAGCAGAACGTGTGGTGGTTGAGCCATGTCGATGGAGTGTAGGGACCGTCGTCGGCACGTGAATCAAGGCGCGACGTTGGCGCTCAAGACGCGCCTGCGGAGTTCGTCAGCAAGTTCGCCCCACGTGGAGACGGGGAGATCGATGTCGTCGCCGCACAGTTCTGCTGCAGCAATCTTTCGTTCCACGCGTTTGTGCGCGGTGATGACGGTCGAGTGATTGGGTCGGCCCATCGCGGTGGCGATCTCCGGGAAGCTCAGCGTCGTGAGTGTGCGCGCCAGGTAGAACGTCATCGAGCGTGCTGCAACAACGCGCGGCCGTCGACTTCGGCTGAGCAGTTCGGGCATGGTGACTGCGAGCGCTTCGGTGATGGTTTGTGCAATGAGTTGCACTTTGAGTGGACGCCTTGCGCGCGGTCGGTGCGGTGTTCCAAGCGCCAGGCGAACATCGGCGACATTGAGCGGGCCGGTGCTTGTTCGCTGGTCAGGGAGCAACGT
>CAYMQF010000032.1:19676-20752 GCA_964392425.1 uncultured Phycisphaeraceae bacterium
GTCAAGCCCGCGGTGCTTCTTGCGAAACGCAGCGGTGTCCCCTTTGCGGATCGCAGTGACAAATGCGTTGGTGAACGCTTCGCCCGTTGTGTAGAGCACGCGCGCCGATGGATTATCCTGCTGGAAGCGAAGCACGGCGCCTTGCAGCAGATGCGTCTTGCCGACGCCGCACTGACCGTGAACAAAGACCACGTTGAACGAGTGTGCCGGGTCCCCTTGCGTCAGCGCCAGTGCAGCGCTGTGGGCGAGCTTGTTGCAGCGCCCGACGATGAATGAATCCAGCGTCAGTGTTGGTTGGATCTCGGATCGGTTTCGGCGTCGTTGCCGGGCTGACTGCGGCGGCACGCGATGAGTCGCGGAACTCGGCGCCGACTGTATCTCTACTGTTTGCGGTGATTCGCTGGTGGCATTGTCTTGAGGCTTGATGTTCTCAACGACACAGACCTTCACCTCCAGCGATGGATCGCCCGTTTCTTCACGTGCCGCCTGGCGGAGAGCCGACCCAAATCGGCGTGAAATGCACTCCGCAAGGAATGGGCTCGTCGCTGAGACGGACACTCCCGCTTTATCCACTTCTATGAGTGTTTTATTTCGGAGAAAACGTCGAACCGGCTCGCGGCCGACTTCCCGTTCCACTCGATCAAAGATTCGTTCAGAAAACGTTGAAGCGCATACTCCCGTGGTCACAGGTCGTCCTTCCCCTGTTGGACCCGGCGAAAAATAGAGACCGGGCGGCGCGAGTTGATGAGAATCGAATCCATTCGCCCCGTTTGGACACTGAGCGGTCAGCCGCTCGATAGGAGGTGTGCAGCGCGTCTTCGACCGAATCCTTTCCGCTGCACAATCTTGAAGAGAGATCCCAAAGATGGGTCCAAAGATGGGGTAGTGCGCGACGCGAGTCGCAGAAAGTAGTCGGCGTCAAGGCGCCATCTCCAATGTCCGAAGGTCGTCCAATGACCGAGAGCGAATGTACGCGCGACTTGCATTTTTTACAAGCCCTAAATCTTCAAAACGAGATGTGCACAACGCGCCAGTGTGCGGCGCAGCAGGACTTACCGCATAGAAAAAATATTTGT
>CAYMQF010000033.1:0-1742 GCA_964392425.1 uncultured Phycisphaeraceae bacterium
GTTGCTGGAGCCATTGCTGCGCTCGGTATTGCCAGTGTTCAAGTGATCGCATCTGCCAATCCAATATTGCCTGGACAAAAGAAATGTTGCGCCGTGGACTCCAATGAAGAAGAACGATGTGCTGACTGTTTTGCTGGAACATGGTGTTGTAGCCAACCACACTATGGTTCTGCAGGGCAGTGGATCGATTTCGCATGGTCTTGTTGTGTTGGGAAAGAAGGCTGTTGGACAAGCTGGACAGACGGAGGAGTAGTCTACACTTGGTGTGGGGCGCAAAGTGATGACCCTGGGGAACCTCCGACACCAGACGATATTAATCCTCTCTAATTCATCTAACATGCTTTTACTTCGGATTGACCACCTATCTTCATTTAGGGAGCCTTCTCGTGACGCGATCCACTGCGGTCTCCGTGATTTCGATTTTCATTATTGCTGCGTCGATCACATCGATCTTTGTCTTTTCTTCGCAAAGCGACCCGACGCCTGTGCATGCCCAACCGCCGCCGCTGCTCATTGATGATGCCTCGGCGATTCCCAGCGAGCAAATCAACGACACGGAGAAAGTGAAGCAACTCATTCTTGATCGAATCGCAACGAGTGACGCTCTGTCCACGATCCCACCTCGGCGCGTCGAAATGCTTGCTCAGCGTGCTGCGTCGGTGCTTGTGGTGCGGAATCAGGGGTCGTTTGATGATTTTATTGCAATGCTCGAATCCTGGGGGGCGACTCTCCTCGAACCCGAGGATGGGCCGGAATATGCTCGTATGAAGAACGGTTGGCTGAGCCCGGGGCATGAGCATGCCATCGGAGAGTATGGACTCAACGAAACGGAGGTCGAGTTCATCGAACCGACACCGGGAAGGGCGAGGATCGTAAATCGTTCAGGTGTATCAACAAGTGGAAAGATGACTGATGCGCCGGTGAGCTTTCGCGGCAACCGAGTCGAGATGCTCAAGAGCGGCGCCAACCAAGTGGAGGTGTTCTTTCCTGCCCGTTCCAACTCCGGCGATGTCCGACAGATCGGCATGAGGATGATCTGGTCCGACGCAGACAGCAACTGGATCCCACTCACCTTCATTCAATATGTCGAGCAAGGGCACGCGATGGTCGGCTCAATCTTCTAACCCCCAATCCGACGTTCCACCGCATCGCTATCCTTACCCCCTATGAGCGAGCGACCTGGCGATCTTCTTCTCGACGAACTGCACTGGCGGGGGCTCTTTCACCAATGCACCGATGAAGCGGCGCTGCGCGAGCATCTTGGCGACCCCGAGAACAATCCCCGCCTTGTCTACGCGGGGTTCGATCCCACGGCGGACTCCCTGACCGTCGGCAACCTTGTCCCCATCCTGCTGCTCAAACACTTTCAGAAAGCTGGGCACACGCCCGTCGTTGTCATGGGCGGCGGCACCGGCC
Source organism: uncultured Phycisphaeraceae bacterium (assembly GCA_964392425.1). Taxonomy (GTDB): domain Bacteria; phylum Planctomycetota; class Phycisphaerae; order Phycisphaerales; family UBA1924; genus CAYMQF01. The sequence goes on from CAYMQF010000033.1 coordinate 1,417, forward strand.
TCATCGGCGACCCCTCCGGCAAGGAAGCTGAACGACAACTCCGCACACACGAAGAAATCGAACAGAACATCTCCAAGCAAATGGAGATTTTTAAACAGATTTTGAGCTTCGAGGGCGACAACGCTGCGATCATCGTCAACAACCTCGACTGGCTCAGCGAGCTGAACTATCTCGAACTGCTCCGCGACGTCGGCAAACACTTCTCCGTCAACATGATGATCCAGAAGGAGTCGGTGAAAGAACGCCTGCACAACCGCGAGCAAGGCATCTCCTACACCGAGTTCAGCTACATGATCCTCCAGGCGTATGACTTCCTGAAGCTGTAC
>CAYMQF010000033.1:1842-7140 GCA_964392425.1 uncultured Phycisphaeraceae bacterium
CTCGTCGAGCTGCTTCCCGAAACAACGCTGGCCAAGAGCAAGCGCGAAGCGCGCGAGTTTCTCACTAATGGAGCCGTGTCCGTCAACGGCGAAAAGGTGAAACTCGACAGCGTGCTCACCGAAGCCCACTTGCTCCACGGGTCAGTCGCGCTGATCCGCCGGGGCAAAAAGACGTGGCATGTGACGCGCTGGGCATAAATTTTCGCCCTTTGGGGGCAATCACACACCTTTTTGAAAATAGTTCTGGCATATTTTGGATTTGTATGGCACGATTGACAATTGACATGGCGGGCGGAGTGAGCGCCGCTGAAAGGTTACGTTTCCTGTTCGGCGGTCTTGCATCCGCTTCGGAAAGGAGGCCTACCCATGCCAAGAGCCAAAGATTTACTGAGTAGGAAGCACCAGGATGGTCAATGGGGCGCGATCGCTGCGACCCCGCTGACGACGATCGTCGAGGCGGCGTGCCTGATGAACGAGCACCGCATCGGCGGATTGGCTGTGCTCGATCAAGATGACCGCATCGTCGGCGTCTTCACCGAGCGCGACATGATGACACGCGTTGTCGCACGGGAGCTCAACCCACGCGAGACGCGCGTCGGCGATGTCATGACGAGCCCGGTGATCACCTGCGCACCCGATGCGATGCTGGAATGCTTGCGCGAACTCATGCGCGAGAAGCGCATCAGGCATGTGCCGGTGGTCGAGGAAGGCCGCGTTCTGGGCATGATCTCCATCGGCGATCTCAACACCGCCCATGTGCAAGTCATGTCCGAGACGATCTGCTATCTCGAACAGTACATGTACAAGCCGTAAGTTGGGCGAGTTGGATCTGCCCAGCGGCGCCGTGCGCTATTTCAGCTCGACACTCCAGTAGGCTTCGTCAAGGAAAGCCTTCCAGGATTGGTATCTGTCCTGGCCGAGCCTTGCGACGATGAGCGGATGGCGCTTCGGTTTGATCGGCTTGCGAATGAGCTTCAGCCTTGCTTGTTCGGGCGTTCTGCCGCCTTTGTTGGCGTTGCAGCGAATGCACGCGCAGACGAGGTTTTGCCAGGTGTCTTTGCCGCCTTGTGCGCGCGGGATAACGTGGTCGAGCGAAAGATCCCTCGTGGAAAACGATCGCCCGCAATACTGACAGCGGTTGCGGTCGCGCGCAAAGATGTTTCGCCGATTGAGCTTCACGCCTTGTTGAGGCATGCGGTCGTAGCCGAGCAAGCGGATGACCTTGGGCGCTGCGATCCAGAATCGCACGGTGCGCACCCAATCATGTTCGTCAGGCTCAAACTCGCGCTGCAGTTCGCTGATCTCCGCCCAGCTTTCAAAGCTGTAGTTGAGATACTGCCCGTGATCGATGTGCACCACCTCAGCGATGTCGCGCACGAGCAGGCTGAACGCGCGCCGGGCTGACACCACGCGGACAGCCATATAAAGCTTGTTGAGGACGAGGACTTTGGCGTCGAGCCCGGTTCCGATCGCCAGTGCGCCGGCTGAATCGAGTGAAGGGAGTCCCTGCCCGCTGGATGAGTGTCCAACGCGACGACGCTTGCTGCGCCGGCCGTGATGTCCGTTGCGCGATCGCATCATTCCTTTCACGTCGGCGCAAAGTGGCTGCCACCCGGGCCGACTGTTCCTCAACAGTATCGGGGCAAGGCGTCCGATTCAATGCTCTCGTAACAATCTTTGCAAACATTCAGCAAGAACAGCGTCTAAGCCGGTCTAATGCCTGAAATGTCGGACGCCGGTGAGCAGGCACGTCACGCCCCGCTGCTCGCACAGGTCGAACGTCTCCTGATCTCGCTTGGAGCCGCCCGGCTGGACGATGACGCGAACGCCCGCATTGATCAAAGCTTCGGGTCCATCGGGGAATGGAAAAAACGCGTCGCTGACGGCGATGGCTCCCTGCGCGCGGTCGCCCGCTTTTTCAACAGCGAGCTTTGCTGCAGTCACACGATCGACGAGCCCCGCGCCCATGCCGACCATCTGCACGGTCGACGAAGACGAAGCGTCGACAGCGACGATTGCGATCGCGTTGCTCTTGAGATGTTTGCCGACTGTCCATGCGATCGCTGCGTCAGCGAGGAGTTGTTCATCGGCAACGGGGCCGGCGGCGCACGTCCATTGCTCAGTCGATGCGGTGCGGATGTCGCGATCTTGCACGAGCATGCCTCCCGGGATGGATCGGTAGTCCAGCTTGCGGGCGCGCGAGCCGGTGCGGTCGCCGACTTCGAGCAGGCGAACGTTCGCCCATCGCGCTTTGAGCAGTTCAAGCGCATCAGCATCGAAACTCTCCGCGACGATCACTTCAAGAAAAACACCCGCTCGGCAGATGCGCTCTGCAGCGCCAACATCGATCGCGCGGTTGACCGCAAGAATCCCGCCAAAGGCAGCGGTCGGATCCCCATCGAGCGCAGCACTGACCGCCGCGACACACGACTTTGCAACCGCGGCTCCACATGCGTTGGCGTGCTTGAGAACACACGCACCGATCCGGTCCGGTTCGAGCCTGCGAAAATCTTTGACCAGTTCGAGCGCTGCAGAAGCGTCGTTGATGTTGTTGTAGCTGAGCGGTTTGCCATGCGCCTGTTGCGAGTTGACGATGGTCGGCCCGGTCGATGCGGGATCGCGGTAAAGGGCGGCGTCCTGATGCGGGTTTTCGCCGTAACGGAGCGTGTCCGCCTTGATGTAGTTGATGCGGAGCGTGTTGGGGAAGGCGGACGCCATCCGCCGACTCAGGTACGACGCGATCGCTGCGTCATATTCAGCGGTTCTGGCAAATGCAGCGGCTCCAAACTCAGCGCGCAGCCGCCAATCCGTCGCGCCGTCGTGAGCGGACATGCTGTTGATGACGCGGTCGTACTGCGCCGGCGAAGTCACCACGGTCACAAATTCAAAGTTTTTCGATGCGGAGCGCAGCATGGACGGGCCGCCGATGTCAATCTGTTCGATTGCTTCGCTTTCTTCGACTCCCGGGTTGGAGACGGTGCGCTCAAAGGGATAGAGATTGACGCAGATGAGGTCGATCGGCTTGATGCCGTGCTTCTCCATCGCTTTGACATGCTCAGGATTGTCGCGAAGACCCAGCAAGCCGCCATGGATCACCGGGTGGAGCGTTTTGACGCGACCGTCCATCATCTCGGGAAAGCCGGTGACTTCATCAATCGGCGTGACGGCGATGTCCGCTTTTCGCAGCGCCGCTGCGGTGCCACCCGTGGAGATGATTTCGACACCTCGCGAAATGAGCGCGCGGGCAAAGGGCAGCAGGTCGGTCTTATCGCTGACGCTCAAGAGCGCCCGTTTGATGGTCACAAGGTCAGGCATGAGTGTTCTCGAGTGCGCTGTGTCACGAGCGTGGGATAAATTTGCTCACCACGCCATCAGCGGTTGCGGTGTAGAGGGCGCCATCCGTAGTCGGGCTCAGGCGAACATGCACAACGCCGGGCAGCAGGATTTTTGCGATCACATCGCCGCGCGCTGCATCAACGCGAAAAAGCGTCGCGGTCGCCCGGCTCCAGACGATCAGGTCTCCATCGCGCACGCCGACCACGGTTCCGGGAAGTTCAGGGTTGACCCAAAGCTCGGCGCCGTTGTTGTTGGCGTCCATCGCGGTGAGCCCGGCGCCGGGTATGTCGACGTACAACACACTGTCCAGAATGGTCGGCTGTTCAACGATCGGCTGTTCGGTCCGCACTCGCCAATCCCACGAACTGGAGCCCGGCGAGAAACTGTAGATGGATTGATCGAGACTGGCGATGAACATCGCGGAGTCATCCGCGACGGGCGCGTTGGCCAAACCGCCGAAGATTCGCCCCCGCATCGCGCTGGACCCAGTCTCAGGATCGATGATGATCGTGTCGCCGTTTTGGGAGACGACGCCGAACAAGTCGCCGATTCGCACGGGCGGCGCGGTGATCGCGCCATTGAGCTTGTACCCCCACAGTTTGAACTTGGTGATCAGGTTGTGCCCGAGCACTTCGCCGGCGCCGGTCCCGAAGATCGCAAGGTCATCCATAATCAACGGCGGCGTGTTGACGACCAACGCAAGGCGATGCTTGTCGACGATCTCGCCGGTGCGGATGTCGAGGAGGAAGAGCTCGTTGTCGCTGGCGATGTAGAGCGTGTCGTCCACTCGTGCGGACCCGACGAAGCGCGCCAGCCGCTGGCCGAGCTGACGAATCCACCGGTTGGCGCCGGTCGACCCTTCCATCATGGTCACCGCGTTGGACGTGCTGTGCACGGAGATCACGTCGTTGAAGACGTCAAAGAACTGGACTTTGCTCGATCGCCCGAGGACGGCGTATCCCCGCCAGCCCAATCGGAAGCCGAGCTCAGCCATCGGGTCGGACTGGACGGACGCCTGCGACGCCCGCCTGGATTGCCTCATCATCGAGGAGCCGGCGCTGCTGCGGGACGAAGCGCCGTCGCGTGCAGCACAACCAGGCATCGCCATCGGCAAGACGAACAGCGCGGAGCCTGCTGCCAACATCCAGACCCGGGCGCGGGCGGAAGAAATCTTGCGTAAAAAAGATCGGCACGGCGGTGTGCGCATAGCTACATCCTGCTTTCAGTTCTCGAAGTCTCATCCACACCCCGAAGCGAGCCTTTCAATGGGGGCTCCACCGGGGAAACAAGAGAGTATCAGCCGATGCTGGCGCGCGGTCAACTGCAGCTCCCTATGCTCGGTGTATGTTCACCGGCCTTGTCCAAACTATCGCGACGATCGCCGAGGTCCAGCCGACCGAATCGGGCTGTTGTCTGACCGTCGATTGTTCCGGTTGGAGCCACGATCCAGCCCTGGGAGCGTCGATCGCGGTGGCGGGCTGCTGCCTGACGGTGGCTCAAAAACCATCCCCGGGGCTGCTCGTTTTTGATGTTGTCGCCCAGACGCTCCGCTGCACGACGCTGGGCTCGCTGAAGGCTGGCTCGCGGGTCAATCTCGAACATGCCGCCCGGGCGGACACGCTGCTGGGCGGGCACATCGTTCAAGGGCACATTGATGGCGTCGGCAAAATCATCGATGTGATGAGCACGGACGCGGAGCACCGCCTGACGATCCAGCCGCCCGCTGAGTTGGCGCCGTTGATCCCGCCCAAGGGGTCCATCGCAATCGACGGCGTGTCGCTCACGGTCGCTGCGTTCAACGCATCGCCCGAACATCCATCCTTCGAGATCGCGCTGATCCCAACAACGCTCGCAGAGACAACGCTCGGCGACTGCGCCGCTGGTGATCAGTGCAATCTCGAAACGGACATCCTGGCGCGCACCGTCGCGCATTGGCTCACGCAGACTTCATCAAACACCTGA
>CAYMQF010000033.1:7240-12330 GCA_964392425.1 uncultured Phycisphaeraceae bacterium
GCAGGCGGCAACATCGGCTGCTTCACCGACGAACGCGAAGTCCGCACGCGACCACCCATCATTTTGGGCGGCATCTTTGATGGAACAATCCCGCCGGGGAAACGTGCAGCGTCTTTGGACAGATCGATCTTTGCTGGAGCCGCGGCGAGGTTGCGCGATGGAGGCGGCGGCGAAGCGTCCGCAGCTTTCTTCTCGTCCTCTTCCTTTCGGCGGCGCATTCGCTCGGGCATCGGGCTCGGCGAAAACGTCGGATAGTTCAGAATCGGAATCTCGATGTTGGCGAGCTTCTCGACCGCAGTGAGTAGATCACCCTCCTGCGACGTGACAAACGTCCATGCAGTGCCTCGCTGCCCCGCTCGCGCCGTTCTGCCAATACGGTGAACATAGACTTCCGGGTCCTGCGGGATGTCGTAGTTGACGACGTGGCTGATCGAATCGACATCCAGCCCGCGAGCTGCGACATCCGACGCCACCACCACGCCGAGCCCGCCGGTGCGAAAGTGCTTCATCACTGCGTTGCGTTTGCTTTGAGGCATGTCGCCATGGATGGATCGCACGTCGATATTTTTGCTGCTCAGATGCTTGGTGAGATCGTCCACCATCCGCTTGGTCGCGCAGAAGACGAGTGTCAGGTGAGGCTCTTCGTGGATGAGCAGATGCACGAGCAATCGTTTCTTGTCCCACCGCTGAACGGGCAGGAAATATTGCTCGACCAGTTCGACGGTCAAGGCGCCGCCACTGGAGTCCACTCGCGCGGGATCGTTCATGTATTTCTTGGCGAGCTTTTCGATTTCATCGCTGATCGTCGCGGAAACGAGGATCGTCTGGTGCTCGGTTTTGATGGCGCCGAGGATTTTGCGGATGTCTTCGCGGAAGCCGATGTCGAGCATCCGGTCGACTTCATCGAGAACGATAAAGGAGATGTTGTTGAGATGCAGGTTTCCCCGATCGAGCATGTCCATGAGTCGGCCGGGCGTGGCGACGATGATCTCAGGCCCTTTGGCGAGTTCATCCTGTTGCCGTTTGATTGCCTGCCCGCCAAACACAGGTGTCACGCGAATCGGGGTGTGCTTGCCAAACTCCGACAGCTCGCCTGCGATCTGAATCGCTAGCTCTCGCGTCGGCGCCAGCACGATCGTCTGGAACGGCGTTGAACGTTTGGCAAGATGAAAGAGAGGCAATCCAAATGCTGCGGTCTTGCCGGTGCCCGTGCGCGATTGGCCCAGCACATCACGGCCCGCGAGCACCAGCGGGATCATCTCGGACTGAATATGCGTTGGCGATGTGAAGCCCTGATCTTCGACTCCCTTGAGCACGCTGTTGCGCAAGCCAAGGTCGGCGAAGGACGAATCAGAAAAAAGGCGTTTCATCGTTGAGCTGTCAATGGGCGCGCTCTCTTTGGAGGGCGAAGACTTTGTCTCGGTGGGCGCCTCATCAGCCGTATCAGATGACTCGGGAGCGCTGGCGCCATCGCCTTTCGCTTTGTCCGAACCACGACCGCCTCGGCGACCTCGCCGACGACGTTTGCGAGGCTTGTGCTCGCCATCGCCTTGCTCGCTTTCGCTTTGCTCGCTTTGACTGGGCGGGGTTTGTTCTGTGTTTGTTGAATCTGAATCTGAAAGGGGAACTTCGACCGTGCGCTCAGGGGCAACCGTCTCATCGGGCATAGGTACATCCGTTGTCTGGCGGTTGCTGCATCCATTCCCTCAGACGCGAGCGAGGATGGGATGACAGGCATCGATCGCACACTTTTGACCGTGCGCCCGATGCGAACCATCCGACCCGTCGCGTCCTCGGCGAAGCAGGAACCGGGTGAAACTGCACTACGGAGCGGGCCGCCTCACTCCGAACGTAAGGAAAACATTTGCACAGACGGCCTTGACCGACGCTGACCTCAGCCCCAGCCTTGTCTAATCGTAGCGCACCCAAGGCGCCGATACAAGAGACGCCCACGCCCGGCCCCCAGTATGCTCCCTTTTCGAGGAGCGTTTGACCAACGAGATCGGAGCCATCCCCCGGATGTCATCAACCAGCCGCATCGAGATCGACCTGTCCGCCATCGAGCAGAATGTGGCGATTATCCGCCAAACTCTGGCTGCCGACGCCCCCCCGGATCAACCAAGAACCCTCTGTGCGGTCCTCAAGGCGGACGCGTACGGCCTGGGGGCTGCCCGCATCGCCAAACGGCTGGAAATCGCCGGCGTGGACATGTGCGCCGTCTATACCCCCCACCAGGCAAGGGAGCTGATCCACGCGGCAATCCGTCTGCCGATTCTGATCCTGTCGCCGGTGCGGGAGCTTTCGCGCGATGACCCTCTCTACCGGGCGGCATCCTTAGGCAAGCTCCATTTCACCATTCACGATCTCGACCAGCTCGACAGCCTGTCGCATATGGCTGACCATCTCGGCATCGTCCTGCCCGTGCATATCGAAGTGGACACGGGGCTCCACCGGACCGGCTCCCCCCCCGCTGACGCTGTTCGGCTCGTCGAGATTGCAGCCAAGCATCCCCGCTTGCGCATCGCCGGCCTGTCCACTCATTTTGCAAGCGCCGATTGCGACGCTGAACAAACTTCCCGCCAGGCTGATGCGTTCGACGCATGGCTCGATCACGTCAAGCCGATGACTGACGCCCAGACGCTCATCCATGTCGCCAACAGTTGCGCCCTCTTCCGATCGTCGGCGCACCACCGGGACCTCGTTCGTATCGGGCTTGCGATGTATGGCTATGTCGCCGACCGCTACCACGATCCGGATTCATGCCAACTCATCGAACAATGCCGGGAGCTGATCCCCGTGGTCCGCTGGACAAGCCAGATCATTCATCTCATTGATGCGCCCAAAGGAGAGCCGGTGGGCTACGGCGGGACGTGGAAAGCGATGCGCGACACTCGGCTCGCGCTCATCCCCGTTGGGTTTGCCGATGGATATCCGCTCAGCCTGTCCAACCGGGGCACAGTCGGCGTCGAACTCCCCGATCGCAGCATGATCTATTGCCCCGTCGCCGGTCGCGTCAGCATGGACCAGATCACCATCGACATCACTGACACGCCGATGGGCTCAGTCACCCATGGAACATGCGTCGAACTGATCGGCCTTGACCAATCGGCGCCCAACCACCTGCCCGCACTGGCGCAAGCAGCAGACTCATCCCCCCACGAAATGCTCACCCGTCTTGGCCCGCGCGTTCGGCGCGATTACCTCGCCGTGCCTCAACAGCGACATGCTGCGGTGAGCGCCAAGTAGTCTCAAGTGCACGACAGATAAAGAGTGGTCGAAGATGCCGGGCACGTTGCATTGAAATATTCGCCGGTTATTGGCCGGTTAACTCGTTGAGCATTCCTTCGCATGAGGCAAGCACCATCTGGTAGACGATTTCAAAGCCGTCCGTTTCGTCCCAGTAGGGATCGGGCACATCGAGTTGCGATTCGCTGACGCCTGCCATTGCGGGGTCGTAGCTTCGCAAGAGGCGCACACACTCAGCTGGCGCCCCCGCTTCGAGCAAGTCCCGTTTGTTTTGACGATCCATCGGAATGATCAGTTCAAACTTTTGGAAATCGTTGTCCGGATCGAGTTGTCTTCCGATGCAGGCGAGTTCGACGCCGTGCGCGAGGGCGACTTCCTGCGAGCGCCCATCAGGCGGCTGACCGACATGCCAGTTGCCCGTGCCGCAAGAGTCCACATGATATCGGTCCTCGATTCCCCGCTCGCGCAGCAGATGCGCAAACACCCCTTCGGCAAGTGGAGATCGGCAAATATTGCCAAGGCAGACAAAGAGAACGCCGATGGGTTTCGTCGGTTCGGTCATGGACAGATTGTGGCAAATGTTCCACACGCTGCAAGGGGTCGCGCCTTTTTTTATGCTCTCCACTCAGCTTGGCGCCAACGAGCTATAATGATGCTGTTGAGTTGAAAGACCGTGTGCCCGGCACGCATTGCTCTCGACCAACACTCTGAATGATGGGGTTTCCGCTTCGTCTGATGATCGTTCCGTTCCAACTCACCCGAGAACGAAGATGTTCACTGCATTTCAACTCGATCTTCACACGCATATGAAGATCGCCAAGCGCACGCCGTTTCAACGGCTTGATGTGCTGCATATTGCGGATCGGCTGCACACACTCGGTTTTGCAGGGCTTGCGATCACCGAACATGCTCATGGGCACGGCTTCTGGGAAATGTACGACGAACTTCTCGAAGATCATCCCTATCAGCATGGGCGGTTCGAAATCGCTGGCGTGTGTTTTTATCCAGGATTGGAGCTGACGCTCGCGGAGTACGTCGACCTCCTCTTCATCGCTCCCCTCGACGAGCTTCGCCGACTCGATGATGCGTTTGGGATCGCTCTTACCGCAGGCTACCACCCTGATGTTCACGAGCTTGCCGACCGCCTTGATGATCTGAATCTCGACGCGGTGCGCATCGCAGCACATCCATTTCGCGATGACAAACCCGCTGACCAACTCCCCGAAGCGCTGCTCGGCACGCTCGTCGATGCGGTGGAAATCAACGGGCGATACACATCGGAATCGTGCATTGAACAAGTGCGAATGCTCGCCGATCGGCTTGACGTTCCGATCGTAGGCGGCAGTGATGCGCATACCTGGCCTCAACTTGGCGCCGCGGGTTGTGAAGTCGAAGCAAAGAGCGATCGGTATTGCGATGTGCGCGATGCGATTCTTGCGGGCCGAGTCAAAGCGACAACGGACGAGCAAGCTGGCCGCATGGCAAACATTGCGGATCGACTCAAGAAACGACGCAAAGTTCGCCTGCCTCGGCTGCCAAAGCTCCCGAGAACGGATCCGAAAACACCGACGCCGATTGTTTGATCCAAAGCTCGTTTAGCCGACCTGCCAATTTTCACCGGGCGTCATCACTTTGACTTCAACGCCTTTAGGCTTGAAATCCGCAGGGTTCTGTTCGATGGGCGGCCAGGTGTTGTAATGAATCGGCACAGCGATCGGGGCGCCGATCAGTTCCGCAGCCTTAGTCGCAAGCTCGGGGCCCATGGTGAAACGGTCGCCGATGGGGACGAACGCGATGTCGGGTTTGTAGAGTTCACCGATGAGTTTCATGTCGCTGAACAGACC
>CAYMQF010000033.1:12430-16329 GCA_964392425.1 uncultured Phycisphaeraceae bacterium
ATGTCGATGGACATGGCTGAAGACCTCCTCTGCTGTCACCAAAGGTATACTACTGGGGTTCAATCCATCCCTTGAAGGAGTTTCCCCTATGCAGTTTACTCGCCTGTTCGCAACCAGCACAATAGTTGTCGGATGTGTTTTTTCATCGGTGGAAGCGGTTCCGATCACGATCACGAAACCGCCGCCCACGGTGACGCTGCTCGACGCGGGGCAGGAGCCTCGGAAGGAGCTTCGCCTGAAGTTTGTGGAAGGGGCCACACAGCAATCGATCATGACAATAACGATGTCACAAACAGCAACCGTCGACGAGGAAGAAACCCCCAGCCAAGTCATCCCGCCAATCATCCAGACGATGGAGATACATATCGATTCTGTCGAACTCGATGGTTCAGCAAAAATCTCACTGGAGATTCTTGAAGCACACGCAGACGCCCAAGCGAAGGGCGTTGACCCAGTCCTTGTGGGGTTGTTGAATGATGCATACGCAGATATCGCCGGACTTTTTGTGACCTCGCATGTGACACCACGAGGCATCTATACGTCAACAACGTTCGAGCTTCCTGAAAACACGCCGCCGGGTTATGAGCAGATCATTCAGTCAATGTCGCAATCGTTGGATCAAATGAGCAATCCATTTCCGATCGAGCCGGTTGGGGTCGGCGCGATATGGCGCGTGGTGAGCGTAGTTGAACTCGGTGCGCCGTTGGTGGTGAAACGTGAGTTCGAGCTTGTGGCAATTGACGGCGACACAATAACCCTCCGGACCACCGGCGATGTGCAACTCATCCACGATAAGGCGCCCGCTGATATTCCGGAGCTGCCCGAAGGAATGAGCATGACGTTCGACTCTATTTTCGGAAGCGTCACGGGCTCGGCCACCCAAAATCTACATGAACTCATGCCTCGATCAGCGAAAGGGTCCCAGCAAACAACGATCGTCTCGACGATGACCTTCGATGATGAAGAAATCAAGTCGAATATACAGACGAACCTTGTCTTGGAAATCGCCACGCCAACGCCGATTGGTAATGAATGAGCCGGAATGACCGAGAGATGTGATGTTGATGGACATGGCTCATTCTCCTTTGTGATCCGGCTGATTATAAATGAAAAAACCCAGCCATTGAAATGACTGGGCTTTCGAGATCATGCGAATGTCCGGTGTGTCTATCAGTGCGCCGCGGCGGGTTCGTTGAGCAGCATGTTCGCGTAGGAGTTCATGGCATCGCGGAGTTGGTCGAAGCTCTCCAGCACATAGAGAATCGGCTGATAGTGGTCGATCTCAAAGGCGGTGTCGCAGACCTGCTCCATGTCAAAGGGTCGGCGTTCGACTTCGTCGCTTTGCAGTGAGTGATGCCCTTCGCCTTCACTTGAGATCAGGCCGGAGCCGTAGAGTTTGAGCCGGCCGTCCTCACGGATCAATCCAAACTCAACGGTGAACCAAAAGAGGCGCGCCAGTCGTTCGGTGTGATGGGGATCGTCGGTGTGCAATGCCGCCTTGCCGTAGGTCTGGAGGAAGTCGGCAAACGCGGGGTCCGCGTGCAACGGCACATGCCCGAAGACATCGTGAATGATGTCAGGCTCGGGGATGTAATCCATCTGGCTCTTGGGGCGGATGGCGATCGTCGTCGGAAAATGCCTTTGGGCAAGAAACGCGAAGAACGATTTGGCGGGAAGGTAGCCAGGCACGGGGCGACTCTGCCAGCCGGTGAGCTTGGCTAAGTTCGCGTTGACCTCGCGGATTTCGGGCACGCAGTCGGGGCGGAGATTGATCGCGCGCATGCCTCGCAAAAACACATCGGAGGCGTCCGTCTCGATCTGCTCCCATCGCTTCTTGTAAAGAATGCTCCAGACTTCGTGGTCTTCGTCGCTGTAGCGATCGTAGTTCTGGTTGATGACCATCGACTCGATGTCGATCTCGCTGGCGGGGACGCCTTCACTTGCTGCCGCAGCGTCGAGGGCGCGCTTCGCTTCATCGGAGTTGACGACGCGGTGATGGATGCTTTGCATGGCTGGCTCCGGTGGAATCTCGATCTGATGGTCAGCGTTCGTGGTGTCTTACCGCTTGTGGGCATTCTAGCCGCAAGAAAACGGCATGGGTGAAAAAGGCTGTTGACGCCCAGTCCACCAAGATTGGGATATTCAATCGTGGGGATCCATGACGGCGTTTTCGGATTGATCCCGCCGAAACGCAAGGAGCCGATCCCGCAATGCTGGGTCAGACAGCGCGAGGATAGAGACGGCTGACAGTGCTGCATTGATCGCGCCCGCCCCGCCGATAGCGAACGTTGCGACAGGGATGCCTTTGGGCATCTGCACCGTTGACAAGAGCGAGTCGAGCCCGTCCAGAGCCCACCCTGGCATCGGCACACCCAAGACCGGCAGGTGCGTGAAAGCAGCACAGACGCCCGCCAGATGGGCGGCGCCTCCCGCTGCAGCAATTATGATCTTCAGCCCGCGATCCTCGGCAGTGTGGCAATAATCATGCACCGCGTCGGGCGAGCGATGGGCGCTCATGACTTTGGATTCGTGGGGGACGCCGAGCGATTCGAGCGTCTTGGCGCAGCGGGTCATGACGGGCCAGTCCGAGTTGCTGCCCATGAGGACGCCGACGATTGGTGTGGTGTTTCCCTTGCTCATGGGAAGAATGATACCGCACTGCTCACCGCAGTTTGCGCTGGGTCGCTGAAACCCGCGGATTTGAATCCGTGGGAGGACGGGTGGATGGATCTGTATCGTTGTAGATGACCGGGTTGACCGGGTTGTGGACAACCCGGCTCGCTCAATCTCTTGTCAGCGGTTGGCGCCGAACCTGTGAGCTGTCCCCCACCGCCAGGCAGAGGGCGTCGGGTCAAACAAAAAGAGCGATGAAATCACGCCGATCATCGGCCTGAGCAGCAGCCCCAGCACCAGCGCGACCAACGCGGTGTAGAGAGCGGAGACAAAGTCGCGCCCCAGCGTGTGGACCGAGTTGATGTCGATTGCCGGGTCATACCACGATCGCGCGGTGAAGACGCCGTTGACGATGAGCCATGCGAGGAAGCTTGCCGCGAAGACCACGATGGGCGCCGCCAGTGGGTTGCGCTGATAGAGGACTCCACGCACCATGACGGTGGTGTACGAGGCAAACGCTGCGCCGAGCGCCATCGGGCCGATGGTCCAGACGATGGACAGGCCGTCTGCACTGGGGGTCGCGCGCGTCAGGTCGAGCAGCAGCCCCAGCATCACCGAAGCGAGCACTGCGGTTCGTTTGGGGGCGCTGAGGGAGATGAAGACGACGTAGATCATCACGAAGCTTGGCGCCGCCCCGGTGGGTCCGAGTTGCAAGCCGTCGCGGAGTCCTGTCTCGAGGCCGAACATGAACCACGCGCCGATGAGGAAGACGATCCAGTTCATGGGGTCGCCTCCGCTGCTTGGGACTCAGGAATGCGCAGCACCACTTCGCTGACACGGTCGGGCGCAATGTCAGGCTCGACGACGATCACCAGTCGATTGTTCTCTTTGGAGCTGACTTCAACGACGCGACCCAGCACGAGCATCTGCGCAGCGATCGGCCAACTCTCATCGCGCAGACGAACGAGCTGTCCTGTCTGGATGCCGATTGCCTCTGCGACCATGTCGCCTTCGAGTTTGCCATCGCCCCGCCCTCGCAACTGGCAGCCGAAACTCTCAGCGAGAGTCGAACCATTCATCACGACGGCTTCGATGTGCCCCGCTTTGGGATGGGTGAAGGGGAGCACCCATGAAGTTCGCGCTTCAACTTCGACGACTCGGCCCACGAGGTAGACGCCTCGCGCGGTGGCGACGCTCGCCTCGGGCTCAACGTTATCAGCACGACCTGCGCCGATGCGGATCACTCCATCGCTGAGTGTGCTCGACCGCGCGGTGACAGGCGCCCA
>CAYMQF010000033.1:16429-20724 GCA_964392425.1 uncultured Phycisphaeraceae bacterium
GGTGTCAGCGCGAGGACGAAAAGGAGAAACATCGCCAGCGTGATGACTCGACGATCGGAATGACGCCTGTTCCCCATCAGTGCAGATAGTACGGCGCCTCGTTTGGGGCCGCTGCGCGGGGGAGGATCAAGCGTCCAGATCGCTCTGGAGGTTGTCTTTCAGCTTATCAATATTTTCGAGGAAGATCGCAGTCCCTCGCGCCACGCATGTGAGGGGATCCTCTGCGATTCGCACGTCGATCCCGGTGGCGCTGGCGAGCACGACGTCGATGCCGCGAAGCAGCGCCCCGCCACCGGCGAGCACGATGCCGTTTTCGATGAGGTCGGCGGCAAGCTCAGGCTCCGCCCGTTCGAGCGTGCGTATCACGGTTTCGATGATCGCTGAGACGGGCTCCTGCAATGCTTCGCGCACTTCCTCGCTGGAGAGCACCATCTTACGGGGCAGCCCGGAGACCATGTCCCGCCCTCGCACCTCCATCGTCGTTTCCTCTTTGACGGGGGCAGCGGAGCCGATCTCGATCTTGATGCGCTCAGCAGACTGTTCGCCGATCATCATGCTGTACGTCTTCTTCATGTAGCTGATGATCGCTTCGTCCATGTCGTCGCCGGCCACGCGGACGGACTCACACACCGCGATGTCCGCGAGGGACATGATCGCCACTTCGGTAGTGCCTCCACCGATGTCGACGATCATCGACGCGGTCGGCTCGACAAAGGGGAGCCCGGCGCCAATCGCCGCTGCGATCGGTTCTTCGAGCAAATAGATTCGGCCGGAGCCTGCTCGTTCAGCACTGTCGAGGACGGCGCGCTTCTCCACTTCGGTGATTCCCGACGGGATGGAGATCACCACGCGAGGTTTGGCGAGCCAACTGATGCGCCCGTTGACCTTGTGTATGAAGTAGGCGAGCATCGCCTCGGTGATTTCAAAGTCACTGATGACGCCATCTTTGAGGGGGCGGACGGCGGTGATGGAGCCAGGCGTCTTGCCGAGCATCTCTTTGGCCATCCATCCGACAGCTTTGCCGTCATTGAGAACTTGGTTGGTCCCCTTCTTGACAGCCACCACGCTGGGTTCGTTGAGAACGATGCCCTCACCTCGCACAGCAACGAGCGTGTTGCACGTGCCAAGGTCGATGCCCATATCAACACTGAACCATCCGCGAAGTCGTTCGAACACGTCGGGGGTGTCTCCCGGCAAAGGATCTGTCAGGTGCGGCGACCGCCTACCATGACGGATCGATGCCCTGCCTGCCGTGGAAATCGGTCCACAGGGCCTATCGACTAGACATTATCGGTATTTGGGTCGTACGTCGAACCGAGCGCCATGCAAAGACCGCGCCGATGGGTCAATCGTGGAGCTGAATGTGGTTGGCGTCCTGCAGGGAAAAGGGCGCCATCGAGCCTTGCTCGGGCGAAAGCTCGACGCCTGCGCTCCAGACAAGCGCCACCGCAGCAGCCATGCACACCACCGCTAAAAAAAGCAGGCCGGTGTAAATATTCATCGAGGCTCCAAGCCTGCGCTTCGAACCGGGCAGATTCATCCCAAGCTGACTCATGCGGTGTGTTCCTGTCCTTGCCGGCCCTTTTGAAAGCCGCGGTCTTTCGGATATTTAGTGGATCAGATATTCAGCGGATCGTGGTAACGAACGAGCCTTGCCTGATCGACTGCCCTTTGTTGAGTGAGATTCGGCCAACCGCCTGATTGAGGTCCACCGAGGTCAAGGTCAAGACGCCGGCAAAGCGGTCATCCTGAATGATCGTGAGCTCCATGTTTTGGCTGAGCCGATCGTTGGACCCAGCGTCGATCTCCGCGAGCATGTCGCCGTTGGGCGCAAGCTGAGTCTTGGTGATGCGTGCTCGGATCGGCATGCCGGGCGCTGGCAAGCCGCGACCTTTGGCCGCCTGCGCGGTGCCGGACTGCTGTTGAAGCTCTGCCAACTGCTCCTGCAAGGCTCGACTCGCCTCAATGGAGACCTCGAGCTGGCCGGACAAGTCGTTGATCTGGTCAGCGAGCTGAATCTCACGCTGCTTGGAGCTCAGCTCTTCCTGGCGCAGCTTGGAAAGCTCGTCGCGATAGCTGCTGATCAGGAGCGCTTGTGTGGAGCCGGTCGCAGCAAACCGATCGATCCTCGCCTGGACACTTTGAAGTTGAAGCTCTGCCTGCTTGGACTGAGCGAGAAGGCGGGCAGCCTCCTGCTGGAGCCCAGCTTTTTCAGAGATCACCGAGTTGAGCTGCTGGTTGACCGAATCGATCCCCTCCTGCAGGCGGGATCGTTCTTCGGAATGCTGAGCGTCGCTGGCTCGTTTGTCAGCAAGGACGGAGTTCCGGGCAGCTTCGATCGCCTGATACTGCCCCTTGATCCGCTCAGCGTTGGCGCTGAAGGCAACGGTCAAGGCGGACAGAAGAATGCTCAGGACGACGGCAAACACAACCAATATCTTCGTAACCGCGTGCAACGTCAGATCCCCTTTTCAATGTTTGTTTCAGGCTGTAGGCACACGTCGCGCTGGAGATCGCCCGCGCCTCTTGACTCGGAATACGAAGAACTCGCCGAACGGATCCCACCAATATCGAAAATCGACGAAAAACCTATCAAATCCGTCCGCTCAGACGCACTGTAGGTAGCCGGATCAGTCGTGGGTGTCAACACCGGCCAGCTCCCGCCGCAAGCTCAAAGCCCTCAGCATGGACGTCGCCGCAGCCACTCGAACCACCCCAACCGGGTCCAGCAGCATCTCCTCCAGCTTCCCCAGATTCGCTGGATTGTCCGTGGCGCCGAGCACAAAGGCCGCCTGAGCCCGGACTGCCGGGTTTTCGTCCTGCCAATACTCATCAGCGATGAACGACCCCCGCCGAACGCCCAGCTTGGCCAGCGACTGAGCGGCGAGCAGCCTGATCTCAGCGGGCAACTGTTCAGGGCCGGACCTCGCTGTCAGGTAAATCAACTGATCTCGCGATCGGCGGTCATTGACATTGCCGATAATCTGAACCGCCAGCGCGGTCGCTTCGAGGTCTTCGGGCCGACTCGGAAAGAGCGCCGCCCGGATCGTTTCGATCGAGTCGATGCTGCCCAGCTTGATGAGAGCTTCAGAGATCTGCAGCCGAACGAGCCGATCTTCGATTTTCGACGCTAATGGGGACGACCGCCGAGCTGCTGACTTGAGCAGCCCGATGGCGCTTGCATCGCCCAGTTCGCCGAGGATGAACGCCGCCTGCGCCCGCTCTGTCAGCTTCCCGCTCTCGAGCATCGAAGCCAACGGCGTCGGGTCCGCATCAACGCCATTTCGCCGAAGCGCATAAATCACAGCAGCGCGAACCACCGCCGACGGATCGCTCGCGACGGGCTTGACGAAGATCGCAGAATCTTTCAATGAAAGCTTGCCGATGGTCATCGCTGCGACGTAGCGCACGCCGAGATTGTCATCCATGAGCCCCGCCCGCGCGATCGGCTCGACCAGTTCAGGCGCCTCGTGCAGCCCTTCGATTGCGTTGGCGCGAAGAAGCGGGTCTTCGTCAAACGCTGCATCGCTCAGGAGAGTCGTGGCTTTGTCGTGAAGCTCCGTTCGCCAGGCGGGGTCCGCTGCACGGGCTTCATCCGCCGGGCTGTACGCAGTAGCTCGGGGGGCGGTGGCGCATCCCGCCAGCAACAGAACAAAGCTGGCGCAGAGAGCAGCAGCGATCGCGCCCCAAGAGCCAACGGTTCGATATCGAGGCTTCATGTATTGATTTGCCATCGTTGTGTTTCCTCAAAGTGGGGAATGGTTCAGCCCTGCCCCAACTGGTCTTTTCTTTCTCACGTGCGACACGATTCCGACGAGCAGTCTCCCACCGACCGCGAACAGGCACAACCAACCGACCAGATCGCCGATCCGGGCGTAGAGCGTCGGCGGGGAGTCCGATGGAAAAACCACCGCCCGCATCACTCCATCGGTGTTTACAGTCTCATCGCTCCCGTCGGGGCCGATTTGTTGGACCCGCCCTGCTGCGTCAATGACCGCGGAGATGCCGGTGTTGGCCGCCCGCACCATCGGCGTGCGGAGTTCGATCGTCCGCCACCGCGCGATTTGCAGCGACTGCTCGCGCCCGCCAATGGAATCACCGAACCAACCATCGTTGGTGAGATTGATGATCAGCCCCGCCTGTCTTTGCCCGTGCCGGAAAACCAATCGTCGGCACAGGGCAGGCGCCGCCGCCTCAAAGCAGATCGGCGTGGCGATGGTGACGGAGCGGTTGCGCCCAACCGGCGCCCTGAAAACCACAGGCCCGACGCCAACGTCCAGATCAAACAACATGCC
>CAYMQF010000034.1:0-6471 GCA_964392425.1 uncultured Phycisphaeraceae bacterium
GCGGAAAAGGAAGAGATTCAGGCATTGGTGGATTACAATGTGGCGATCGCGGATCTGTACGCTGCGTTGGGTGACACGTTGACGCGGAGCCGAATCCGCCTGCAGTTCTCTGACATGATGGACCCGAGCGTCGAATCACTCGGGCTGACAACCAATGTCGCTGACCAACCTTGAGCAAACCACTCCTGAGCCGGGCGAGATGAAGCTTGCGGTCGAGGCGCTTCGCAGTGGCGGCGTGGTCGCGTTTCCCACCGAAACGGTCTACGGACTCGGGGCGGCTATCTCCGACGAACGTGCGGTGAACACCATTTTTGATCTGAAAGATCGGCCTCGGTCGCGGCCGTTGCTCGCCCATGTGTCGAGCGTGGAGATGGCGCGGGCGTGGTCAGCGGATTGGCCCGAGCGAGCGGAGGAGTTTGCCCAGCGGTTTTGGCCTGGCCCGTTGACTCTCGTGGTGCCCAAGGGGGCACGAGTGCCCAGCGTGGTCGTCGCGGACGGGCCGACGGTGGGACTGCGCTGCCCGGATCATCCCGTTGCGCTGGAGTTGATTGAGTCTTTGGGTGAGCCGATTGCGGGGACGAGCGCGAACCGATCGGGTCAGACGCCTGCTGTTTTGCCGGAGCATGTTCGAGGGGCGTTTGAGCCGGACTGCGTATTTTTACTTGATGCGGGGCATACGCCGGGGGGCTTGGAGTCCACGGTGTTGCTGCTGGGCGAAAGTTCTGATGAGGATCGCATTCTTCGTCCCGGGCCGATAGGTGCGAGCGATCTTGGGGTTGAGACAGATCAAGTTGAGCCAAGTCCCCCGGTCTCAGCAGCCAACTCGATGAGCCGGGTCCGCGTGGTTGCGCAGGGCGATCTAGAGCGGGCGATCGAGGCGGTTCAGCCTGTTGCGGTGATGACTCATCATCCCGAGCGGATCGACGCTGCGTGCCGGGCCAAGGTGTTCGCCATGCCCAGCGATCCTGCAGGGTATTCGCAGCGGATGTACGCGGCCCTTACAGAAGCGGTGATATTGGCTGGCGACAAGGAATGGATCGTCGTGGTCAAACCGGACGAGCCAGGCGAGCTTTGGCGGGCGATTGTGCATCGGCTGGAGAGGCTGAACGCGGAGGCTTGACGTTTTTTGCTGGCTCCTAACGGCAATTCCAGCAGCGACAACCATGATTGTACGCTTATGCGGTTGATTATTGCACAGAAAACAGGGGCGTACGGCCCGTTTTGGTCTTTTTTGTGAATTTTGTGAAAAGATCACACCATTTTTGCGTGTGTTGTGGTAGCCTTGTGGTGGGAACAAGCTCTGAAAAGAGCAGGAAGAGGAAGAGACACGTCACGGAGCGGGAACAACCAGTCGTTGTGAGTTGATGCGTCGCTGGGAATCGACAAAGTCAACGCCTCGTGCTGATGTGACAAACAGTGGGTTGTTGGTTCATAAAATGCTCAACTTCCGAGCATGGATCAACAAGTTTGTATTGGAGAAGAAACATATGAAATTTGCACTTATTGCTGCAGCTGGTCTTGCGATCACTGCAGGCGCTAACGCAAATCAGACGTTCACGGTTGCTGGGCCGCTCTCTTTGAGTGGTCTGGGAGCGGGACTCGGCGGAACCCCCACCACGCTGTTTAGCAGCGGTGGCGCTTCGTTCGGCACATTGGGGCTGTTCACCTTCAGCTTCACCTATGCTGAGCCCGTCTTGGATTCCTCATGGGCCTCTGACATGCAGATCATTCTGTCTGACGGCGTCAACACCGCCACCATTGGTGGTTATGACGCTCCTGGTATCGCTCCTGCCTACGGCGGAGCCGCATCCACAGCGCCTGGCGTTTATGGCGATGCGATCGATCTCAGCCTTTCGGGAATCACCGGCGGCAACTTGACCGTCACGATTGCCAATGACTGGGGCGGCGATCCCAATCCCAACGTCATCACCGGCTTCACGGCAACCCTTGGCGGGATCGTCCCGACACCGGGCGCCATGGGTCTCTTCGGCATCGCAGGTCTTGCTGCGATCCGTCGACGCCGCTAAGTCGATCTGAACTGAGTTTCACACAAACTGCCTAAGTTCAAAAGCTCCCTCGCTCGCGCGGGGGAGCTTTTTTTATATATGAATTCTTGTCAACTTTGAGTTGACAAGAGCATTATCACACCAATTGCTCTGAATCACTAAAAAAAGACTGGTGTCGCCAATGACTTCAGTTACACTATGAAGCAGAGGAAACCAAGGCGGATTCTGATCAAAGTGGAATGAGACACTCAGGAGATATGGATATGGCTGAGCAGAACGGCATCCACTCCGAACAGAGTAAGCAGTTCGCTCCGGTCGGAGAGTTAGCCCGGTTGAAACCGTTACATATACGCGCGCGGCGGCGTGCGAAAGAATACCTCAAACATATCGTTCCCGGACTCATTGGTATATCCGCTGCAGTGACAAATCTCGTCATGTCTTCCATGGCCTCAGCTCAAACACCCTCACCATTCACCGAGGAGGCAGTCCTTCGCGGTGTGGATTACAAGAACGGACAGTGGTCCGCTGCAGGGCTTGGTGTCTGCTTTGCCGACCTTGACAACGACGGTGATCCGGACCTGATTACGACCGGCCGATCGGACGGTCTGGTCGGCATCTTTAGAAACAAGGGAGACGGGCACTTCGATGACCTATCTGTCGGGTGTGGAGTTCCGCCGCTCATGATTGCTTCGAGTGTCACCGCTGCCGACTACGACGGCGATGGCGATCTGGACCTCTTCTTCACACAAACGGCGCTGCCCAACGTATTGATGCGCAACGATGGTGACTTTCAGTTCACCGATGTCTCCGCAGCAGCCGAAGTCGATGATGGTGGTGCGGGCAAAGGCGCCGCATGGGGCGACTACAACAACGACGGCTGGATTGATCTCTATGTCCCCAACCGTACGCTCACGTTCAAAACCATCAATCGTGACATCCTCTATCTGAACAAGGGAGACGGAACCTTCGAGGACGTGTCGATTGCGAACGGACTTGGTCTCACAAATTCTGCTGGACATCAGGCGGTCTTCCTCGACTACGATCGCGATGGCGATTGCGACCTCTACCTGTCCAACGATGGCATGAGTTTCGGCTGCGTGCCCGGCGCTGGATGGTTGAATGGCTGGCTCAATCAGTTTCACGAAAACGTTGGGGGTGGGTACGTCAACGTGACGAATCTGACCGGAACCGGCGCCTGCATCAACTCTATGGGCGTCGCAGTCGGTGATCTGGACGGCAACGGCTATCCTGACCTGTACGCGACCAACACACCGGACGGCAATGTGCTGTACCTCAACAACGGGGACAAGACGTTCACCGATGCGTCAGCCCAGGCTGGTGTGCAGATGTTCGGCGTGGGGTGGGGCGCCAACTTCTTCGATTACAACAACGACGGAGTCATGGATCTCTACGTCTGCGATATGGTCGGCCCAAATCCACTCTATGTCGGACAAAGCTCCTGGCCAATGATCGACATGGGTGTTCAGCTCGGCGTCGGCGACACCGGCCAATCTTTTTGCTCTGCAGTCGCCGATGTCGATGGTGACGGTGATCTCGACATCGTCATGACCAACCAGGAATCGGGCATCGAAACCAACGTCCGTCTCTACATCAATCACGAAGGTGAAAAACGCAACTGGATGAAACTCCGCATCGTTGGCTCTGGCATGAATACCTTTGCCGTTGGCGCTCAAGCTGATGTGCGCGTCGGCCAAACACACTATTATCGAGAGGTCTATGCCGGGTCGAGTTGGAAATCGCAAGACGACACAGTCCTGCACATCGGGCTGGGGGATGGTCCTGCGACCGTTGAAAACCAGTCCAATGGCGGAAGCGCAACAGGGCCGACCATTGGTCAGAAAACCGTGCTCGACGCACCCAATGCGATTATGGTTGACGAGGTCACCGTGCTCTGGCCAGGCGGCGAAACGCGCACGCTTTCCAACCTTTCCTCGCAAGTGAAGTGGACAATCTATCCCGACGAACGCCTCGGCGATGTCGATGGCGATCTGGTGGCCGATCGTTCTGACTTCCTCTTTTTCGTCAAGTGCTATGGCAAGGCGGTCTCGCCAGGCTGTGAAATGATGGACTTCGATGGCGACGGAACTATCGATGATGCCGACTTCTCGCTCTTCCTCAATCGCTTTGCTGGACATTGGTCAACCGATTGCGACGCCAACGGCGTGATCGATATGCAGGACATCCTCAACAATCCTGCTGCGGACTCAGACGGCGACGGCATTTTGGATATCTGCCAAGGATCATCCACGCCTGACCTGACTGGCGACGGCGTTGTCAACAGCGCGGACCTCGCAATCCTGCTCAGCCAATGGGGTGGGCCCGGCTTCGGGGATCTGACCGGCGATGGTGTCGTTGACAGTGGTGATCTCGCAATCCTCCTGTCGAACTGGGGTTGATCCTCTGCCGGGGCAAAGGCTGGATGGAGTCAAGGTCCGCTTGGAGAGAGTCGATCCCCTCAGGCGAAGGGATTGAACAGCTACACTCAGTGGGCCGATGGAGAGTGGGTCTGCCTGCTCGGGGCGCTGTCGATTTCTTCTAGGACGCGACTGAAAGTACACACCATGACTGATGCAAACTCAACAGACTATGACGTAGCGATCGTTGGCGGTGGGCCCGTCGGCTCGACTCTTTCGTCGTTCCTCAAAAAGTACAACTCTGATCTTCGCATCGTCATCATCGAGAAGGAAAAGTTCCCGCGCGACCACGTCGGCGAGAGCCAACTCCCATCGATCAGCCCGATCCTTCACGAAATGGGTGTCTGGGAAGATGTCGAAGCTGCGGGTTTCCCAATCAAGATTGGCGCGTCATACACTTGGGGCAAAGATCTCGACCAGTGGGATTTCGATTTTTATCCCGTCGAGCAATGGCGCGACGAGCCTCGCCCTGCTAAATACCAAGGGCAGCGCAGACACACCGCGTTTCAGGTCGACCGCGCCATCTACGACAACATCCTTCTGAATAAAGCCAAGGCGTTGGGCGTTGAGGTGCGCGAGGAGACGCGAGTCGACGAAATACTCGTCACCGGAAAACGTGTCGATGGCTTTCGGCTGCACACCGGCGAAACGATCACGGCGAAGTATTACATCGATGGCTCCGGAGCCGTCGCTCTTCTTCGGCGGGCGCTGGGTGTCGAGAGCGATGCCCCCACGGCGCTGCGAAACATCGCGATCTGGGACTATTGGAAAAACGCGGAGTGGGCTGTCGAGATCGGTGTTGGCGCGACGCGCGTGCAAGTCCGAAGCCTGCCCTATGGGTGGATGTGGTTTATCCCATTGGGGCCGACGCGCACCAGCATTGGTCTGATCTGTCCAAGTGAGTACTACAAAAACTCAGGGATGAGCACCGAAGAAATCTATCTCAAGGCGATCGGCGATCAAGAGACCATCGCCAGCCTCACCAAAAATGCGCAGCCTGAAGGTCCCATTCAATCATGCAAAGATTGGTCGCATCTGGCGCATGAACTCGTCGGCGAAAATTGGTTCCTTTGCGGCGAATCCGCTGGCTTTGCAGACCCCATTCTTGCTGCCGGCCTGAGTCTGGCGCATTCCTCCGCGCGCGAAGCAGCGTACGCGATCCTCGAACTGGAGCGGGGCGAACTCGACGCTGACTGGATCAAAACTCGTTACAACGATCACAACCGAAACAACATCAGCCAGCACATCCGCTTTGCCCAGTATTGGTACTCCGCCAATGGCTGCTTCACTGATCTTCAGGAGCACTGCTCGGACATCGCCAAGGAGGCCGGCCTCACGCTCGCGCCCAACGACGCCTGGAGATGGCTCAGTCAAGGCGGATTCGCAACGGAGTCCGTCGGGCTTCCCACCTTCGGATCCTTCGACATCGCCAGCGCCAAACAGGTGCTCGAGCTCTTCGACTCCAAGCAGCGAGATTGCGACCTGCTCTGCAACGGGCACAACGTCTTCAAACTCAACCTGCACGGCGCCGAGCTGGATCACATGGGTTCACTCGTCGATGGAAGAATCGAGCGCATCGAATGCTGGCGCAAAGGAAGTAAGCGAATCCCCAATCACGGCATCTACAAAATGATGCTCGATGTGCTCAAAGCCACCAGCGACGGCGAGGAAATGATCAAACTGCTCAAGCAGGGCTTCCAAGCCAATCCATCTGAATTCGAACAGCAGTTTGCACTCGTGCGGTGCATCCAGGCGCTCGAAGTTATGATCCAGGAAGGCTGGGTGCTCCGTAGCAAAAACAAAAAACGCCCGATGCTCAATGTCAGCATCAAGGACTCCAAGTTCCTTCGATCCAGCACAGAAACACAGCGCGTCCTCGATGAAGAAGGCTCCGCTGGGACGATCAAGTCCAACCTCTAAGCATTCTCGCGATCAGAGTTTCCCCGCGAGCGCCGCCTGTAGAACACCAAGATGTTTTTCGTACTTTTTCCAGCGCGCCACAGCGGTTTTATACAGAGGCCTGCGCACCT
>CAYMQF010000034.1:6571-12960 GCA_964392425.1 uncultured Phycisphaeraceae bacterium
TTTTCGTACTTTTTCCAGCGCGCCACAGCGGTTTTATACAGAGGCCTGCGCACCTGATCGTAGCTCAACGTCAATACGATTTTGTCTGACTGCTTATGGAACTCAAGGCACTCGTCCTCCCATTCCAATCCACAAAATTCGATGATCTCTCGGCTGACTCGCTCAGGCTCCTCGACCAACTCTTCGTACTGCACTTCGAGCAGGTCAATGCTCGCGACATTGACCCAGTGCTTGATCATACGATCATATTGCTTGTAGTAGAAGGCAAGGTCGTTGAAGTTCGACGCGAAGACGTGCACCTGGGGGTTCAGCGAGGCCATAAAGCAGGACAGACAAGTGTCCATCGGATCTCGCCGGACATTGATGACGCGGGCGCCAGGCGTGATGAGTTGAACGAGGCCGATGTGTTGCCATGTTTCGAGTGTTTTGTCGACAAGTCGAAGGTGGTCGCCTGCGAGCTTTTCAGCTTCACTCAAGTAAATGTCGCCGAGCTGGTCCAACCCTTTTTTTGTGATGGTGTCGATGCAGTCCGGGTACGATCGTTGGGTATGAAGATACTCGTGCGCGTTGATCGCGATGCGGTTGATGACGTTGATTTCGCCGACGCCGACCGCTTGGGAGTGGGCGCTGATAATTTTTTCAACGAGCGTGCTTCCCGAGCGAGGCATGCTGGTGACAAATACGGGCAGCTCCGAAGCATGAGAAGACTTGGGCATGTATTTCAGGTTCTTCTTTGAAAAAACCTTGATGATGCGATCTATGTGCTGGGCAAAACGATCCTGATTGAACGGCAAGGCATCGCAGGCGTTGCCTTTGTGAAACGCCTCGATCGCCTCGTCGTAGCGAGAGAGCTTCTCCAGTGCTCGTCCCATGAGGAAGAAGAGTTGGCGATTGGTTCCGGCGGGCGCCTCCGCTGACCCCGCAGCATGCTGAGCGTGCACGACCGCTTGGTCGTAGTTGCCCGCCTGCTCTTGGATCGTGCCCAGATGCAGGCTGAAGTCCGGCGCGCTCATTCCTTTTGCGATTTGGGATTCAAGGAGGTGCTGTGCATCTTCTTTGCGACCGAGGGTGATGAGCAACTCCGCTTTCTCAGAGTATGGTTGTGGAGAGCGCGGATTGCATTTGATTGCGAGGTCGAGTTGATCCAACGCCTCTGCGGTCTGGTTTTTTCTTGAGAGCACGCGCGCTAACAAGCAATGGTCGTCCAGATTGCCCGGACGCAGTGTGAAGAGTGTTCGGAGGGTGTGTTCAGCGTCGTCGAGTGAGCCGATGAAATAGTTGATATAGGCGTGAAAATACAGAGCGTCGCAATCATTGGGATTCGCCTCAAGAAGCTGCCTGCATGGCTCCCGAGCGGGCTCAAATACGCCAAGCTGAGCGCATCGGTGGAGTCTTCGCAGCAGTGTGTCTCGCTCTTGTGGCGTCATTGCTTCATCAACCCGTACAACTTTGTATCCATGGATTATCCCAGCGGCTGCTTTTTCTCAACCGCATTCACTGCGACTCAAGGTACGCGAAGTATACGAATGCACCTGAAACGGTGCAAAAAACACTTTGAACCAGCCATGAGTTATCCGATCACGCTCGTGGAGGATGTCAGCACAAAGCGCATGCAAGAGTCACATCTTCCCCGCGAGCGCCGCCTGCAGAACGCCGAGATGTTTTTCGTACTTCTTCCATCGTCCCATGGCCGAGGTGTACATCGGCTTGCGAACTTGGTCATAGCTCAGCGTCAACACCAATCGCCCTGATTCGTGGAAACGCAAACACTGCGGGTCCCAATCAAGATCACAAAAGTCGATGATCTCCCGGCTGACGCGCTCCTGATCCATCACAAGATCTTCGTATTGCACTTCGAGCATGTCGATTCCGGCATCTTTCCAGTGCTGCATGAGCCGATCGTATTGCCGGTAGTAGGAGCCGAGCGACGCGAGGTCCGCGATGTATGGATGTCGGCTCGGACTCAGCGACGCCATAAAGCACGACAGGCAGGTGTCCATCGGATCGCGCCGACAGTGGATGATCCGCGCGTTGGGAAGGATGAGTTGCAGCAGCCCGATGTGAGGCCAGGTCCGCAGCGCTTTATCAACGGTTCGTTCAGCGTCGGGCGCAAGAGATCGGATGAAGTCGAGATATGTTTGCCCAAACATCGAAGCGCTCTTGCGTGTCAGCTGCTGGGCGCACTGGGGGTAGGGGCGTTGCGTGCCGAGCCGATGCTGGATCGACTCGACAATATCTGGAAGAATGGTCAGTTCGCCGGCGCCATGCGCTGCGGGGTGCGCATCAATGATCTGTTCAACCAACGTGGTTCCCGAGCGAGGCATCCCCGTGACAAAGATCGGTGCGTCAGAATCAACGCTTGATCGCTGCATCTGCTTGAGATTCTTTCGAGAAAACACGCTCATCAGTTCGTTGATCGAAGCTTCGTGCTGAGCGGGGCTGAACGGATGCGCATCGCAGGCGTTCCCTTTCGCAAATGCGGCGAATGCGTCGTCGTATTGCTCCAGATCATTGAATGCTCGGCCAATCTCAAAGCTGAGTTGCCGTTGCGCGATCGGCGGCGTGGTCGGACGGTCCAGAAGACGGCGGGCGTGCTCGATGCACTGCGCCGCCTGCCCCTTCTGTCGTTCGATTTCAGCGAGAATCAACGCAATCCGAGGCGTTTCCTCGACATCGCCCGCGATCGGGAGCAGCAGGTCGTGCGCTTCGTCATTGCGATCGGACATGACAAGAAGCTCAGCTTTGCCCTCCAGCGCTTCAGCGAAGCGAGGCTGCAGTTGGAGCGATTTGTCAAAGGCTTCCTGCGATTCCACGACCTTGCCAATCTGCATGAACACTTTGCCAAGGTTGGCGAATACATCTGGAGCCGCGGGCAACAGCTCAGACGCGCGCGTGAAATGCGACAGCGCCTCGTGAAAAAACCCACGGATGTAATAGGTATAGCCGACCAGCTTGTGCGCATCAGCGTCGGCTTCATCAGCATCGAGCAGCGTTCGGCAGAGGTCCCCAGCCTGATCGTAGAGCCGCTGCTGAATCAGCCTTTGTATTTGGTTGAGTATCTCGCGGTGTTGCTGCGCATCCATACCGGCTTGCTCCCATTTTCAGCGGCATTCCCGAATCTCACCCGCGCGTCAGGCTACTCGATACCGGGTCTTTTCGTCAGGGCTGCTGCATGTGAGAACGGACCGCGTGCAGTGCGATTCCCGCAGCCACGACGACGTTCAGACTGTCCACGCTGACCATCTTGCCGATGCGGATTCGATGCGCCGCTGCACGGAGCGTGTCATCGCGGAGGCCGCCACCCTCGGCTCCAAGAAGCAGCGCCGTTTTCTTTGTGGCGCCTTGCGAATCGAACCAACTGGAAAGGTCCGTTGCATCGACCCGAGGCGTCAACGCAAGCGTCTCGAAGTTGTGCGCGTGGAGCGACTGAATGATCTCGCCATCTTCCTTCGCGCGCGCAAATGGAATGGTCAGCGTCGAGCCAATAGAGACGCGCGTCGCCTTGCGGTACAGCGGATCAGCACACCTCGGCGAAAGCAGCACCGCGTCCACCCCAAATGCAGCCCCGCACCGAAACACGCCCCCCACGTTGTCATGGTTGGCCAAGTCCTCCATCACCACGACGAGTGCATGATCCGGCATGGAGTCAAGCATCGCATCAATCCCCGTCTGCTCCGGGCGCACTCCCACAGCGAGGACGCCTCGATGGATCGGATAGCCGACGATCTCATCAAACATTTTCTGAGGCGCCTGGTAAATCGGCACGCCCGGATCCAGCTTCGAGAGCGCATCGCTCATCGCGCGCAGCCGAACTTCATTGATCAGCACCGAGTGAACCGCAAAGGGCGACTCCTCGATGAGTCGACGGACGACCAGCTCGCCTTCTGCAAGAAAGACCTTCGACTGCCTGTGCAGATCGCGCTCCTTGACATTGCGATATAGCTCGACGCGCGGGTCATCCAAAGTTTCGATCGGCTCGATGGGCAGGGTCATTTCAACAGCCTCGCAGTGCTCGCCCTCCCCGCTGGGGAAAGGGTGATTTTCATCCGTCCAGCACATGAAGCTACACTGACTCCATGCACGAAGTCGACCCGAAGACACCTGACGAGATCACTGCTGCAGCGGAAAAGTTCCGCGCTGACCATGAAGCGGTCCGCGAGGAGATCGGCAAAGTCATTGTCGGGCACCGCGAAATCGTCGAGGGCGTCTTGACGTGCCTTTTCTGCGATGGGCACGCTCTACTCGAAGGCGTCCCCGGGCTTGGCAAAACGCTCCTCGTGCGGACGCTCGCAGAGGCGCTGCAGCTTGCGTTCAACCGTGTGCAGTTCACGCCTGACCTGATGCCATCGGACGTGACAGGCACAACGATCGTCGTCGAAACGGGGGGTGAGCGCAGCTTCCGTTTTCAGAAGGGGCCGATTTTCACGCAGATTCTTCTCGCTGACGAGATCAACCGCGCGACTCCCAAAACACAAAGCGCCCTGCTCGAAGCGATGCAGGAGCGGAGCGTGACGGTGGATGGTGTCACGCACACGCTCGACCCGCCCTTCCTCGTGATGGCGACGCAAAACCCAATCGAACAAGAAGGCACCTACCCGCTCCCCGAAGCACAACTCGACCGATTTTTCTTCAAGCTGCAAGTTGGGTATTCGAGCCGATCGGAACTTGCTGAAATCCTCGACCGGACGACGGGCGGCAAGACGCTTTCGGTCACGCCTGTATTGGATGGCGAAGCGATCCGCGCCCACCAGCGTTTGATCCGGCGAGTGGCGATCGCTGACCATGTGCGCGATTACGCGGTGCGCCTGACATTGGCAACGCACCCGACGGGCGAGTTCACCACGCCGATGGCGACCAAGTACACACGCGTTGGCTCTAGCCCGCGCGCTGCCCAAGCGCTGACGCTCAGCGCCAAATGTCGGGCGCTTCTGGAAGGCCGATCCGCGGTGAGTGTTGATGACATCCGTCAATCTGCATTGCCGGCGCTCAGGCACCGCATCGTGCTCAACTTCGAAGCGGAGGCGGAAGGCGTCACCACCGACGCGATCATCGAAAACATCGTCGCGACGATGCCGGTGAATGTCGAAGCATCCACTGCTTGAGCTAACCGATCACGCCGATCACGAAAAGGACTCCGCCCGGGCGGCTTGCCACTCCTCCCGCATGTGATCCGGCGCATCGCCATTCTGGAGGAGGCGTCCCTCTTCAAGAAACGGATACAACTCCGCGAAACTCCGCTCGTGGGTGTCGTCGACTCGGCGGTACAGAAGATCAGGGCGAACCTGTTCCGGCCCTTCCAGCCCCATCGCGCCGAGCAACTCCATGCAGCTATGCACCGTCGCGTCGTGATAGCGATAAACGCGATCGGTCTTGTCAGTGACGTTGAGCCCCTTGACCAAGGCGGGATTCTGCGTCGCCACGCCGGTGGGGCAACTGTCGGTGTTGCATCGCAGCGCCTGGATGCAGCCGAGCGAAAGCATCATGCCTCGCGCCGAGTTGCACAGGTCAGCGCCGAGCGCCATGGCGCGGATCATGTGGAATCCGGTGATGATTTTTCCACTTGCGATCATGCGAATCTCGCTGCGCAGGCCAACTCCGGTCAGCGCGTTGTGCACGAAGACCCATGCATCTTTGGCGGGCATGCCCATCGAGTTGGAAAATTCGAGCGGGGCGGCGCCGGTGCCTCCTTCGCCTCCATCGACAGTGATGAAGTCAGGCAGAATCTGGGTTTCGAGCATTGCTTTGCAGATCGCAAGAAATTCTCGTCGCTGGCCAACGCACAGCTTGAAGCCGACCGGTTTGCCACCTGACAGTTCTCGCAGTTGCGCGACGAATTCGAGCAAGCCGATGGGCGTTGAAAACGTGCGATGCGCGGGAGGCGAGATGACAGCCTCTCCGACGGGAACGCCTCGGATGGTCGCTATTTCGAGGGAGACTTTGTGCGCGGGGAGGATTCCACCATGCGATGGCTTGGCGCCTTGCGAGAGTTTGATTTCGATCATGCAAACCTGGTCGCGCACCGCTTCCGCGCGGAACTTGTCGGGGTCGAATCCGCCGTCTCTTGTTCGACAGCCGAAATACCCTGTGCCGATTTGCCAGATGAGATCGCCGCCCGGCTCGCGGTGGTGTTCGGACAGGCCGCCTTCGCCGGTGTTGTGGGCAAAGCCGCCTTTGCGGGCGCCTCCGTTGAGGGCGCGGATGGCGTTGCTGGACAAGGCGCCGAAACTCATCGCCGAGATATTCAACAGCGACGCGGAGTATGGCTTGGAGCAGCATGGCCCGCCGACCATCACTCGAGGTTCGCGAGGCTGGGAATCCACAGGAGCCAACGAGTGCGCCGCCCATTCATAGCCGATGCGGTAAACATCGCGCTGCGTGCCAAATGGTTT
>CAYMQF010000034.1:13060-15049 GCA_964392425.1 uncultured Phycisphaeraceae bacterium
GTTGGAAGGCTCAGTTGATCGCGTGTTGCAGCGCCAAGAGAGCATAGGCGGTGACGAGAACGGGGTCGCCCTCCATCCAGCGGTCGTGCAAATTCGCAAACGATCCATCCTTGCTTTGCAGTTGCGCGAGCCGATCGATCAGATCGTTGGCCCAGTCGCGCTGCTCGACACCTGCGTCTGTAATGGTTTCGATGGTCGGCAACCCCCACGCATCGAGAGCCCGGCTGAATGTGACAAGGTAGTAATAGAACCCTTGCATGCCCATGCCGGGATTTTCTTCGAGCGTGTAGTTTCGGCTGATCCAGTCGTAGGCAAGCTGGACACGTTCATCATCGCGGTCAAGGTTCGCGTAGATGTAGGTCTTGAAACCCGCGTAGGTCATCGATCCATACGCGCGCAGCCGACTGATGCGCGTTCCATCGGGAAGTATTTCGGTGATCTCCCCCGCTTTGGATTCGCCGATGTCGGAGTGCTCAGCGTCGGGGCCGGTGGCGTAGATGAACCCCCCCTGCCGGGAGCCTTTGGCGTAGGGCATGTCGTTGACGCGGTCGTCCATCTGTGTTCGCTGAAGAAAGACAAGGGCGCGCGTGTAGGCGGGGTCGTCGCAGGAAAGCCCCGAGTCGCGCAGCCCCTGCATCATCATGTTGAGGTTCGAGTTGTCCGGCCGGCCGTGCGAGCCATACCCCACGCCACCGAAAAACGGGCTGGCTGATGAGACGCGCTGTGTGTCGGGATGGTCGCGCGCGTCGTCGCTCCACTGCACCGAGCGAAGGAAATCCTGTGCTGGGGTGATCGCGCTTGCTGCGCGCGGATCGTTGACTTGCGCTAGCGCAGACAGGCAGATCGAAGTGTTGTACGACGAGAGGATGCGGTCGTATATCCCGCCGTTGGGCTGGCGGTAGGAGAGGATGAAGTCAACGCCTTGCGCGACGGTCTCATCGCGCGAGTCAATGTTCGGCTCCATGAGCAGCCCCGACAAAACCAACGCCGACACCGCAGGCAGTTGCGGGCCGTGCGCCTGCACCGACCAGCCGCCGGTGGCCGGGTCTTGCTGGGTGCGGAGGTACGAAATGGAGGCTTCGATCATGCTCCGGGCGGTTCGGTAGTGCGCTTCGTCGAGCGCCCGGGCAGGCGCCGAGATCGACGCAGCGATCAGGACTGCGGGGAGAATGGGTGCATAGCGGCGCATGGCGATCTCCTTTGAACTGATGGCGGGCTGGCAGTTGAGTTTACCGGCCCGTTGGCGTCAGGCTCCGCTCCCCCGCGATCTTCGACATCGCAGATCCCTCCACATTGAGGCCGGGCGGCGGCTGGTTGAATAGGGCAGGACCAGTAAGAATCATGAGGCGCAAAAAAAGCCGGTTCTGGTGGGTCTGGAGGGGTGAATCCCGCCGGTGGGCTTGAGTATCGCCGCCTGAGCGTCGATGATTGGGTTGCGTGCCACCGGCTCCCAATAGGACCAGCGATGTCTGATTTTGACTCCTCATCTTCAATCGAGCTCGACGATCTGCTGCGGAGTGTGGATTCGCTGGTGTCTCAGCTCGACCGCACCGGGGCGGAGATCGCCGATCGTTTTCAGTCCCGCTTGGATGACGAGACGATGGCGTCGGTCGCGCCGCCCAGCGAGGAGCCAGCCCAGCTCGGCGAGCAGGTCGATGAACTGATCTCTGACGCCATCGAAGCGGTGGACTCACTCGATGATGAAATCGCAGAGTCGTCCGATGTGACCGATCACGACGAGCAGGCGGTCGATGATCTCGCAGCGCAGGTCGACGAGATGATCGCTGACGCGGAAGAAGTCGCAGGCGTAGAAGATGAAACCATCGCCGATGCAATCGACTCAGCCGCTCCTGTTCCCGAAGTCGAGGTCGAAGCCGAGGTCGAAGGGGCGGTCGAGCAGAACGCCGACGAAGTCGTGATACAAACCGATGAAGCGCCAACCATTGCCGACGATGCCTCTGTTGATGAAACACCGGTCGAAGAAGCTGC
>CAYMQF010000034.1:15149-20346 GCA_964392425.1 uncultured Phycisphaeraceae bacterium
GTCCCCGCTGAAACAGCTCATCGCGCGTGTGCGGTCGCTGGTTCCAAGCCGGAAAGAATCGGGCGAATACCCGCTTGAGCAGAGTTTGCTGCTTGTGTTGATGCCCATGGCTCGGCCGTTGACGAAGCTCGATCCGAAGATGCGCGACACGGTCGGCTGGGTCGCGCTCAACACGCTTTTCATTGCGATTTGTCTTTGGCTTTTTCTGATTCTGCGATGAGCCGACTTGCATTTTTTCTTCCAAATGCAGACGCTTCCAGTCCGCCGTCAGTGCGGATGATGATGCGGATGGTGCCGTCCTTTGCCGTGGTGAACCACGCTCGGCCCTCGCGCACGCTGCTCCATCGAACATCGTTGACTCGGCTGGATCCGGTGGACTGAATCACGATCGCCGGATCAATCGCTTCGACAAACTTGATCGCGCGAGGTTGTGCGCTTCCATGGTGAGGCGCCTCGACGACATCGACCCGCAGATCAGGATAGGCAAGCTCGATCTTTTTGATCGCGTCGCGCCCGATGTCGCCGGTGAAAAGAACTCGCCGCTCGCCTAGGGTCGTCGGGACGCGCGCCAGTGCAACAAGCGATTGATCGTTGGCGTTCGGCCCTGCGTCATGCCTGCGCGGATGAATGAACTCCAGTTGAGTAGATCCAATCTTCAGCAAGTCGCCCGCGCGCACGACGCGCACGCTTACCTTCTCACGATCGAGCACTCCTAAGAGATGCGCGACGGGGCCAGCCGGGTCCATCTCCGCAGCGGCGATTGTTGCTTCGCCGATGAGAACTTCGCGCACACCGAGTGGCCCGATGATGTCGGGAATCGCAGCGTAATGATCCAGATTGGGATGGCTGAGAATGATCGTTCGGACTCGCCAGACTCCCAGCGCGCGAAGCGTGCGCGGGATGTCCCGTTGGCCGAGCCAGAGCAAGCGAGAGCCGCAGTCCCACAGCGCAGCATCGCTCCCGGACCGAATGAGATGGCACGCGCCGTCGCTTACATCCAGCGTGTCGATGCGCAGCGCGACATCGCGATTCACGCTCGGCGTCAGCGCAAAGCTGCCCAGCCAAATCAGAATAAGGGCGGTTAGCGCCACGTCGCGTCTGTTTCGGTAGGTGCCTTTGGTCAGCAGCCAGACAGCGAGCGCCAGTGCAGCGATCGTCCACCAAACACTGACGGGAGGCAGGCGAATCGAACTGCCCGGCATGGCGTCCATCGCAAAGGCAACGCCCGACAGCAGCCGACCTGAAACCGTCAAGACGCCCCCCGCCAACATCGCCAGGCTCGGCGTCAACGCTGCGAGCAGAATCGTTACCACGCCAACTCCAAGTGTCAACGCCACCAGTGGGAACAGAATCACTGACGCGATCGCGCCAAACACGCTGACGATTCCAAAATGAAACGCAACGATCGGCATGGCAACCGCCCACGCGCACACCGCGACGAGAAGCAACCATTCCACATGAGCGACCCCGCGATCTGCGGTGCTCATGGTGTCCCGCTCAGGTGTCACCGGGTGCAGCCTTTGGCGAACAATCGGCGGCAAAATAATGATTGCAGCGACGACGCCGAAACTGAGCTGATAGCCCGGTGAAAAAAGGTCCAACGGCCTCCACAGGAGCACGCCGACGCCTGCCCATGCGAGCACGGCAAGCGAGTGATGCCGACGCCCCGTCGCTTCGGCAGCGAGATACGCCAGCGACATCACGCCCGCACGAATGATGGGCGTGCGCGCGGGGACGACGATCATGTACATCACCACCAGAAGCGCGACCAGTGCGATTTCAATCCCATGGCGAACACCCACAGCGCGCAGCGCCACGACCGCAAACCAGATCAATACTCCCAGATGCAGCCCACTGATGGAGAGCAGATGCGCGACGCCGAGCCTGCGCATGGAGGCTGTCAGATCGTGGAGTGAGTCATCATCGCGCGCTCCAAGCAGCAACGCGGACAGCACCGCTCGACCGGGATCGCCATCCTGCGCATCCCCAGCGACGGCGGTGTCGAGCCACGCGCTGGACCGAGCGCGCAGTGCAGCACGCCAGCGTAGCCAACGGCTGTTCACTGTCGCAAGAAATGAGCCGGTCGCATTGATCTTTTCGATGTTGTCTCTGCCCGGCGAGATAAGCCTGCCCAGGATTCTTTCCTGCGAAGCCCACCGCCTTGCGTCGGGCTGCCCCGGTGAAGTCGGCGCTGCGATTGCACTGTAAAAGCCACTGATTTGCACACGATCACCAGCCTGCACGCTGAGGATCGTTTCGTTGATGCGCACGAGGAGTTTGCCTTTGGTGCGATGCGACCCGGCGCCATCTTGGATCGTGTCAACGAGCAACGTGAATCGCGACACGGGCGCCATGTCGAGATAGTGCGCCATCGGGCCGGGCGTTGGCGGGCCGTGCTCGGGAGTGTTCAGGAGAACGCCTTCGACCACCACGATCGCTCGCCCGGCTGGCGCGGGCGCAAAGCGGTCGAACGTATTGTCATAAATGCGAAGTGAGAACCACCCGCCGCTGAGGAGCGCCCCCGCAATCGCCAGAGCGGTCCACGCTCGTGCTCCCCTCAGCGCACACACAGCGATCGCAGCAGCTACTGCGCCGATCAACCAGATCGTCGGGCTGAGCCCCGGCGTCGCGCTTGCAGCAAGACATCCTGTCGCGACAGCGCCCCACGCGCCGAGGGCAGGCCAAGGCGGGGAAGATTGCACAGCAAAGGAGCCGACGGTGGACGGCATGTCTTCACGCTCGCTTGCTACGGTCAGCGTGTCAAGACCCGACCGTATCGAGCTGGCCGGTCAGTTCGTCGAGCAACTCCTGCCCCGACTCGAGCCGACGAAGGTTCTCGATCGTCACGTCCACAGCCCGGCGCCAATACGACGGACTCGCCGAGGCGACGGACGGCGTGATGATGATGTTCGACGCATTCCACAAGGGAGAAGTCGGCGGGAGCGGGCGATGCGCAAAGCAATCGAGGCCGGCGCCAGCAAGATTGTTGTTCCGAACGGCGCGCAGCACTTCATTATCTTCCGCAGCGTTGGACCCGGCCACGTTGATCAACAGCGTGCCAGGCCTCATCTGCTCAAACAACGCGCGGTTGAGCATCGGCCGAGTCCGGTTTACCTCGTCGTCAGCGAGAATGATCACGTTGGACCGACTCACCAACTCGTCCACATTGGCAAGCCCGAGCAACTGATCCACGCAGTCGGCGTTGTGCTGCCCCGTTCCCGTCGCAAGCAGCTCGCACTCGAAGGGACGCAGACGCTTGGCCAGCGCGCGTCCTGCCCATCCGATATTGATGAGCCCGATCGTTGAGCCGGTGAGGTCACGAGTGCTCGGCGCCAACGCCGACGCAGCCCAGCGGTGGTTCGCTTGTGCGGTGATGGCGATGTCCATCCGGCGCAGCAACGCAAACAACAACCCGATGGCGTGCTCAGCGACTGAATCAGCGCGAATCGCTCCGGTGCCGCACACGCGGGCGCCTGCTGCATGTGCTGCATTGATCGGCGCCAACGACTCCGACCACGCGGTCGCCAACTGCACAAACTCGATCTTCGAGGACGCCTCGCTGAACTGCGATTCGGTGAGCGGCAAGCCCATCAAATAGGACGCGTCGCTCAAGTGATCCATGAGCTCTGCGCGCGTCGATGTCTGCTTCACCTTGATCGAGTCGGGAGCCCCCGATTGCAGGCGCTCAACAAGATCGCTCGGCAGCTTCCACCGCTGGGATTCATTGAAAACGGCGACAAGGAGTGTGCGGTCGGACATAAACGAGTGTGAAACTCTTCCAATCAGTTTGAGGTGGAGGGCGGCGTGGATTCCGACGCCGACTCTGCATGTAAAACGATCTGTCCCGAAGCGGTGATGTGCACGTTGGGCTTGCGGACATTGAGATCGTACATCGCGTCTGCCAACGGCCCGGGAACGAGGTATTGCAGCTTGGCGCCGAAACGATAGGTCGCGGGATCACCGACTGGCAAGGCGGCGGTCGGCGCCGCGACGGGCACCGTGAACGACTGCACACCCAGCGCGGGGAAGATCGCCTGGGGCGTGCGTTCGCTTGTGAAAACGCGCTGCCCGTTGAGATCCATCCAGTAGTGAATGGATCGCAGTTTCATATCTTTGTCGGTGCGGTTGGCGCCTTCGATTTCGACATTGATGACGACGCCATCGGCGGTTCGCTCGACGAGTTGTGCGCTGACAATGCGAAGGTCAGGCGTTGGCGACTTCAAGAAAAAACAGCCGCCTTGCGTAAGTGACACGACGGCAAGCGCTATCGCAAAGGCGCCTCGGGTGAGCCGGGGGCTGGGGCGGATGGTTGTCGGGGATGCAATCATGGAGTTCATCGTACCGAGTCTGAAACGGTCTCGACGTTGAGGGCGGGAGGCTCGCTGAACACGTCCTGCAGCGCGATGGGCGAGCAGGTCCCCGCGCGGAGCGCCTGAATCGCCTGAACGACGGCTTGCGCACCCGTCGCGGTCGTCACCATGGGCACGCCGAGCCGAACTGCGGTGGCACGGATTTTTCCTTCGTCGGTGTCGTAGCCGGTGCGTGTGGGCGTATTGATGACGAGTTGGATTTCGCCGTCGGTCAGCATGTCGAGGACGTTGGGGCGGGCGCCTTCCGCGATTTTTTTCAGGCGGAGCACGTCGATGGAATGCTTGGCCAGCACGTCAGCGGTCCCCTTGGTCGAGCACAAACCAAATCCCATGGACTTGAGCGAACGAGCGACATCGACAATGTGCGATTTGTCTGCATCACGAACGCTGATGAACACGGCGCCTTCCAACGGCAACTCAACGCCGGCCCCCATCGCCGCCTTGGCAAGCGCAACGGGCAGCGATTGGTCGAGCCCCATCACTTCGCCCGTCGAGCGCATCTCGGGGCCGAGCACGAAGTCCACCTTGGGGAACTTGCGAAACGGAAAGACCGGCTGCTTGACCGCGTACAACCCGGCGTCGGGACATTCAACGACTTTCTGCTGCGCGAGCGATTGACCGAGCATGGCGCGGGCGGCGACGTTGGGCCAGGAAACTCCCTTGGCTTTGGCAACGAAGGGCGCCGTGCGCGAGGCGCGCGGGTTTACTTCCAGCAGGTACACCTCTTCATCTTTGACAGCCATCTGCGCGTTCATCAAGCCGCACACGCGGAGTTCGCGCGCGAGCGTTCGGCTGATGTCGCGGATTGTTTCGACGATCCGTGTGGA
>CAYMQF010000035.1:0-18183 GCA_964392425.1 uncultured Phycisphaeraceae bacterium
ACCCAGTTTGGTGAATATCCTGCGTTTATCCTCATCGGGTTCTGCGACAAGGATGTGCTCTGGTTTGAGGGCGCCGGTGTCGAGGGCGCCGAGCAGGATCGCTTGAGCCATGTTCCCGCCGCCGACGACTGCTAACCGTGTTTCGCTCATTGGGCGCCCCTTGGAGGAGTGACATTGACGGGGACAGGGTATCGCCCAATGAAAATGCGACCCCGATCGACCCAGCACGGCTACACTAGAGGCCTGTCCCGCCTAAGGAGTTGGTGCTGATATGACGCGTGCTGCGACCACATATGAGTTGGAATTTGAAAAGCCGTTGCGCGAGCTTGAGCAGACGATCCATGAGCTGGAGCAAGGGTTGGCGCCTGACGCGCAGGCTGACTCCCCAAAGCAGAAAGAGCTCGATTCGCTCCGCCAAAAGCATCGCGACCAGCTCTGCGAGATTTATGAAAACATCGAGCCTTGGGAGAAGGTGCTCGTCGCGAGGCATCCCCATCGCCCTCAGACGCGCGACTACATCGGGCTCATCTTCAAGGATTTTTGCGAGCTGCACGGCGACCGCCGCTACGGGGACGATCCCGCAATCGTGACCGGCTTTGCCAGACTCGGCTCGATCAAGTGCTTGGTGGTCGGCCATCAAAAAGGGCGCGACACACCCGAAAAACTGCAGTGCAACTTTGGATGCGCTCACCCGGAGGGGTATCGCAAAGCGCTGGCGAAGATGAAACTCGCGGAGAAGTTCGGCTTGCCGATCGTCACGCTTGTCGACACGCGCGGCGCCTATCCGGGAGTTGGCGCTGAGGAGCGAGGGCAGGCTGAAGCGATCGCGGTGAATCTGCGCGAGATGAGTCGGCTCCAGACGCCGATTGTCACGGTGGTGATCGGGGAGGGCGGCTCGGGGGGAGCGCTGGCAATCGCGATTGCTGACCGGGTGGGCATGCTCGAACACGCGTGGTACTCCGTTATCAGTCCCGAGGGATGTGCTGCGATCCTCTGGAAGGAAGCCAACGACCAAACCAATAGGCAGGCGGCCAAAGCGCTCAAGCTCACCGCCAAGGACAACCTAGCGCTGGGCATCGTCGACGAGGTGATCGCCGAGCCAGTAGGCGGGGCGCACCGCGATCCCGCAGCAGCAGCAGAGAACATCCAGCGATGGCTCGTTGATCGGCTGCGCGAGTTGAGACGGTTCAAGCCGGCCAACCTGCCCGCTCGGCGTCGGCTGCGATTCCGCAAGTTGGGCGTGACCGACGGGGGCGCCGCGATGGCGTCGACTCTCGACTCCAGCGTTCTTTGATATTTACGTTTTGCACCTCTGCAAACAAAACCCGAACGTGCTGCTTTGACGCGAGAGGTGTTGGCGGATAAGCTCCGCGATCTTTGCATGTGGAACGCTGAATCGCTTGCCTGTGGAGGACAGCGAAAACTCCGGTGAGCGAGGTGATCGCCTGTGGCGAAGAAAGCGGCGGTGACTCAGAAAACTCGAACGAAGAAAGCCTCCAAGGCGTCTTCGCGAAAAGGATCGACAGCGATCAAGAAGAAAGCTTCCTCCTCTTCAACATCCAAACGAAAACCTGTCGCGCGCGCCAAACCCGCCTCCTCCCGAGCCAAGGCGTCAACGAAAAAAACTGCGACCAAGCCCAGCAAGAAGAAGGTCGCTGCGCGAACTGCAAAGAAAACGACCAAGCGATCTACTGCTGTCGCAAAGAAATCGACGACCGTCAAGAAGAAGCCGAAGGCGCTGACGATCAAAAAGAAGTCTTCCCCAGCCAAGTCCAAGCCTGCTGTCGCCAAGAAGAAGTCGGCTGCGACTTCAAAGAAGAAAACAGTCGCGAAGACTGTGAAGAAAGCTGCTGGGAAGGCTGCTCCGAAGAAGGCGACGTCTGCCTCCAAGAAAAAGACTGCCTCGAAAGCTTCCGCGAGAAAAACAGCGAAGAAGTCGGCGCCCGTGAAAAAATCACCTGTGAAGTCTGGGCCGACGCTGAGCGCTGCTAGGGATGCTGCTCGTCGGCTCGCCTCAGCTGCGGGCCTATCGCCGCTTGTCCAGCGTGCGGTGACGGCGCCGGAGCCAGCCGTCAAACGTCGGCGCGTCAAGCGCAGCACGTTGACCCCCGCTCAGCTTGCTGAGAAGAAAGAGATACTGATCAAGAAGCGTGCTGAAGTGCTCGCTGACATCACTGATATGGAAAAGGAAGCGCTGGGCAACGAGAGCGGTTCGCTCAGTTCGTTCCCGCAGCACCTCGCTGACCAGGGGTCCGATGAGTACGACCAATCGTTGGCGCTGGAGATCGCCGCCCGGCAGCGCGGGCTTCTTCTGGAAATCGACGACGCGCTTGAGCGGATCGAAGAAGGAACGTACGGCGTGTGTGAGACGCTGGGTGTGCCAATCTCCCGGCAACGCATGGAAGCAACACCTTGGGCCCGGGACAGTCTCGAGGGCGCGCAGCAAAAAGATAGTTATTCACAGTTGCCGTGAGCGATCGTCAATCATCGAGCATGCACAACGCTGTGGAATCCAAGTCGACCAACCGCCCATCACCAACGCCCGTCACGAAGACGGCGTTTTCTCGGCGCGCGTGGATCACGCTCCTAACGGTGATGCTCATTGGTGTCGGACTCGACCTGGTGTCCAAATCGCTTGCCTTTGAGCACGTCGCGGGGAACCCGGTGCAGATTGACCGGAGCGATGTGCTTGCAGCGGGACGGACGGGCATTCACGGGCTGGTGCCTCCTCACCCTCCCCGAGTTGTGATCCCCAAGGTGCTTGAGTTTCGGCTGGTGCTCAATCCCGGCGCGGTCTTTGGCATCGGCCCGGGCAAACGATGGTTCTTTGTTGTGTTTACTTTGGTCGCCATCGGCATGGCGGTGTGGGCTTTTCTTGCGTGGACTCGGCCTCGCGACCGGTGGGCGCATGTCGGGCTCGGGCTTATTCTCGCAGGCGGGCTTGGCAATCTGTACGACCGGCTTGTCTTTGGCTGTGTCCGTGATTTTTTGCATCCACTGCCAGGCGTGCGACTTCCGTTTGGGTTGACGTGGCCCAACGGCGCCCGCGATGTGTGGCCATGGGTGAGCAACGTCGCCGATGCGGTGCTGTTGATTGGGATTGTGCTGCTGACGCTGCATTTATGGCGGCTGGATCGACAACTCAGAGCGGAGCAAGACGCCGCAAAGTCTGAGTCACAGACGAAACCCGAGCATCAGGAATGACACGAGTTGGTTGACGCAATGATTGTCTTACGACGCGCCTGCTGAGGACGAAATCTGCTTGGCGCGTTCGCGCAGCACATCGAGCATTTCGTGGACTTCATCAGCCATGCGCGTATTGGGGAAATCCTTGATGAGTCGCTGGCCGACTTCGACCGCTTGCGCCCACTCTTTGTCCTCGATCAAGAGTTTGAAGCGGGCGCCGAGATTGTCGAGCGCTTTGCCGACGACGCCTCGCGCGACTTCGCGGAGTTTTTCGACTTCATCTTCGGTGAGATAGTCATCGAGCTGTTTGAGGAGCTTCATCGCGGTGTCGATCTCATCGCGCTGAGCAGCATGAAGAAAACTGCGCTGAAGATCGAGTTTGTATTGCTGTTTGGCTTCTCCCACTCGCGCCACGAGCGTGTCGACACGGTGCGAATCGGGAAAGAGCCTTTCGATGCGGGCTGCTTCCTGGTGCGCAGCCGCCCACTGGCCCGACCTGAGCAACTCTTCAAAGTGAGTGATTGCGTCGCTGACTCGGCGGTCAAGCGTTTCCGCTCGCGCGTGCTCGATACGCGTTCGGAACTCGTCAGCGTCGGCCCGGTAGCCAAACCGCTCGGCAAGCTCGCGCACGAGCACCATCGCAGCTTCCCAATCTTCGTCGGCGATGTCCTGCTCGATGGCGCTTCGCAATAGCTCGCGCTCCTCCCGGCGGTGCAGCACATGCTTGGCTGCTTCGGAAAGCCCGCCCTCGTGAACGAGAGTTTCAAGACTCTTGCGAAGCTGGACAAACCCTCGCTTGATCTCGTGCGTGTCAGCGGAGGACGAACCCTGCGACGTCTCCCGCTTGAGCGCGATCGGCGCCAACGCTGCGATCACGGCAAGCGCGACCACGCCTGCGGTCTGCAAATCAGGCATCAAAACGATCAATGCAACCGCACCGAGCGCCAAGACGACGTAGTAGGTCCAGAGAATGATGGCTGACGGATTGGGCTCCGCCGACTCGCGCGATGACGATCGGCTTTCTTCTTCGACGGTGGTGGATTCCTGCGGCAAGACTGATGCTCCCTGTCGCCTCGAAGAGGAGAGGTGGTGTTATGTGCCCGGGATGGATTGGCCACATGCGGAATGGATCGGCGTGACGCAAAGGAAGCGCATCGGCGTCTTGCCGGTCGCTCTGAACTGGTGCTCCTGCCCTGCGGGGACGTAAACCACGTCTCCCGGTTTGATCGGACGTTCCTGACCCTCAAAGAACACCTCGCCGTTGCCTTCCAGCACCACGACTTCGTGCT
The DNA here is from genome assembly GCA_964392425.1 of uncultured Phycisphaeraceae bacterium. Taxonomy (GTDB): domain Bacteria; phylum Planctomycetota; class Phycisphaerae; order Phycisphaerales; family UBA1924; genus CAYMQF01. Next base: position 4,476 of record CAYMQF010000035.1, read on the forward strand.
CGTAGTCATGGCTGTGGCGAGGGGTGCAGCCGGCGGGTTCGACGACGATCTGCCTGATCGCGAAGTTGGGCGCCCCATCCTCTTTGCCGACCATGACAGCCATGGAGCAGCGGTCGGCGCCTGACACCTCGACCGGGGTGGACTGGGCCTCAGAAAGATTGCGGATGAGCACGGAACGATCCTCCAGCGTCTGAAACGAACTCGCCGCGACGGGCGGCTCATTTGATTCTACCATCCAACACTATGCCAGATACACAAACTCAACTCGTCATCGAAACTTTCGTGCTCGGCCCCTATGCGACCAACTGCTATGTGGTCCGGACAGCGGGTGACCCCCGGTGCTGGATCATCGACGCGGGCTACGTCCCCGAGCCTCTCATCGAGAGTGTGAAAGAGCAGGGACTGACCCCCCAGGCGATCATTCTGACCCACGCCCACGCGGACCACATTGCTGGGCTGGGCGAGATCAAGGACGCCTTCCCCGACGCCCCCATCCTCCTGCACGAGGCTGAGTCGGCCTGGCTGAGCGATCCGGAGTTGAACCTGAGTGCAAGCTTTGGGGCTCCTTTCACGACGCCTCCCGCGGACCGGCTGCTGACGGGCGATGAAACGCTCGATTTGGCGGGGACATCTTGGAAAGTGATCTTCACGCCGGGGCATTCGCCGGGGGGAGTCACACTTTGGAGCGCGAAGGAGAACTGTTCTTTCGTTGGAGACACGCTCTTTGCTGGCTCCATCGGCCGGTACGACTTCCCCACCTGTGACCGCGAGATACTTTTTCGCTCGATCCGCCAGACGCTCTACAAGTTGCCTGAGCAGACAACGGTCTACCCCGGGCACGGCCCAACAACGACCATCGGCGTCGAAAAAACGACCAACCCCTTCGTCCGCGCGTAACCACCCTCCCCACACTTACCCATAGATCACGCCTTGACGAGATTTGTAGCTGTTGCTACGCTCTGACTTGTAGCCGATGCTACATTTCATTGATTGACTCTCGACCCGCCCATCTCCCACCAGGCAGGCTGACCCAAGGAAGACCCATTGACCCGGACGATCCCCCCACCATCTGAGCCCACCGGTCGACCGGCCTGGCGACAAGATCGGCACATGCCCAGCCTGTCTGAATCGCATCGGAGTGTTCGCATCCCGGTGCGAGGCGGGCCGATGCGAAAGATGCTCGCCTACATGGGGCCGGGCTTTCTCGTTGCCGTCGGCTACATGGACCCCGGCAACTGGGCGACGGACATCGCGGGAGGCGCGCGGTTCGGCTACACGCTCATCAGCGTCATCCTCATCTCCAACTTCATGGCGATGCTCGTCCAATACCTCTCCATCAAGCTGGGTATCGCGACCGGGCGAGATTTGGCGCAAGCCTGCCGGGATCATTACTCGAAGCCCGTCGCCATCACGCTGTGGATATTGTGCGAGCTGGCGATCGTGGCGACCGATCTCGCTGAACTGCTCGGCTCCGCCATCGCACTGAAACTTCTCTTTGGGATTCCGATCCTGTGGGGATGTGTGATCACGCTGCTGGATGTATTTGTTGTTTTATTACTTCAGAACAAGGGTTTTCGACGGCTGGAGGCGATCGTGATCGCGCTGGTCGCGACCATCGGCGGCTGCTTCGCTTTTGAAATGTTCTTTGCAGGTCCTGATCTGGCTGCGATCGCGCAAGGCGCCATCCCAACGAGCGAGATCGTCTTCAATCCGGGAATGCTCTACATCGCGATCGGGATCATCGGCGCCACCGTCATGCCTCACAATCTGTACCTCCACTCCTCGATCGTGCAGACGCGCAAACACACGCCCGACGATGCGGGCAAACGCGAAGCGATCAAGTACAGCACGATTGATTCCTGCGGCGCCTTGACTCTCGCTCTCTTTGTCAATGGAGCCATCCTCGTGCTGGCCGCTGCGACGTTTCACGGAACGGGGCATGAAAGCGTCGCCGACATCGAAGATGCGCACAAACTCCTCACACCCTTGCTCGGCGCTGCCGCTGCGAGCACGCTCTTTGCCATTGCGCTCCTTGCGTCAGGGCAAAACGCGACGATCACCGGCACGCTCGCTGGGCAGATCATCATGGAGGGGTTTCTCAATATCCGGATCAGGCCTTGGCTTCGACGAATCATCACGCGCGCCGTTGCGGTCGTCCCCGCGGTGGTCGTCATCGGCATTTACGGAGACGGCGCCACCGGCGAACTGCTCATCGGAAGCCAGGTCGTGCTGAGTTTGCAGCTTCCTTTTGCGGTGATTCCGCTGATTCTGTTTACGAGCAACAAGAAGAAGATGGGGCCGTTTGCGACGGGGTGGATCATCACGCCGCTAGCGTGGGTGACCGCGGCGATCGTCGTGGTGCTCAATATGAAGCTCCTCTACGATGTCGCGATGATGGGCGGCATATAAATCATCCGCTTGGAGATTCAACCATGTATGAAAAAATACTTGTGGCGCTCGATTTGTCCTCAGCAGATGATGCGCTGCTCAAACATGTTGCCAAGCTTGCTGAAGCGACCGGCGCCGAGCTTTTGCTTGTGCACGTCGCCGATGGTTTTGCAGCGCGAAACTACGACAAGCTCAAGCTCGCTGAATCGGAAGAAATGATCGCTGACCGCGCATACCTCGAGCGCACCGCCGAGGCGCTTCTTGCACAAGGGCTTGCGGTGACGTTTCGACTGGCGCTGGGAGATCCGCCTCGCGAGATTCTCAACGTCGCGGAAGAGGAAAAGTGCGATCTGCTCGCGCTGGGCGGGCACGGGCACCGCCTCATCGGCGACCTCATCCACGGCAGCACCATCTGGCACGTCAGGCACAAAGGAACCTTCCCGATTCTGCTTGTCGGTCATGGGAGTGAATGATTCCAGATCGGCGGCGCTGGTTCACTCAGACTCAGAATGATCGACCAGTCGTTTCATCGCGCGGACTGTCGCATCGCTGACATGGTGTTCGATGCCTTCCGCATCGATCTGCGCCTGTTTGGCGGGGACACCGATTGCGATCAGAAATGACTGCACCACCTCATGGCGTCGGCGCATTTTCATTGCAAGACGCCGACCCTTTGCAGTCAGCACAATCGGCTTGTGAGGCTCCGTGGAGACCAGCCCCTCCCCTTGCAATCGTGAGACGATGCGCGTCACCGTGACATGGCTGACGCCGATCATCGACACGAGATCGCGGACGCGAGCTTCGCCTTGTTCGTCGAGAAGTTGGGCAATGGCTTCGACGTAATCCTCCGCGGTCTCATCGCGGTGAGCGGCGCGGGTGGTGCGGAAACGGTCGGCTTGGTCGGTTGATTTGGCGCGGGGCACGGTGCATCCTCGATGAAGAAACGCTGAGCATACACGCAGCGCAAGTCGTCGTCCCCCGCTACCATCGTCAGCGATGATCGAACGCTTTGCCAGACTTCCCTCGGCTCTCGAAAAACAGACGAAGTTCATGTCGCTTGGGGACGCGAAAATTCCAGCTCTCGTGGCGCACCCCAACTGGAGCGAGCCAGCTCCGGTGGTTTTGTGGATGCACGGGCGAACCGTGGACAAAACCCTTGATCCCGGGCGATATCTGCGATGGATCCGAGGCGGGATCGCTGCGTGCGCCGTCGACCTGCCGGGCCATGGGGATCGGCTGGACGAAAAAGTGCAGTCGCCGGACCAGTCGCTTTATGTCGTCGAACAGATGGTCACCGAGATCGATTCGATCGTTGAGGCACTGGGAGATGATTCCTTTGAAGGCATGTTCGATTTGAGCCGAGTCGGCATCGGAGGAATGAGCGCGGGAGGGATGGCGACGTTGCGCCGGCTGTGTGACCCTCACCCGTTCATCTGTGCTGCGGTTGAATCCACGATCGGGGACTATTCAGCGATGCCTCACGCAGACCGATTCCCGCTGGAGCTGATCGAAAAGTTGGATCCGATGCAGCACTTGGCTGGCTGGCGCGACATACCATTGCTCGCGCTGCACAGCGAGAAAGACGAGTGGGCGCCTGTGGAGGGCATGCGCCGTTTCACGCAGGCGGTGCAGGCTCAACAGCCGACGACGCCGGTGGAGTTGGTCACCTGGCCGGAGACCGGGGCGCCGTTTGAGCACGCCGGGTTTGGCAACTTTGCCAACGATGCGAAAAATCTGCAGCTGGCATTCTTTCAGAAATGGCTTCTCCAGAAGGATGATCGCGCGTGATCGCTTCTGAACAATCGTGACCATGCTTGCACGCCTGAACCCATTTCGAGGGCTTCCCAACCCGCGCACCGTGTGGGCGTGGGGCATGTACGACCTGGCCAACCAGTCGTTCACGCTGTTGATTTTGACATTGCTTTTCCCGATTTATTTCAAAGAAGTGGCGGTTGGCGGCGATCCGGCGCGAGGGGATCGGCTGCTGTCGATCGCGGTTTCGATCAGCCTGCTCGTCGTCGTCATCAGTTCGCCGATCGTCGGCGCCATCGCGGACCTGCGCCATGCGCGCAAGCGAATGCTCCTGGGAACCGGGATGGTGTGCGTTGCGCTGACGAGCGCCTTGGCGTTGGTGACACCCGGCGCGTGGCTGCTGGCGATGTTGATCTTTATCCCGGCAAATATCGCGTACCAGTTGGGCGAAAACTTTCTGGCGTCGTTCCTGCCGATTGTGTCCACCTCACGGAACATCGGGCGCATCTCGGCGACGGGCTGGACGATGGGATACATCGGCGCCTTGCTTTTGCTGGGATTGACTGCGGTGCAGATGCAGCTCTTCGGGTGGGGCGCCGTGGAACATTGGCGGCCCTTCTTTGTCTTTGCGGGCGTGTGGTTTTTGCTTGGAATGGCGGCCCCCGCGATCGCGCTGCGCGAACCACCCCGCGCCGAACATGAAGCCCCAATCCCTTCCATCGCAGCGTCGATACGTATGGGGTTTGCCCGCGTCGCTGCAACGGCGAAAGAAGCACGCAAGTACAAACAGCTCGTGCGATTTCTCATCGCGTTTTTCATCTATGCGATGGGCGTACAGACGATGATCGTCTTCGCGGCGATCCTCGCGAGCGATTTCGGCTTCAAGCAGATGCAGCTCGTGCTCTTTGTGTTGCAACTGACGGTGACGGCAGGCGCCGGTGCGATTGTTACGGGGTTCATCATTGGGCGAATCGGCGCCAAGACGACGGTGCTGATTTTCCTTGGCGTATGGGTTATCACATGCGCAGGGATGACGACACTGACGATCCCTGCCAACCCGCCGACGTGGATGTTCTGGGTGGTCGGCAACGGTGTGGGGCTTGGGCTGGGCGGCATCGGCGCTTCGAGCCGGGCGATGGTCGGACGGTTTACGCCCAAAGCGAACACAGCGGAGTTTTTCGGGCTGTGGGGAATGGCGTACAAAGGCGCGGGCGTCTTCGGCGTGCTCGCGTTCGGACAGGTCAAGGCGTCGATGGGGTCGACCGCCTCGCTGGTTTTGCTGACCCTGTTCTTCCTCGTGGGAGGCGTCGTCGCGCTCACCGTCAATGAAACGCGAGGCGTGCGGGCGGCACGGCGGGCAGAACGCGGGCTACACTAGCACCGATGAACACCGACTCCCACTTATCTGAAGTTCCTGACACGGCTGGCCGATTCGGCGACTTCGGCGGCGCGTACGTCCCCGAAACACTCGTCCCCGCGCTCGAACAACTCTGCAAGGAATATGCGCGCGCTGTCGAAGATGAAACGTTCCATCGCGAGTTGGACGACCTTTTAGCCAACTACGTCGGTCGCCCGACGCCGATGTACCAAGCGAAAAGGCTCGCTGAACATGCTGCGCAACAAAGCGCCAACGGGACCGCTGCGCCCATCTGGCTCAAACGCGAAGACCTCGCCCACACCGGGGCGCACAAAATCAACAACACGCTCGGGCAGGCGCTGCTCACCGTGCGCATGGGAAAGAAACGCATTATCGCTGAGACGGGCGCGGGTCAGCATGGCGTAGCGACGGCGACGGCGGCGGCGCTCCTCGGGCTCGAGTGCGATGTGTACATGGGGGCGGAGGATGCGCGCAGGCAACGCCTCAACGTGGTGCGGATGAATCTGCTTGGCGCTCGTGTTATCGAAGTGGACGCAGGTTCGCGGACACTCAAAGACGCGACGAATGAAGCGATGCGCGACTGGATGGGGTCGGTGGAGTCAACGCATTACATTATTGGTTCGGTGGTCGGGCCTCACCCGTTTCCGATGATCGTGCGCGATTTTCAAGCTGTCATCGGGCGAGAGACGATCGAGCAATGCCAACGGCAGTTTGGCAGACTGCCTGACTCGATCATCGCGTGTGTCGGCGGTGGGTCCAATGCAGCGGGGATGTTTTATCCCTTTGTCGAACAGAAAAATGTCAAACTGATTGGTGTTGAGGCGGGTGGATTTGGCGCGGAGCGCGGCTCCAATGCGGCGCCATTGTCGTACGGATCGCCGGGCGTCTTGCATGGTTCGCTCAGCTATGTCCTGCAAGATGATGCGGGGCAGACGGCGGATGTGCATTCGTGCTCAGCGGGGCTCGACTATCCCGGCGTCGGCCCTGAGCACAGCATGTGGAAGGATTCGGGACGAGTGCAATACACGTCCGTCACCGACAAAGAAGCGCTCGAAGGATTTCAACTCTTGGCACGACTTGAAGGGATCATTCCGGCGCTTGAGTCAGCGCATGCGATCGCCCACGCGGTGAAACTTGCTGGGTCGATGGCGCCTGATGAGATTCTGCTGGTGAACCTGTCGGGGCGCGGCGATAAGGACGTCGATGAGGCGCATCGGCTGCTGAGCGAGTGACAGCTCCTTGATGACGGGCGAGACGCCCGTCCCACTTATCATTCATTCAAATTGGCAATTCAAATAGGTTTCAGCGATGGAACAATCGGCGGATTTGCGCGGAGCGCAGCCGGCGACGGAGCCTGCGAAGGCCTGCATCATGGGGTTTGACACGGAGCCCGGCTCGGAGCCAGACATTGGCGCGGCGGAGGCGGCCTTCTTCTATCAACGCAAGGACAATGTTGTGCATTGCGTGGATGGACTTGGGCGCCAACCGATGTTCTCGGCGGGCGGCGCGCAAACCTACTCGTCGGTTGCCTGACCGCAAGAGCGCGACGCTGAGAGCACGCCAGAGCGCTGCGTCATCGGAACGTTCTTTGATGACTTCGCTGAGCAGGCCTGCTGCATCGCCGGGCAAGTCAACTTCGAGGAGTTGCTTCCCAAGCTCTGTGCGATCGGCGAGCGAGAACTGATCGGGCGACTGCCGAAGCAGGAGCAGTTGGTCGCAGAGCAGCTCTTTTGCCTTTTCCTGACGGCCGAACAGGACATGCGTCTGGGCGAGTTTGCGCAGGGCGCGGTGATCTTTGGGGTCGAGCCGAACGACGAGGCGGAGTGAGCGGAGCGCGTCATCGAGGCGGCGGTCGCGCATCGCAAGGAGCCCCAACTCGTAGTGCGCGTCGGGGTTGTCGCTTTCGATTTCGATGACTCGACGGAACTTTTCGGCGGCTTCGTCGTGCCGGTTCATCTGAACGAGCAGGCAGCCGAGATCGAGCAGTGTGTCGATGTCGCCTGGGTTGGTGCGAAGCTCGCGGAGGAAAAATCGCTGGGCGCGGCGTCGCTTGCCAAGTGCTGCATAGGCGCCGGCCAGACGGGCGTAGACACCGAGCATGGTGGGGTCGATCTGGATTGCCTGGCGAAGCGCGATTGCTGCCCGGGAGTGGTCCCCCTGGTCGGTGAGCGAATCGGCAACGTTGATGCAGGCGAGCGCCTGGTCAGCGTGTTCCCACTGCAGAGCGAGGTAATACTCAAGCTCCGCCTGCTCGTGGTCGCCGACGCGGGCGTGCGCTTCGATGAGGTGGACGTGCGCATCGGGCTGGGCTTGGTCCGCGCGAGAGGCGAGGCTGAGCCAGCGGATGGCTTCGCGGGCGTCTTTGGGTGTGGAGTCGGGCGTCCTGAGATAGTTGACACCGATGAGCAGCATGGGCTGGGATTCGGCGGGGTCGAGCTCGTGGGCGTGGATGAACGCTTCGATCGCTTCACGCCTGCGGTCGGCTGCTTCGAGCGTCAGCCCCAGATTGAAATGCCATTCAGCTCGGTAGGGGTTCAATGCGATCGCTTCACGGAGTTCAGATTCCGCTTCATCCCAGCGATTGGCCTCGAAAAATTCGTGGGCCCGCTCGACGTGCTGTTCAGCTTCGAACCAGTCGTTCATCGGTCTGGACTATTCCCGAAAGGGGTGAAGCGACTCAAAACACATGCAGCGGTGAACAATGTTGAGCCGATGTGACGAACATCGTTGGCTCGCTGCGTCTATGTAGGATAGGGCTGTCTTTCCAAGATCGCCAGTGTCGGGGACCGTGTGCTGAGGCTTTTTTGTGACACCACCATTGCTACGTCGATTCCGGGTCGGAAATGCCACTGATTGGCTGTGGTGCGCCGCTGTTGTGTTTGGGCTTTTCTTGCCTATTCGTAGTGTGATTGCTCAATCTGAGGCTGAGACGCCCGAGGCGCCGGTTGAAGAAGTCCAAGAAACTCCCGTCGATCCGACTGCGTGGGCGACTGCTTTGGTCGAAGCTGGATTGGCGCAGCCGATTGCTGACGAGTTGAATGCAGAGGCGGACTGGGGCCGAGTCGGGCTGCTCGTGTCAGTGCTGCTCGAATACGACGGGTCGGCACTGCTTTCTGACAAGATGGTGCTCGATGCGTTGCTCGCGCGGGTGGATCAGGCGCCGACGCCGGTGCTCATGCAGATTCTCACGACTTTAGAAGGCGATTTTAGGCGAGACGCCATCCGCAAGGTCATCCCCCTGCTGGATCGGGATGATCCTGCGGTGCGAAATGCTGCAATGAGGACACTCATCGATCAGACGGGCAGGACGGATCTGGGCGACGATGCTGACGCGTGGAAGCAATGGTGGAGCGAGCACGAATGGATCCCTGAGATGGACTGGCTCAACAGGGTTGCCATGTGGCAGGCGCACCGAGCCAAGCTCGCTGTTGCAGCTTCCCGAGAAGCCCGTCGAGAGCGGATCCAAACTCTCCGGGAGCTGTATTCTGCGACGGCACAAGAGAAACGCCCTGATCTGTTGCTCCGCCTGCTCCGGGATTCGTCGACGGACAGCAGGCTGCTCGGAGTCGAACTGGCGTCGCGGGAAGTCGTCAATGCAACTCTCCTGTCAGATGAGACTCTCAATGCAGCGATCGATCTGCTCAGTGATTCCAATGCGGAACTCCGGGCGGGGGCAGCACGACTCTTCAGCGCCACCACGTCAGCCCAGCATCACCAATCGCTGTCGAAGGCATTGACCCTTGAGAAGGTTCCCGATGTTGGGGCAGCGTTTCTCTCAGCGCTCAGTTCGGTTGAGCCGAGCCGGGCGGATATTGCTGGCGCCGTGCGATGGATCGCTGATCCAGTTGCTCAGATGTCGGCGGCTCGTGTTCTTTTGGCTGCGACTGAAACAGGAAAGTTTGATACTCCAAGTCAAATAAACGCTGTGTGGAAGGTGATTTCTGACGACGCGGGGGTGAAGCTTGGGCCTGCTGGGGTAAGGCTGTTCGGAAGGTTGGCGCCCGCTCGGGATGTGGAGTTGCTTTTCAATCTGTTGCAATCGTCCGAGAACTCTCTTCGCATCGCAGCGGCCAAAGCGATTGCTGAGCGCGGAGTCGGCGTGGGCAAGCTCGTTGAAGCTGCGCGCGAGGACCCATCGCTGACGCCGATCGTGCTGGAAGCTATTTCATTCTGGATGCCGACCGCTGAGGGATGGAGCTTGGAATCCACACTGACAGGAGCCGTTGAGCAGGATCTCGCGCTGTTGGCAGCAGCTCTCCCCCCAGGCGAGGCGTTCACCGCTGCGACGAACGAAGACTCCGCGACACGCCGCCTGCTCCTGCTCGATCGGTTCAAGGAGCTTGAACCCCTTGCGTCAGCCCTCCCCCGCAGAGAGTTGACAGCGGCAGTGCTCTTGCGCCTCCAAACTCTCCTCGACCTTGGGCTCTACGAAGACGTCCTCAATCAGTCTGAGTTTCCGGACTCGCTTGGAGATAATCCTCGATTCGTCGCTGCGGTGAACGTCGCTCTCCTGGCTCTGGGTCGTTTTGACGAAGCTGAGAAGGCTGGCTCTCAGCCTGAGGTCTGGTTCGACGCGCTCGGGCGCCTGACGATGGTTGATTCAAATCTTGCCCCTGCTCTGGCTCGCCGATTTCGACAAGTGTGGTTCAGCGATTTGTCCGATACGGATCGAGAACGCCTGACCGGAATTGAGAAACAGCTGGGGATTGAAATCCTCGCGATGCCAGAGAAGGAAGATGCTGAAGCACGCGTTTCAAAAGAGGGGTGACTGCACCAGTTTGAGCAAGATATGACCAATTGCCGGAACGCTGCGAGTGGAATTCATCAGGCATGATTTCAGCAAGCTGAGATGTTGCTGAAGTTGGAATCTCGCGGATGCCTACCGGGTCCATTTTCGGCCAATTCCGATAATACAGGCACGTTTTCAAGGTGTTCGGCTTGGTATTGGATGTTTTCTTTCGTGAAACTCAGTTCCATTGATTTTAGTATTAGAAAATTGCAAGATTGTTCTTGCATTTTTTGCCGGTATAGGGGATAACAGAATAGGCCTTCCGGCATGGAAGGGTCTGAGGAGGAATGAGGTCTGTTCGCCACGGCAATGGGAGTCGTGCGTGGTGCGTCCACAGTGGTCCGGACTGGTGGTCGCTCTATTCACACGGCACTCGCCACTGGGTGAAAGCTCTCTCTGGGTAACTGCTTCTCGGGCCTTGCGGGCGAGCATCCGCTCCCGCAGGTGTGTTTCGATGGATGTTCTGGAGCGGATCCAATCGGAAGGAGATTTGATTGGCATTGTCGAAAATATGTGAAACACTTGGGTGCTGGCTCCGAGTCGGCATTCTCAAGGGCAGTTTGGAATGGAACCGGACTTTGTGTGATTGATTGAGTGCGTCCAATTCTGGGCCGCGGGGTTCAGGTTGAGTCGCGAGATAAATATTGATGCGCTGGAGCGCATCATATGGACGGCGCGCAGAGTTGTGCGCCATAGCGAGGAGACTGGTAAATGAAAAAATTTATGCTGGTTGGAGCCGTCGGTATGGCTCTTGCGGGTGTTGCTTTCGCCGCTCAAGGCGAGGGAACAATCCGCAGCGTGGACAATTTCAAGTCCGCGCAAAAAGCTGCCGTCGGTGCAGCGGGTTCGGCAAAGCGAGCTGAGGTTCTCTCTCAGCTTCGCGCCGGAATCGCGAGCGGGAAAATTGATCCCCGCACTGTTCTGTTTTTGATCGATGAAAACATCCTGCCGGGCTCAGGCTCTGCAGTGAATCTGTCCAACGCCGGCGCCACCGAAGGCATCCCCGGTTTCCCTGGGCAGTTGTACTTCGATCCGTTCGACACCTACACATTCACCAACTACACGGCTCCTCCGGGGAGCCTGATCTCACTCATCGGGCAGACCAACCCTTCGGGCCGGGTCTACACCAACGTTGATATCGAGATCGGCGCCTCCGATGACACCACGATGACCGAGGGCGACAACAATATTGCGACCCCTCCCTTCACACCGCCACCAGGCGGCGGCATCGCCCCGTTGCCAGCAGCCAATGCTGGTGGAGCAGTCGGCCTCAACAGCGTCCCGCCGTACATGGCGATCGCTCGCCGTACTGCTGCCGATGCACCCAACGCTAGTTTCACGCTGGGCATCAACATCATCCACGACCTGAGTGTTCCTGGCACCGTGCCTGCGGATCACACTCGCCTCAAGGGTGACTGGTACCTGACGAACAAAAAGACCAACCAGTGGTGGAGCCCGGTCTCCTTCACTGAGGGGTTCGTCTCTGACCGCATGTTCTTTGCTGGCCAGAATCAGGGCGGCGTTCTTGGTTTCTTCTCTGATGGTGGTGGGTTCCTCACCAACTTCGTGAGCCTCGGCGTCCTTGCGGGTAACTTCCAGATTGGGCAGTTCTATGCTCCTCCGGTCGATCCGCTCTTCCCGTTCCCCGTCAATAAGTGGTTCGAGACCATGGCGATCATGGCCAGCGCACCAGGCGGCGGCGGCGGCGTGGGTCAGGGTATGTTCATCAAGACTCCTGACACCATCGCCAACGGCTTCATTGACGCTGACATGGCAGCTGGCCTTATCGACCCTGTCGACGGCGAGAATGCCGGTTGGGTCAACATCTACCCCGGTCGCGTCAACACCGGCCCTGCTGGCTCACCCAACGGCATCGGCCTCGGCACGACTCAGTTTGGGCAGATCGCCCCGACCACCGGCCCCTTGGGTCTGTCCCCACCACTCGCAGCGATTTCGCTCAGTGGTGTGCAGATCGGTTTGGGTCTTGATGACGTCGCCGACGCCACGTTCCAGCCGGATGACGCCTTCTATGATGAGCACGTCCTTGCGGGACTGCTCTTCGTCAAGCCGAACCCGATCCCTGACTTCATCATCCCCTACAACGATGACATGGAGCTCTATTTCCCCGGCGTGGTTCGCGTTCAGACTGACCGAATCTTTGATAGCGTTTCCGCAAACGCGATCATTTCGACCGCTCAGAACTCAACGCCCGGCATTGGCAACAACCAATCGCTCGGCCACATCGTCATCAACAACGACAGCCTTTTCCGTCAGGAAAATGGCGAGACTTTCCCGACGTTCCCACAGCCCGTGGTCGGAACGCTCGGTGCAGATGGCATCGCATTCACCGGTGATCCCGGTGAAGGATCCGCTGTTGGCGAAGTCGAGGCGCGCGTCGGCGTGACCACCCGTGCAGGCCGATCCATCCGTTTCCTGGATGGCTCCTTCACAGGCAACTTTGCCCTCACAGTCATCCTTGGCGCCACCGACCCCAATGCGGGTCTGAACGCCGCTGATGGTCGAGTCTGGATCCGTCAGCCCAACATTGGCTCAGACGGTGTTTGGGGTGTTGCTCCTGGCTTCGATGACACGATCGAAGGACAAGACAACCTCACTCAGGGCAACTGGTGGCCCGCATCGCAGTGGTCCGCTCCTGCTCCATCTGCGCTTGCAATCGGCGAAAGTGACTTCAACAACCAGTTCACCAACGTCCCAACGGGCGCTGCTGCAAATGGTGCAGATGGCGTCGCTATCACCTCCAACGTGTTTACTTCCATCAAGGTCGAGGTTCAGCCGAACCCCGGTCAGGATGAAAAGAATCCATTTGATGAAGGGCTCGCAAGAGTCACCGTCAACGGCACCGTCGTTCCCAACGCCGCCCGTCCTGACGGTCTGTGGCTCGCGGGCGGATCTTCGATCAGCTCAGTGCAGTTCTGGTCTTCCAACAACCTCAACGGCCTGGGCGACACGCTCCACGCTGATGATGTCAAGTTGTCCGGCCCGCTGCGCGTGGTTCCCGCTGGTCCTGCGTTCGTCGCCCCCTACACCGACAACCTTGAACTCTACAACGTCGGCGAGTCCATTGGTGGACAGGGCAGCACCCCGTTCCTCAACCTCGCCTCACTGGCTGACGCCCCCAACAACGACAATGCTCGCAAGCTCACCCTCAGCACCAATCCGCCATCTGCGGTGGTCGCTGGAACCATGGTGTGCCGCTACACGATTGACACCACGAAGTTCGTGGCTGGTCCGTTGCTCGCAGGCGATACCGTCGTCATGAACTATGGCGATCTGCCCCTACCCTTCAACACGCTTCTCAATCAGAACATCAACTGCCCAGGTGTTTCGGGATCATCCACCCCCTTCGTTCTCAGGCCTTTCAACGCGGGACTCAACACCGC
>CAYMQF010000035.1:18283-20190 GCA_964392425.1 uncultured Phycisphaeraceae bacterium
CGGGATCATCCACCCCCTTCGTTCTCAGGCCTTTCAACGCGGGACTCAACACCGCAGAGAATCAGCCTCGAACTCAGGCGGGAACATGGACGCTCTTGAATACACAACCTGGTCCACCCGTGACTCAGCTTCCTGAGGCATATGTTCCAGTCGCAGGCGACAACATCAGCTTGTCCTACTCCACAACTACCTCAGCCCGCTGGGGTGGCTCCGGCTCCGCTTCTCTGATCGTCAACGATCCGACCGGTGGCGGCATGGGCCAAGTTCTGCAGATCAAGAGCACCTTCGGTATTGACGGATCTTTGAACAACAACCCTGACTTCTTCGCTGCTAGCTCACTGATGCCCCAAGTCGATTCTACTCCTGGCAACTTCGGTACGCCTAGCTTGATCGCGGACATCTGGATCTACCTCTACATCGAGAGCCTGGACGCTGCTGGCAATCCCGCCAACATCGCACCTCGCTCACGTCTGCAGATTCCGTTCGTCGGAGCAGGCGCCAACTCAGGTCGAATCACATCGATCAACTTCGGTGGACCCAACGTCAACAATGATCAGACCCTTCAGGGCCCGCCCGTGATTGCTCCGGTTATTGCTGCTGACAAGATCTCCTACATGGTCGACAGCGCCATCGCTGCCCCGGACACCATGTTCGTTGATTCCGGTGTTTCACTGACGACCGGTGGAATGGGCATGGGACCGCTGCTCAACAAGTGGTTCAGCGTCCATCTCTGGGTGCGATTTGACAGCACTTGGGACCTCATGATCGATGAAGATCTGGGTGGTCCTCTTGCTCCTGTCACCATCGCAACTGGCACGGCACGCGATCTCGGCAATACCGGCGTCGGTGGTGTGGTCAACACCAACAGCCTTGACTTCTTCAGTGTCCGTCAAGGTCGGGACGTTGGTTCCGGCGGCGAGCCGATTCCAGCGGACTTCCGCATTCGTACGCTCGTCAACAACGCTGTGGTTACCAATCCGCGAACCGGAAGCAACGACGTGACAGCCCCGTCCAATGCGAACAAGGATGCGGACTATTGCTTCTACGAGACGACCGCTGCAGCCGAGTTCGAGATTGACATTGTGGGCGGACCTCTCAATGCCAAGATCTCAGATGAAGGCGCATTCTCTGACATCTTCGATGTCGTTCGAGATCTCAGCGGCAGCAATGACGTGATCGCCATTGTCAACCGCCTCTACGATTCGGCCACGAACACGGTCTCCGGACCGCTGCTCTTTGAGCCGTGCCCACTCAACATCACCTCACCGATCAACAGGTTCTCCCTGTACGACGGCGTGACACCAGCCAACGGTATTCTGTACACCGGCCGCTGGGGTCTTCTCGGTCAGGTTGGTCAGGCTGGCGTCAACAACCCACCACCGGCTGGTGGTCTTGGACGCATCGACGGTCCTGCTCGACCCGACACGGTGGTTCAGCCACCTCCGCCTCTTCCGCCTATTGCGCCCAACAACCCCGTTTCCTACAACGACTTCACAACCGAGCCCCCGGGATTCCCGGCGACCGTCGCCTCACGCCCGATCATCGTTGCGCAATGGGGCTCCGGTCCTGCTGACGCCAACAATGGTGTTGACGGGTTCGGCACGGTCTTCCCACGGTCCCGATGGTTCATCGACACCGTGATGCTTGACACGATCAATGGTCCCACACCGTGTGCTGACCTCACCCCGGGTGATGGCCTCAACACGATCAACGCCGCTGACTTGGCAATCCTGCTCGGTCAGTGGGGCGGCCCAGGCTCAGCGGACCTCAACGGTGACGGCACCGTCGGTGCTCCTGACCTGGCCATCCTGCTCGGCCTCTGGGGTCCATGCCCGTAAGTTTCTCTACACATAAAAGGCAAGCTCCTCTGAGCTTCGCCTTCTAATACAAAAAGGCTTCGCCGGGAT
>CAYMQF010000036.1:0-4383 GCA_964392425.1 uncultured Phycisphaeraceae bacterium
GTCAATGAGACAATGTTGATTTGATCTGTTCGGAATCGTGCTTTGCATGCCTTGCAGTCCACCATCGGATCGTTGAAACCGCCGACGTGGCCGGAGGCTTCCCAGACTTTCGGATTCTGGATGATGGACGAGTCCAGGCCGACGATGGAGACGGGGTCGCCGTCTGGTCCATCGGGAGGCGTGAGGACGTTGTCCTGCCACCATGCGTCTTTGAGGTTTTTTTGAGTTGGGCGCCGAGCGGGCCGTAATCCCAAAAGCCGTTGATTCCGCCGTAGATTTCGCTGGCGGGAAAGATGAAGCCCCGGCGTTTGCACAGGGCCATGATGTCGTCCATGGATTTGGATTCGTTGGATGTCTGGTCAGTCATAGCGGGCACTGTACCGACTGCCCGCGTGGCGAACCGACCCAACTTTCGCAACCGCCCAGCGTCAGTCGTCGAAGTCGGTGTCGACCATCATGACGGGGCTGGAGAGCATTCGGTCGAGCGTGAGCACAGAAAACTCTTCGTAGACTTGTTCCTGAGTCAGGCCGGTCGCGAGGACGGCGCCGAAATGATCGATCACGGTGTAGCGCGGGCCAGCTGGCGTGGAGACGAGGTTGATGATGTAGTCCCGGCCCTCGAGCGTGCCCAGCGTGGTGGCGGGCCCGTCGGAGTTGGCGACGATCGGCAGGACTTCGTTTTCAGAATCAGTCTCGGTCGCGCGTGTGGCGCCGGGATCGACCTGGCTGGTGACCCACAGGAACCCCAGCGCGATGGCCAGGGCGCCGCCGACTCGCACGAGCACCGGCTTGGCGTCGCGGAGCGAAAGTGGGTTGTAGCTGCTGGTTGAGGGCATCTTTTTCATACACTCACCTTCGGCTGGATTTCGTGAAAAGTTGGGTCCGAATACGGTTTTCGGGCCGACCTTTCTGGCGATCGCTCACCCAGCCGCTAGAATCTTCCTCGCTTGACGACCCCATCGTCTAGCCGGGTCTAGGACGCCACCCTTTCAAGGTGGAGACACGGGTTCAAATCCCGTTGGGGTCATTGTGGCTGTTGGTGAGGGCGCCTGTGATGGTCGACGCCGGGGAGCAGAAAACGCTGTATTTTTCGGTCTTTCTGCGACTTCATGTCCGGGAGGCCAGCGGCGGTTATCAGGCGGGAGTGGTCAACCGAAGGTAGTTCTATCTCGCCTGTTTGGCGTCGGGCTGTCTTGGACGACAGGCGTCATCGCAGGAGATCGGGTTGGATGGCTTGCTATTTTTTTGAGGCGGTTTCCGCCACACGAAGGGGAATGTGAGATGAAAGGCATCATTTTGGCAGGTGGGCTGGGAACGCGGCTGCGTCCGCTCACGCTGGTCACGAACAAGCATTTGCTGCCGGTGTACGACCAACCGATGGTTTATTACCCGATCCAGTGTCTGGTCAATGCGGGCATCCGCGACATCCTGATCGTGACCGGCGGCGGCCACGCGGAAGACTTCAACAAGGCGCTCGTCAACAGCAAAGAGCTGGGGATCGACAGTCTGGAGTTTGCCTACCAACAGGGCGAAGGCGGCATCGCTGATGCGCTCAAGCTCGCTGAAAAGTTCAGCCAAGGTGACAAAATCTGCGTCGTGCTCGGTGACAACATCATCGAGGGGAACATCCGCCAAGCGGTGGAAGATTTCACCGCGCAGCCAACCGGCGCCAAGCTCCTCCTCAAAGAAGTTCCAGACCCCGAGCGGTTCGGCGTGGCGGTCATCGACGGGGAAGGCTCCGCTGCTCAGATCAGGGAGATCGTGGAAAAGCCGACCAACCCGGAGAGCCATTTCGCGGTGACGGGGCTGTACTGCTACGACAGCGATGTCTTCGATCTGTGCAAGACGCTCAAGCCGAGCGCGCGAGGCGAACTTGAGATCACCGATCTCAACAACGCGTATCTCAAGCGAGGCGATCTGACTTTCGAAGTGCTCGAGGGGTGGTGGACGGACGCCGGAACCATCGAGAGTCTGTACCGGGCGACGAAGCTCGTCGCAGAGGGCGGCGCCAATCATCTGGACCTCGCCAAAGCATCGAGCGCGCCTCTGTCCCATTCGATGTAAATGAAAATGATGCCGATGTGTGCGATAGAGCGTTGCTGTAGCTGCGCGCACTGACAGCACATGCATTCCAATCAGATCAAATCTGACTTGATTTATAGTGTTTTATGCGCTCAGACGGATCGTCGGCGACGAGTCGATATCGCAAGCAGTCCGAGTGTTCCCAGGCCCATTGCGGCGGGGATCGGAACGACGACGATGGGGACATTAGCCATGACATCGATGAGGAGTTGTGTCTGGAAGTCGACGCCGCCAGCTGGGGTGAATGCGAAGTTGAAGAAATTGCCGAAGAGCGGTTGCGCTGCAAATGGGCCAGCGACATCGACGCCTGCGAGAGTTGGGCCGTTCATCTGGAAGTTCGTGATCGCGCCACTGATTGTGTAGGCGCCATCCGTAAAGTCGAGGTCCAGCCCGCTCCCGTTGGAGCCGCCGACTGCTTGGAAGAACGAGCCATCGTTCATGATGACGGTGAAAAACGCGCCGGTGATGACGCCGGAGTCGATGACGATCGAGGCGTCGAGCGTGTCGACGACATAGCCGGGGTACTGCTGGCCGGTCTGGTTGACGTTGATCGCAAAGAAAGTTGCGACAGCAGCGTCTTGGAAGAGTTGGATGGTGCCGCTGACCGACCCGAGGTCAGCCGGGTTCATAGGCACGGGAAAGAAACCGTCCTTGACCAAACCGCCGACGGGTTGGAAGGCGAGCTGCAGCCGCTGCGTCCCAGCCGATGCTGTTGACACAGTTGCGACACAGATCGCGGACACGACACATGAATATCTGAAGTTCATCTCTCTGACCCCTCTCTCTCAAACCTGTCCCCGCGTCGATCATTCCACCACCTGCCTGTCCACAGGCTCACGAGAACAAGAAAAGCATAACACATTTTGGGACTTTCTGCGAGCGAAAACTGCTTGAAGTATCCATTATTAGTGAAATCCGGATATTGGGGCATTTGCCCGGCTCGCAGGAGGTTGGCAGTCACCACTGAAAGGATGTCTAGTTTGTAGACTCCAATAATCGCCCTGCATTGGCAGGGATGGCCTGTTGACGGGTGAGGAGAGAGGGCGAGGGAGGAATCTCAGCAACGATGGAAACTCTGCAAACGGACATCCCGGCGGTAAAAATTTTCGCGCCCAAGCGTTTCGAGGACCCGCGAGGCTTCTTTTCTGAAACATTCAGCGCCCGGGCGATGGAGCAGGCGGGGCTCGATCTGGAGTGGGTGCAGGAGAATCACGCCTTCAGCCGGGACGCGTTCACACTGCGAGGCGTTCACTATCAAATCGGCGCCGACGTGCAGGACAAACTGGTGCGCGTGCCGATTGGGTCGGCGCTCGATGTCGCGATCGATCTTCGAGTGGGGTCGAAAACTTTTGGCAAGCATGTCAAGACCGTGCTGAGCGCCGCGAACTGGCGCCAGATGCTGGTGCCCAAGGGGTTCGGCCACGCGATCATGACGCTCGAACCCGACACGCACATCATCTACCGAACGACTTCATTTTATGCGCCCGATGCAGAGCGAGGCATTGCCTGGAACGATCCGCAAGTCGGAGTTGACTGGGGCGTCGAGCTGGGCAAGGTGATCCTGTCTGAGCGCGATTGCGCATGGCCCAATCTGTCTGATCAGCCGGACTTGTTGACGGTTATTTCGGGTTAGGCCGAACGCTGCGCTATAGGCTGAGGCAGCAAGTCGGGGTCGAGGTTGGTCAGCGTGATGAAGGTGTAAAGCATCATCTTGAGTACGCGGATACCCGTGACGAGCCACGCCATCGCAAACAGGCTGCCATCCACCACCAGCGGCACCGCTGCAAAGAACGCAATCGTGATAAAGACTTCGCCGATGAGCGCGCGGGAGGGTCTGACCTGCAGCGCAAAGGTCATCAAGACAGGCATAAACAAGAGGTCGAGCCAGGTTCCAATCAGCATGATTTGCAGCAGCGGCGTGGTGCGCGCGTAGTCATCGCCGAGGATCAGCGTGATCAAGTCGGGCAGCGCCCAGATGACGACTGGTGCTGCGAGGACGCCGACAATCAAGCCGCCTATGAGGTTGATGCGCAAGAGCGAACCCAAGCGGCGCTGGCGCGCCAGCGGAATAACGCGAGGCTGAAAAACAATGCAGGCATATCCCGCGAGCATCGTGCCGAGCATGGCCAGTTGTGCAGCAGCACCGTAGATCCCGACGGATTCTCCCGAATCACCCGAATGGATCGCGCTGATGATGAGTATGTCGGCCCGGCCGGTGATCGATCCCAGCGCGATGATTGCTGTCGTCGCCGTGATGAATGTGAGAATAGCGCGGGCATCAGAGCGCTCGGGCCAGCGGGC
>CAYMQF010000036.1:4483-8686 GCA_964392425.1 uncultured Phycisphaeraceae bacterium
GTCGAGACAATCACAACACCGACCAACGTGCTTTGTTCTGGGTCGCTGAAGAAAAGGCACGCCAGCGGATGGCGGGCAAGCAGCGCGATGGTGACCATGAGCACGCCCAGCGTGAGTTTGATGCGGAACGTCGCCGCCTGAAAGCGATCCACGCGAGCGTGTTCGTTCTCATGGACGGCGCCAAAGCGGACCGCTGCATAATCGAGCGGCGAACCGATGATCGCATCGAGCAGCAGAATCATCGCGATTGCAGCGGAATACAGGCCGAACACTTCGGGCCCGCCCGCGCGAGCGGCAACCACACTGCAGGCGAAGAGCGCGCCGACGGAGAGGGATTTTCCAACGATCACCAAGGCGAAGTCTTTGGCGGTTCGCCCGCCCGAGTCGGCCTGTGGTTTCGCCGCGGTCACTTGGTGATTCGCACCACGATCCAGGGAAGCAACGGGGAAGCGCGAAAGAACGGCGTGATCTCGTTGGACCCCAGCGTGAAGAGAGCTTTGACGGGGATGCTCAGCAGGCGGCCCTTGCGGGATCGCTTGGTGCCACAGAACCCCCAGTAGTTTTTGATCGACAGCGCACGGGCGCGACCGTTGCACCCCGCATCACGAAACAGACTGGCGTAATCCCCTTTGGAGAGAAGAAACTTCTTCCAAGGCGGGTTGATGGGCGTCGCGTACGTTCCGATCTCCCGGCCGTGATAGAGATCAAGCGGGAAGAGACGGTTGGGGCTTGAAACAATGATGTTTCCTCCCTTTTTGATGACGCGCGTCATCTCTTTGGCGATTGCCAGTCGATCGTTTCGGCAGTTTTCGGTGACCTGAAACGAATCGCCGACGACGCCGACGTGGGGAAAGACGCAGCCGCAAAAGGCGATGTCGAAGGTGTTGTCTTCAAAGGGCAGGTGCATGCCGTTGGCCATCAGTAGCGAGTCTTTGTGCGTCCGGCTTTCCCAGACGCGCGTGCGGTTGCCGTTGTCGATGCCGACACACTCGAACCCCGCGTTGCGCAGATTGTCGACTTCGCGCCCGACGCCGCAACCGAGCGCGAGGATGCGGGGCGTCTCTTTGCAATCTTGTGTGAGCCGTTTGAAGAGGGGGACCCAGTAGTTCGTGACGGTGTATTCGGTGTTGTTCTCTTCGCTTTCGATGAGTTCGTCGCTGCTCTCGTCTTCAAAGCGTTCGCCGATGACGAGATCGGGAAAGCCGTTGACGTAGGAGAAACTCTTTGGGCAGTCGTCGCGGTCGCAGGGGGGGCACGTCAGCGCATCGCTCTGCGCCTGGAGCGCCTTTCGGCAGATCGGGCACCCTGCAAAGACGGGAAACTGGAAGGAGTCGGGCGAAGTCTGGGGAGGAGTCTGCGTGTCGTTGGCGCTCATGTGGCAGCTCCGGTTGGTTTGACGGTTCGCAGCGCTGCGCGGAGGGCGGCGCCGGTGAAGAGAATCGAGGCGCGGGCGGTCAATGTGCATCCAGCGAAGAGTGACGCCGGGCTGAGCAAACTCAGCTCGTTGATCTCGTTGTACGCGCGGTACGCGCCGCGGTGGAAGTCGATGATGTGGAACCGCTCCCGGCTGAAGGGTCGCGGCCCGCTGCCGACGCCTTCGTAGTGGACGATGATGGACTGCGGATGGAGGATCACTTTGTAGCCCTTTTGCTTGAGTCGATGGCAAAGCACCAGTTCGTGCCAGTAGTAGTAATCTTCGGCAAAACCGCCCACTTCCCAGAAGTGTTCAGGTCGAACAATCTGCCCCGCAGCGGAAACCCAGTCCACCTCGAAGGGTTCGCCCTTTTCGACTCCATCCTTGCAGAGATACTCGCGGACGGTCTGTAGGTTCGGAAACAGGCGTGTGAGCCGGCCTCGCCTGCTGAAGATCGAGCTTGCCATGTCCGGGAATAGCCTGCCGGACCACTGCTCTCGCCCGTCGGGGAAGACGAGGCGGGCGCCAACCGTGGAGACATCAGCGTGCTGGTCCATGTGCTCGATGAGCTTGGGGATGGCGAGGTCGGGCACCACGATGTCGTCATTGGCGAAGAAGTAATACCGGCTGTTGGCTTGGCGGGCGCCGAGATTGCACGCGAGGCAATAGCCGAGGTTTTTCCCGTTGGCCATCACCTGAACGTCAGGGAACTCTTCAGCCATCATTTCGAGCGTGCCGTCTGTCGAGCCGTTGTCGCAGTAGATGATTTCGTAGGAATAGCCACCCCAGTCGCACTTTTGGAGCGACTCCATGCACTCCTTGACGTAGCGTTTGGCGTTGACGCCTGGCGCGATGAAGGCGACATCTTTAGGCTCGTTCATTGGTGTCTCTCCACATGGCGGGTTCATCGGAAGTCAGTTCTGCAGAGGAAACGCGCTGGCTTGCCAGGCGACCCATCACGAGCATCAAGCCGATGATCAGCCACCAACCTTTGAGTGGGAAGTAGAAAACATCGACCTGCAAGCCAAAAACGAGCACTGCGATAATCAGAATCCCCGCTGCCGTCATAAACCAGAACTCGTGCGGCATGTCCAACTGGCGATACAAACGCCGACCGTGGTGGCAAGCGTAAACAATGCTCGCGAGGAACGCCATGAAGATCGCCCAGCCGACGACGCCGACATCGACGAGAGTTTGCAGGAACATGTTGTGGACGTGGGACTGGCCTTCGATCGGGTTGCGGAGGAACTCAAGGACGACGTGCTCGTTGGCTAACCCTTGTCCGAGGAGCCATTGGTCAGCGAACGCCCGCAAGCCCGACCCCCAATAGTCGATCCGCACGCTCATCGCCTGAGACTTAGACGGCAGATAGTTCTGGCTGTCCAGAACTCGCCTGATAATGTCTTCAGGGATGAAGAACGGGAGAGCCGCCGCCATGACAAGCCCGCTCAAGAGCATCCAGACATGCACGCGGACCAGGCCGGTCAGTACGCAAAGCCCGAGGACGCCGACGAGGAGGAGCAGCGAAGCGCGTGTGTTGGTGAGCAGGACGCAATACATGGAGACGATCAGGCCGAGCCACATCGTGGCGTGGAGCCAGCGTCCCGCGTTGGTGCGGATGATGTAGAAGAAAAACGGGATGGTCATGATGAGGTTGATGCCGAAAATCGCAGCGTGGGAGGTGGGGCCCATGGATCGCCGGATCGCGAAGCCGCCGAGTGTTTGAAGCTCTGCACGGTCCACCCAGATGGTCGACCAGCGATATTTGGCGAGTTGTGCGCCAGCTTGTGGATCGACGTCTCCCAGCGGGATGCCGCCGGTGAGGCCGGAGCCGAAGTGCCAGTCGTAGATGGAGTAGAGGGCGACCGCGATTGACGCTGCGAGCCAGAGCAGGACGCAAATCTCGACTCGGCGGAGCGTCTCTTTGGGAGTCGGAGCGAGCGCGAGATTGAGAATCACGAACAGAAACAGAATATTGCCGACGTAGCCGCCCGCGATCTTGATTCCCGGGATGAGGTCGGAGGTGTACGCGAGAGTGATGATCCCCGTAACGACAAACGCGGACCAGAGGAGGAGCGTTGGGTTGAGCCTGAGCTCTTTTCGCCGGACCAGGCGGTCGATCAACAGCACGAAGAGCGCAAGCATGCCCAGCCCGCGCGTGATCGAAAGATTGAACGTGCTGGTGTCATCGGAGATTCTGCCGAACCGCTCGATCGGCGCGACGAAGGCAAGCGCGTATAGGCTCCACGTTGGGTTGCGAAGAAAGACGAGTGCTGCGACGACGCCTGCGACAGCTCCGAGCGACAACACCGGCGAGAGCTTCGTCGCGAGAACAACAAACACGAGTCCACCCAGCAAGCCGATGGAAATCGGAAGTGTGCGCCGCAGCAGTGGGTGCGACGTGAGGAACGCCAGGCTGCTCGCGCCCGTCGCGCGACCCGTGCCGATCGCGCTCCCCTCAAATGGAGTTCGGATCATTGCCTCTTCAGGCGGAAGACGCCCCCTCCTTCGGTGCCCGCGTAGATGATGGTGTTGTCGAGGGGGTCGATCGCAAAGGACGTGACAAACTCGTTGTAGAGTCCGACGTTGAGGGATGACCACGTGGCGCCGCCGTCCGTGCTGAACCAGACGCCTGCGTCCTGACTGGTCACGTAGATGATGTTGGGGTCCACGGGGTCGAGTTCGAGTG
The DNA here is from genome assembly GCA_964392425.1 of uncultured Phycisphaeraceae bacterium. GTDB lineage: Bacteria > Planctomycetota > Phycisphaerae > Phycisphaerales > UBA1924 > CAYMQF01. The sequence goes on from CAYMQF010000036.1 coordinate 8,587, forward strand.
CGAAGATGCGGTTGGCGCCAAGCCCTTGGTTGGACAGGCGCCAGGTGACTCCCGCGTCGTTGCTGATGGCGACCCCGAGAAACGCGGTTCCAGCGATGAG
>CAYMQF010000036.1:8786-19849 GCA_964392425.1 uncultured Phycisphaeraceae bacterium
GGTGGCGGTGATTGCAAAGAGCGTGACGGGAACCGTGTCGCGCGCGATCATGCGCGTCACACGCGTCGGCGGGGCGCTGGTCGTCGCGCTCCAACTCGCCCCGAGATCGGTCGAGCGGAAGACTCCGGAGTTGGTCGTGAGGAAGATGGATGCCGAGGCGCCTTGCCCGACGGCGACCATCGTGCTGGCGTCCGTCTCAGCAAGGCCGGTCGTAGATGGCGCCCATGTCAGCCCAGCGTCCTGCGAACGGATGACAGCGATACCTGGGTCGGCGCCGACCCCCTGCTCGTTGAGCAGCGCAACAAGAATGATCGACGGGCTGCCTACGACTGGAACGATCGCGATTGAATCGGGAAAATCGTTGGTGATTCCCGTGTTGAGAAGCTGGAAGGTGTCTCCTCGATCGGTGCTCTTATAGAGTTCGCCGATCTGACTGACGTAGAGGTCGCCCGTGGCGGGGTCGACGGCAAGTGCGACGATCGTTTTGCCAGTGAAGGGCGTGTTGTCGCCGGACCACCAGGTGTCGCCACCGTCTGAGCTGCGGTAGACGCCGACTGAATCGACACCGACGTACACCGTGCCGTCCGTTGGATCGACGGTGGTTGTATTGATATTGAAGGGGGGCAGACCGCTGACCGCGCGCGTCCAGGTTCGTCCGTCGTCGATGCTGCGGTAGAAGTCACCCTGAAAGCCGCCGGAATAAAGCGTCGATCGGTTGCTCGGATCTGAAGCGATGGTGGTGACGAAGGCGTTGTCCTGCCCGGCGAGCACCCACGTCGCGCCCGCGTCGAATGATCGCATCGGACCTCGCGCGGTGCTTGCGTACAGGCGCGCGGGGTTGTTGGGATCGATCGTGATGTGGAAGACGACATCGTTGTCGATGCCGGAGTGGAGCCAGTTCTGCCCTGCGTCGATGGATTTGAAGACGCCGCTGCTGACGGTCGCTGCGTAGAGGATGTTTGAGTTCGTCGGGTCGATGGTGATGCTCAGGACGATGAGGGACATCATCTTGCTCGAAGCAGTCCAGGTGGCGCCTGCATCGGTCGAGCGGAATAGGCCGGTGAACGTCGACCCCGCCATCACTTCGCTTGGGAGGTTGCGCGAAACATGCAGCCCGCCAGCGAATCCAAAGTCAGTGTCATTGGAGATTCGTGTCCACGTCAGCCCTGCGTCGGTGCTGTGATACACACCCGTGCTCGCGGGGTTAGGCGGGAACTCCTGCTTGCGGGCGATGACTCCTGCGTAAATGTGAGTTGAGTCATTGGGATCGACGACAAGCTCGCGGATAAAGCCATCAGCGGGCAGGCCGATGGTGCTGGCGGTCCATTGCAGACCTTCGTCAGTGGTTTTGTAGACCGTGCCGATGGCGCCCGCGTAGAGAGTGAGAGGCGTCGCCTGATCGATCGCGATTGAAAAGATGAAGGGGATGTCGATGCCTTGGTTGCGCTGCACAAATGTGCTCCCCGCGGTTTCGGATCGATAGACGCCGCCACCCTCCGTGCCGACGTAGACCGCTTGGGGCGCGGCATCGACCGCGTCGACGCAGAGCACCTTGTGCTGAAGGTCCGGGGCGCCAATAGGAATGAAGTCGAGCCCGCGGTCGGGAGAGGTGTAGAACGTGCCCGTCGAGCCGACCGCATAGATGGAGAAAAACGGAGTTGCTTTGAGCTTGATGAGCGCTTCACCGGGCGGCGCCTGCCAAGTCGGAATGAAAATTTTTCCCATGTCCGTCGAGCGAAAGACCCGGCCCGCTGCGTTGGCGTAGTAGACCCAGCCGTCGAAGAACGGGTCAGCGTCGAGCGCGGTGAGCACCGTGGGATTTTGCTGCTGGAAACGATCTTCCCAGGTGACGCCGCCGTCGATGCTGACGTAGATTCCCGCGCTGGTCGCAGCGTAATAGACATCGGTGGTGTCGAGCGATTGGTCGATCGCGATGACGCGAGGCGGGACCAAGCCATCAGACGAGGTAGCCCAGTCGACGCCGAAGTTTGTCGTTTTGAGTACGCCGTCGCCCTCATCGCCAGCATAGAGAACGCCAGGATTGGCGGGGTCGGGAAAGAGCTCGAAGACAGCGCCATCCGTTGCAATCTGTGTTTTCCATGTCAGAGCGGCCGCTGGGCCAACGCCCGGGGGAGCGGGGAGCGGATCGCAAGGCAGCCCCCATTGGCTCAGCGTCGCAGCAATGTCGGCGCCGTTGCGAAATCCATCCCAGTTGGAATCGCCCTTGGTTCCTGCGGGGCCCGTTGCGTTCCAGAAGGCAAGCGTCATTGCGAGGTCGGCGCTGTCCCGCGTCCCGTTGCCATCGGAGTCACCCATGCAGCAGAGATTTTCGGGAGCGCCGGCTGCGCGAATGTTCTTGCCGGTGCCGACGTAGAGGACGCGATTGCCGCCGGACTCGAGGGTCGCCAAGGCGCCGATGAACGAGTTTTGGATGCCCGGGCTCGCGCTGAAGAATGTCTGCCCACCATCGGTGGTGAACTCGAACCTCTGAACGAAGTGGGCGAGGTGGAGGATCGTTCCGGTCCGGTCGGATTCGAGGAATCTTCCTTCAACGTCGTACCAGAGTGTCCATCCGGGGAGCGGGTTGAGTGTGGAGTCGATCGAGTTTGCGGGGAGTGTGAAAAAGCCGATGTCGGTGGAGATGTACAGGCTGCTGTCGTTGGGGACGGTGGTCACGTGGGAGACGCGTGCTGCATTGGGGAGGTCGCGTTTGAGGTCACGCCAGACGGTCGTTCCGCGATTCAGGACGAAGACGCCGTTGGGAGAGGTGGCGAAGAGTCGGTTGGGATCGGTGACGTCCCAGACGAGGGAGGTCATGATCCGCTGGCCGATGCCTTGGGTGAAAGGCGACCAGTTGACGCCGGCGTCTGTTGATCGGAAGACGCCCAGCCCCGGTGTCGTTGCGTAGACAACTCCCGCCTGGACCGGATCCCACACGAACTGGATTCCGGGGAAGGTTGGCTCGGTGGAGAGGACGGGCGTCCACGTTTCGCCGCCGTCTGTGCTGCGGAAGACGCCTTGGAATGAGCCGGTCAGGAGGACTTGATTGTTGAATGGGTTTGCCTCGATGTCGCGCAGGGTCAGCGATGTCAGGCCGGTGTTTTTTTGGAGCCAAACAGTTCCGCCGTCCGTGCTTTTGTAGATGCCGCCGTCCTGAGTCGCGACAAAGATCGTGCGAGGCGTCGTGTCGAGAACCTCGATGGCGTAGACAATGTCGTTGGAAAAAGCGGAGGGGAGGTGCGTCCAGTTCAGGCCGAAGTCATCGCTTCGAAAGAGCCCGCCGAAGTGGGCGCCGACGTACAACGTTTGATTGACGGTCGGGTCGCGCTCAAGCGAGAAGATCGTGGCGACCTCCGGGCCGACCGGCTCCCATACGTTTGGGCCGACCTGCGCGGAAGCGCGCGTTGGAAGGAGCGCTGTCAGTGCAACGACAGCGAACGTCAAAGGAGATGACGCAACGAATGATGTCAATCTTGTGAACGGTCGCATAACTTCTTTCTCTCAACTCCTCGCGCTGGCGCCAATTGGTGCGTCAGGCGGACATCCGAAACTCGCCCAGATAAGGTGGCAGCGCCGCCCCCCGGAGATCGTTGGCGCTGTAGATGGTGTCATCGGTCCACGAAAGGGTAAGGGCGAGTGCGAAGCCCAACATGAGCCCCGCGATCACGCCGACCCCCATGATGAGCATTTTTCGAGGTGAAACCGCAGCGTTCTGAGAGGTCGGCGGGCTCAGAACGATCACATTGGCGACCCGCCCAGCGTCGAATTCTCGGTCGGTCCTCGCCTGCTCCCGGCGTGACGCATTGGAAAGATACTTCGCCTGCACCACCGACAGCTCAAGGTTCGCGAGTTTGAGCAGATCCTCACCTCGGTTGAGGTCGCGGAGCTGTTGCTGGATCGCCTGAATCTGCGTGGTCCGTGCTGCTGACGATGCGGTCAGCCCCGCCTCCTTGATGTCGATTTCCTCCAGGCTCTTCTCAAACTGCAAGCGGAATGGATGCGGGACATAGGTCATGGCGCCCGGCTGGGACTTGTCTTCAGTATCAAGCATGTGGGAGACGGCGTCGATCGCTTCATCAATCGTGGTCACCGCGGGGAGCTGTTCGTCGTAGCGGGCGCCAACATCGAGGCGCTGCAAACGCTTGTCAACGAGTGTGGTTTTGAGCTTGAGGATCGCGGGATTGGGCTCGACGGTTTCGCTGGTCATAAGCCGTTGGGGGAGCCTGACAAGTGCTTCGACCATCGCCTGACGTTCGCGCGTCACGCGGGCGAGCTCCACCTGCTCTGTGTTGGCCTGGCTTTGCAGCGTGTTCAATCTTCGGAGTAGTTCAGCACGCTGTTGGTCCACGGAGCTGAGGTTCCACTCCTGGCGGATCGCAGCGACCTTGCCTTGCAGTTTTTCAAACTCGTCGTGATAAAATTTGGTTTGCGTATTGAACAGCGAGAGCACGCCTGACGATTGGCGCAGGCCGACATGCAGCTCGAAGTAATGTTTGAGAACACTGGTGAGCGTTCGGTTGGCGAGCTCAGCACTGGGCAGGCGGACTGCGATGTAGATGACGTTGGACTTGCCCTCTCGCTGGATGGACAGCGCTCCATCGACGAGCTTGATGATCTTGTCGCGGTCGCTCAGCCGGTCTTTGAGATCGGCGAAGATCAGAACGTTGGCGACCTGCTTTTTGGCGAAGCGAGCGCTTTTCTTGACGGTGTATTTGACACGCTCGAACAGGTTGGTCGGCTCGGGGAGCTCAAAAGCAAAGGCGTCGAGCCCGAGATCGTCAACGACAAGCTCGACGAGCACGCGCGATTGCAGCAGCGTGACGTAGGAGTTGACTTCTTCTTCCTGCACGCCGCTGGTGAAGACACTTCCCTTCTCGACGGTGATGGGGACTTCGGTGTTCTCCCGGCCCAGCTGGACAAGCAATCGCGCGTCGGACTGGTATTGTTCGGTCATGTAGCTGAGGGCGCCGTAGGTGGCGATGAGCACGCCGATCGTCGTGACGACGATGACGAGTTTGCGCCGCAGCAGAACGCCGACGAGATCGTCGATGATGGACAGGTCAGGCCCGAAGCGGGATGGATCGGTGGGCATCAGAAAAAACCTCTTACGGTGTCAGAGCGCTCGTGAACGGCGTGTTCGAGAACAGGTACTGAAGATTGAAGCTGGATTGGATCGGCATCATGTCGCGGATGTATTGACGGATGAACTGGTTGGCTTTGGCGATGCCCGTCATGGGCACGAAAACCATGTCCTTGGGCTGGAGTGAAAAATCGGTGTAGCTGGCCAGCGTGTCGAACCCTTCGCGCAGGTCAAGGAGCAACAGCAAAGGCTCCTCGGTTCCCTGATTGCGAACGATGACGACGTTGCGCGCATTGCCCGTTGGTTGCCAACCGCCCGCCGCGAGAACGCCTTGCAGGACAGTCATTCCTGGAACAAGCGGGATGATGCCCGGCAGGCGAACTTCGCCGCCGATGAAAACAACTTGCGAACCGAAGGACGTGACGTTGAGCGTCACTTCCGGGTGCTTGAGGAAGGGTTGGTATCGCTGCTCGATCTCTGCAGTGAGGCTGGGGAGCGTTTTGCCATTGGCGTCGATCTCGTCAATGAGAGGCAGCGAGAATCGGCCGTCCGGGCGGAGCGTCGTAACGGTGTCAAGCTCGGGGTTGTAGAAAAACTTGATGTTGACCTCGTCGCCGGGCTGGAGCGCGTACACGCGAGGCTCGGTGGAGTCGGCCAGAACGCTGGCGCGATCACGCGCCGCTTTTTGATTGGCGCGCGAGGGACCGGACGCGCAACTCGCTGAGGCGAGGAGGGCGGCGATGAGAAGCGCAGCGCCAACGGTGCGAACAACAGTCTCAATAACATGGCGTGGTGGAGTCATGAGCAAGCGAGCTCCTCGTATGTTCTCGTCAGCGCGTCGACGGCAGCGTCGAGCGAATAATCTGTAGTGACGAAGTTCTGGGCGCCAGCGCCCAAAGCTTTCCATCGCTCGGGGTGGTCGATGAGGTCGATGCAGCCATGTGTCAGTGCTTCTTCATCGCCGGGCTCGATGAGCAACCCGGTGTCGTTGTGGATGATGACTTCGGGCACGCCGCCGACGCGAGTGGCGAGAATCGGCAACCCCGCGACCATCCCTTCGCAAATCGACAGAGGCACACCTTCCGCACTCGACGGGTGGACCTGAATATCGCACAGCGCCAATGTGTCCTGCAGCGCGTCAGCAAACCCCATGAATGTCACCGCGTCATCCAGATCAAGCGAAGCGCAAAGAGCGCGGAGTTCTTCTTCGAGCGGGCCAACGCCGAGGATCCACAGGCGCGCGTTGGGGCGGGCGTCGAGGACTCGGTGAAACGATTTGAGCAGCAAGTCCTGAGCCTTCTCGGGATACAGGCGGGCGACGTTGACCAACACAACATGGTCGTCGGTGACGCCTTTCTCCGCCCGGCGTGCTCGGCGAGTCTCGTCATCGAGCATGGTCGGCTTCGTGTTGATGCCTGAAATAAGCACGCGCTGCTTAGTGCGCGGGACGCCTCGCGTGACCGTCTGATCCATCGTGATCTGGCACTGCGAGGAGACAAGATCAAAGCGTTTGATGAGCTTGGCGGAGAGCCACTGCTGGATGTTTCGTTTGAAGCCGAAATCCGCCCAGACATAGAGAGACGTAATGACTTTGGCGCCGACCTTGCGAGCGGCGAGGTATCCCACGATCTCTGCGTACACATTGTGCGTGTGCACGATGTCGGCGCGCAGCTCACGGAGAATGCGAGCGAGGATGCGCGATGACGAAAAGATAGGCTTTCGGCGGGACCACGGGATCTTGCGCACGTCAATCCCCTGCCGCCGGGCGACCTCGACGAAGGCATCTTCGGTTTGTCCCGGATTCTCAAAGACGACCAACTGCGGATTGATGCGGGTGCGATCGAGCTTGCCGATCCAGTTGATGATGATCGTCTCGATGCCACCGTATGCGACGGTGTGCAGCAGGAAGACAACCACCAGTGGTTTGCGAGGGTCGGCTTGAAGTGCTGGGGCGAGATCGGGCTGAATGACAGCGGCGGTCATGGGTCCACCCGTTTGGCCGAGCCGTTGTTCATAAGGATGGAGCCGTACATCTTGACGTTGAGCCCTTGGAGGACGCGCGTGGTTTCACTGAGTTGGGATCGGCGTTGTTTGTGAGCGCGGACGACCACGACGACGCCGTCCATGCGGGCGCCGAGCAGTGTCGCTTCGGGGAAGTCGAGCACCGCGGAAGTTGCGACGAGTGTCAGGCGAAACTTGGCGCGAAAACCATCGAGAAGTTCAGCGCATCGCACTGAGAGTAGGCGAGCGAGCAAGTCGCCCTCCGCTTTGCCTGCGGGGAGAATGGATAAGCCATCAAGCCCGGTGGGGACAACGCATTCGTCTTCGGTGGAGTTGCCGTCGATAAGCTCCGTGAGCCCCGGCGCCGCACGAACGTGGAAGCGCGAGTGGAGCTCGGGTGTGCGGAGGTTGGCGTCTATAAGAAGGATCGGCCCCTGCCCCATCAGCGCCATGGCAAGGGCGAGCTGCGACATGATCGTGTAGACATCGGAGCTTCCCGCGGGGCTGGTGAACATGACCAGGCGATCATCGGCGCCGAGCGTGCGATGAAAGTGCGCAGCAAGGCGGACCGCGTCTTCAGCAAGATGAAACCCACTCAGCGAGCTGTCATCAAGAAGGGGGACAAGCTGCGCGGGCGCGAGTTTGCCCATCTCGATAAGCAAGGCGCCCAGCGGGATGTGCTCGCCGCGCTCTTTCTTGGCGCGTTGGACATCGAGGGCTTCATCGACTTGTTGGCGGGAGGTGAAGCCGAGCCGAACGGCCTTGGCGCCAAGTTGCTCACGGGATTTCATAGACGTTTCGTTTTCATAAATGGTTTGTTATCACACTATGTGATAAATGACTGAACACCACGCGCAACAGGAACGCTATCGGGTGAAAACCATGTTCGCCAATAGGAGCGTGCCGGAGCCTCTCTTCTGTTCGCCGCTCAGTGCGATAACGATCTGATTGACGTTGTCGAGGTCGAGGACGCCGTTGCGTTTGGTGCTTGGATCAAGCTGGAAGTCACTGAGTTTGAGGGAAAGGCGTGCCCAGTCTCGGCCGGTCTGGATGGGGTAGAAGAAGCTTTCGCCGCTGCTTTCCTTCACTTGGATGATGTACGAGCTGTTGCGTTTGCTCTTGGCGTCAAACTCGAAGTTGGTCGCGCCAGCAGCAGCGCCGAGATCGATGGTTCGCACGGCCCAGAGCCACTGCGAGCGAGCCAGCGAGTATTCCCATTTCATTGCGTTGGCGCCGCCCGGCCCGGCGTTTTTCTTCATCGACACGCCGCTTTCCGGCCCACTTTGGAAGAGTTCGCCATCGTTGGAAAAGCCAATCACGGCGACGACTTCGGGAGCTGCGGGAGTTGGTGCGGGCGCCGCAGCTGGTGGTGCGCTCGAGGCGCCGCCGGATCCCAACGGTGGGAGCGGATCGATGTCGCCCGCCAGGATTTTTTGCCACGCTTGCCACGCGGGTTTGGGTTTGAGGTCAGCGTCGAGCAGGCCGTTGTTGCGCCACAGAATGGCGCCCGAAGCGCCTTGGTCGGGGACGCCGGCCAGCACGCCGTCGATGTCAACCGGGAAGTAATAAATGTCAAAGAGATGGTGGTCGCGCATCGCGATTCGGCCCAGGTCCTCAACGTATTGCCGTTGCAGTTCGGACGAGGCTGTCAGGTTGACGCCGAACCCCGAGGCCGTCGCGTCGGTGCTGTTGTAGCCCGTCTCGCAAATGGCGATCGGCTTGTTGGTGTAGTTGCGGACCCATTCAAGAGGCTTGCGCCATTCGTCAGGTGGGTCGGGGAGTGGGGAGACGCCGAACTTTTCGTGGAACTCGCTCATGTAGGGATAGAAGCTGAGCCCGAGGTAGTCGCACTTTTCGATGAACGATTTGGATCGCTGCGCGGTGGCGGGATCCATGAGTGACTGCAAGCCGAAGGAGATCCCGATCTTCAGGTCGGGGTGCTCGCGTTTGAGGTTGACCATGACGTATTCGATAAGGCGGGTGAAGGCGGGCCACGCGCTGGGGCGACGAGCGGCAAGCTCTCCGGCTTCGATGCCGAGGTTGAGGAAGTCGGGGTCGAAGTAGTCCACCGCGCGCTGTGCATATTTCAGGTAGGCGGTTTTTATGATGTCGCTGTCGAAGGCGGAGCCTCGGATCGACGCGGGCATGACCGAGCCTTCCGGCGGGCCGGCAAGGTTCATCCGGTCAAAATCCAACGGCGCCAATGAGAGATAGAAGGGCTGCCCCTCCGGACGTTCACGTTTGAATGTCTCCCACTTGCGGCGTTCGCGGACCGGGAGCGGCGCCCCGGAGAGAGCCTCCGCCCAGGGCACGCCGTTGTCGATCTGCACGACGTACATCTGCCCGTTGTTGCGCGTGATCTCGAAGGTCTTGTCGCTCGCTTCCTTGGTGAAGGCGTAAGCGAACGTCGAGAGCGCGAACAACGGTTTGCCGGCGGCGTTGATGCTGGCGGGGGCGGGGGCAGTGGTTTCTTGAGTTTTTTTGACGCGGCGAGAAGGCTGCTCAGACGAGAGATCGTCCTGGCAAGCGACCAAGGTGAAGGCGCTCAACAATGTCGCGGCGCCAAGAGTGAGTGAATGTTTCACGATGTTTCTCCGAGGATCACGGCGCGAGTTGGCGGGCGCGATCCTGATTGATTGCCTGGACCGTGCGGACGAGCCCCTCAGCTCGAGACACATGAGGGCTCCATGACAAGAGACGCTTTGCTTCTTGATTATTACAAGTGCTGCGCCAGATTTCAGTGGGGCGGGCGGCGGCCTCTCTCGCGATGACCGTTGCGTTTGAATCGGCTGCCTCGATCACGCTGCGCGCCAGCTCGACGACGCTGGCTTCTTCGCCCCCGCTGATCGCGATGGATCGGCCTGAGATGAGCGACCCATGGCGGATCGCTGCGAGGATCGCGTCGATCGCGTCATCAATATAGAGCGGGTCGCGCGTCTGGCTGCCGCCCTGCAGGACGATCTCGCTGGCGCCTTCCAGAGCGCGATGCGCGACATACGAAATGAGGTTGGCGGGCTGCCCCGGCCCGTAGACAAGCGTCGGCCTGATCGACACGGCGGAGAAGTTGTGGAGGAGAGCGGCGGATTGGCAAAGCCACCACGCTGCGACCTTGGTGATGCCGTAGGCGCTGTTGGGCTCGACGGGGGTGGACCCCTCGTGGGGGACGGGCGCGTTGCCGAAAACTTTTGCGGAGTCGCCGAAGACGAGGAGCGAGCAGTGCTTGCGGACCGCTTCGATCAGGTTGGCGGTCGCACGAATGTTGTGATCGATGCACATCGCTGTGTGGCTGGGCGATTCCTGCGCGTCGGGGCATGAAGCGTAATGAAGAACGATCGTCGGTTTGAACTCCGACATGGCGGCGTTCAAGCGGCTCTCATCGAGAAGATCGCATGGGATAAACTCGAAATCGCACTGGGGCAATGCTGCGAGCCTGCCTTGCGTGCGTGAGAGGGCGCCGACGATCGCGCCTTCGTTCAAGAGCCTGCTGACGAGGTGTGAGCCGATGAACCCGGAGGCGCCGGTGACGAGAACGCGCGTGCCTTGAAGAAAAATCTCAGAGGGTTGCTTTGGCAAAATGCGCCTCCTTGGGCGGGTTGCCGCGTGCGTAGTCCTGCATGGTGAGCAGGACTGCCTGATCGAAGGGGAGTTGAGGCGGGAGCGGGGCGACGGCGTGGAGCTTGCTGTGGTCGGCGCGGTAGCTGCCGGTTTCTACCGCGAGCGCATCGGAGGGCCAGGGGACGTGGCTGACCTCGACGCCTCCCAGCTTGGCAACGAGTGTCGCGGCTTCGGCAAGTGAAACATCTCGATCGCCACCCAGGTTGTACGCCTCTCCCAGGCATTCTTCGAGGACCGCTGTCCAGAGCATGGCGTAGATGCAGTCGTCGATGAAGATGTAGTCGCGGGTTTGATCGCCCTTGCCGTAAATCTTGATGGAATCCCCATCGACGGCGCGGCGCATGAAGATATTGAGCGCGCCGAAGCC
>CAYMQF010000037.1:0-10299 GCA_964392425.1 uncultured Phycisphaeraceae bacterium
ATCTCTGGGGATCGGTCCCATCTGAAGAAATACTTTGCGATAGACAGGCCAAGCGCGTTCTTGTTCGGGGACCGCAGCGGCGACTGCGTTCATATCAGCAAGATAGTCATGGGAAGGATTGACCTTGCCAATGCCGAACATGTACCAGATGAGCACACTCGCATAAAGGATTGCAAGGACGGAGAAGGCGCCGACCATCGCGCGCCGAGCAGCGCGAAGGACTCGGCTGCGGTTGCGTTTCTTCGCTCGGCGGATCAGTTTCACCGCTTTCCTGATGTCGCCGAAACTGTCGATGAGCTCGTCGGTGGTTTTGCCTACCGCAATGCCTTCTGCGAAGTGGGCGCTGAGTTCGCGTGCTACGTCGGCTTTTTCAAGAGCGCGCAGGCGAGTCTGTTTCGTGATGCGCACAACGAGGTCGGCCAGAGCGGAGGGAAGGCCCGCGCGATCGGGATAGATCATCAGCTCGAGGCGGCCGGTGGCGCGGAATCGAACGATATCGCGCATGGGGGATGTGATGAGGCGCAGTTTGAAGGGGCGCCCGGGCGCGTGGGCGGTGTTGGTCATGCCAGCGCCCCCCGTCGGCTCGCGGCTCTGACGCTGGCGGGGTCAGCTTCGAAAATACCAAGTGCGCGCATCGCATCGGCAAGGGTGCGCCATTGTTTTTCATCGCTGGCGAGTTTCTTGATCCCCTTGCTTGTCAAGGCGTAGTACTTGCGGTCGCGCCCCGAGTCGCTGGTTCGCCAGACGCCTTTGATAAGTTTCTTGGCTTCGAGGTTGTACAGGAGCGGGTAGAGCGTGGACTGGCCCATCGCGAGGACGCCCTTGGTCTGTTTGTCGAGGGCGTCGACGAGTTCGTAGCCGTACATCTCGGCGGTGGAGAGGAGTTTGAGGACGGCGACGGGGCCGGCCCCCCGCATGAGTTCGCGTTCGATGCGCATGGTCGATGCCTCCAGAAAGGGGTTCCACAATCATACTATGCGTCACATAGTATGATGTCAAGGGGTGGCCCCAGCATGGAAAAAAGGCTCCCTTCGTCCCCAAGCCTCAACTCAGCGCGAGCATGATCGACTTCGCAGCAGAAACACCTTCAGACAGTAGACTGCGGGGCCAAGACGTCTTGAGTCATTCGTCGATTCCTTTGACCATGCCGCTGTCCGCGACAGCCGAGGAGATTCCCCATGACCCGAAAAAGCGTATCCGTCTTCGTATTTGTTCTTGTTGCATTCGTGAGCGTTGCAGGTGCGATCGCGGTCACGCAGGGCGATCGTGCTGGGCTGGACGGCGGCGCCGTTGCGCGGGCATACATCGCGGGGATGGAGGCAGCCGATCTCGATAAGTTGACCGAGTTGTTCCTCACGGACGACCGAAGCTCCATTCTCGAAAACGCTTCGGACGAAGGCAGTTGGGAGCATTACCGCGATCATCACTTGGCGCCGGAAATCGAAGCCGCTGGGGATTTCAAGTTCACTCTCGACGATGAAATAGTAGAGCGTTTTGGAGATACGCAGCTTGTGCGCATGACGGGTTTTTTCACGGTTGAGATCGAAGACGAGCTCCGCAAGTTTCGTGTCGCAGTGAGTTTCGTCATCGTGCCTGATGATGGCGAGTTGCGCATCGCTCACCTGCACTGGTCATCCCGGGCCGCTCGCCGCTAATACATTCCCACTCTGTGCACACCGCCTGAGCACGCCGGGCGATCGCTCGGTGCGGTAAGCTCTGTGGCAATGATGCGCGCCAAGGGTGACATTCTATGACAGTGCTGGGTGTTTCATTCACGCTGTACACGCTCTTTATAGTCGGGGTGGGTGTGTATTCATCGCGCTTCGCCAAGGCGACGGATGACGATTACTTCCTCGCAGGGCGCGGGCTCGGCGCCTGGGTTGGCGCGTTGTCAGCGTGCGCCTCGGTATCCTCCGGGTGGGTGACGCTCGGATTAGTCGGCCTGGCGTTTGACCGGGGGTTCGTGGCGTATTGGTTGATCCCGGGCGTTCTGGTCGGCGTGCTCTTCAACTGGGCGGTGCTGGCCAACCGATTGCGACATGGGGCCGAGCAACTCGGCGCGCTGACGGTGCCGGACTACTTTGCATTCCGGTTCAAAGAAAGGCTGCCGATACTGCGCGGGCTGTCGGTCCTTGTAATCCTGATCGCGATGATCCTCTATGTCTCCGCGCAGATGGCTGCTTCGGGCAAAGCGTTTGATGCGATGTTCGCGTCGGTCGATCATCGGCTCGGCGTCGTCATCGGGGCCGTGATCGTGCTTGGATACACCGTGATCGGTGGCTTCCGTGCTGCGTGCTGGACGGATTCGGTGCAGGCGGTGGTGATGGTTGTTGCGCTGGCGGGCATGCCGATCTATCTCTTGGTTGGGTCGACCGGTTATTCACAAATCAGTGAGACACTGGGAAGTGTGCCAGGCGTGGATCTCGTGTCGATGACGGGCGGACGCAGCGGGTACGCGCTGATCGGTTTTGTGCTTGGGTCCGGGGCGCTGGGGATCAACCTTGGATATCCGGGGCAGCCTCATGTGGTCGTGCGCTACATGGCGATGCGAGGCAAGCGCGAGGTTCGCACCGGGATGATGATCGCGATGGTGTGGACGGGGCTGGCGTATTGGGGCGCCGTCACGATCGGGCTGATCGCGCGGACGTTTGTTGAGCAGGGCGCTGCGTGGAGCGAGCCGCTGCGCGCTGGCGGAGCATCATCAGAGACCGCGCTCATTATCACGGCATCAAACCTGCTTCCCGGCGCGATCGCGGGAATCGCACTGGCTGCAGTGCTCGCGGCGATTGCATCAACTGCGGATTCACAGCTTGTCGTCGCAGCGTCCGCGGTGGCTAACGATCTGTACGCGCGAGTGTTTGCGCCGACGAAGAAGGGCAACCATGGGATACTCAATAAGTCGGTGGTTCTTGTTCTTGGAATCGGCGCCGCTGCCATGGCGCTCGACGAGAGCATCAGTGTGTATTCGTTTGTGGTGGACTATGGCTGGGCGATACTTGGCGCCTCGTTCGGGCCGCAACTTATCCTTGCATTGCTGTGGAAACGCGCGTCCTATGCGGGCGCCATCGCGGGCATCGTGACTGGGTTCGTCGTTGCGATTGTGTGGAAGCAGGTCTATGCACCGGGGGCGCGAGTGTGGACGCTTATCAACGGTGACGCCGCGGTTGGCATTGAGATTTACAACCTGACGATCGCGTTTGTCGCAGCGTTCGTCATGAATGTTGTGGTCAGCCTGGCCTTTCGATCTTGCTCGGATGGCGCCAGCGAATGACCAAGAATCATTGGCGCATTTGGACTGACACGGGTGGCACGTTTACGGATTGCCTGGCGGTCGTACCCAATGGATCGATTCGCCGAGCAAAGGTGCTGTCGTCGGGGCGTTTGCGGGCGCGCGTGCATGAGAGGATCAGTTCAACGGTGGTGCGCCTTGACGCTCGTTGGCTCGCCGGCTTCGACCCGACGGGATTTCACGTTTGTGAAATTGATGGGGATGCTTCTCAGATATGTATTGAATCATGGGATGCTGGCGCATCGCGCGCGATGCTGACCGGAGAGGCGCCTGCTGGCGAGATCGTCGAACTGACGACGTATGAGCCTGCCCCTATTCTTGCAGCGCGATTGGTCACGGGTGTGGGCGCGGGCATAGAACTGCCACCTCTCACATTACGATTGGGCACCACGCGCGGGACCAACGCACTTCTGGAACGAGCGACGGCCCCGACCGCGTTCTTCGTGACGCGCGGTTTTGCGGATCTGCTTCGGATAGGAGACCAACGTCGACCCGATCTATTCGCGTTGAATATCCATAAGCGCGAGCCGTTGCACACGATGGTGATCGAAGTGGCCGGTCGGCTCGACGCGATGGGCAACGTGATTGAGCCGTTGGATCTCGATCGTGTGCGCCAAGATGCGAAGCGCGCGCTCGATGCAGGTGTACGCTCCGCCGCGGTGGCGCTGATGCACGCATGGCGAAACCCGGAGCATGAGCAGGCGGTTGGAGCGGTGCTGCGAGAAGTTGGGTTCGAGCATGTCACTTGCTCTGCGGAGCTGACGCCGACCATCAAGATCGTACCTCGCGCCGAGGCTGCGGTCGCAGATGCAGCTCTTTCTCCGATGATCGCGTCGTTTCTTGATGAAATTCACGCGTCGGCGCCGACTGCAGCGGTGATGGTGATGACCAGCACGGGCGGGCTTGTGCGCGCGGATCGTTTTCACCCGGCACAAGGATTGCTGTCCGGCCCGGCGGGTGGTGTGTGCGGCGCGTGGCATGCTGGGCAGCGGTCGGGATTCCCGCGCGTGATCTCCTTTGACATGGGCGGCACTTCGACGGACGCAGCGCGCATCGACGGCGGGTATGACTACGCACCAACTCATACGGTGGGCGGCGCCACTCTGACCACGCCTGCGCTTGCGATTGAAACGGTCGCAGCGGGCGGTGGGTCGATCTGCGGGATTGAATCGGGCAGGCCTTATGTTGGGCCCAAGAGCGCGGGCGCGACGCCGGGCCCAGCCTGTTATGGAGCGGGCGGGCCGTTGACGGTGACGGATGTGAATCTCCTGCTTGGGCGGTTGGCGCCTGACCGATTTGAGATTCCATTGTCAATCGAAGCGGCGCGCGAAGCAGCGGCACGATCGCTGGGCGCAACGAACGATGCAGAGCGTGACGATCTTCTCGAAGGGTTTCTTGAAATCGCTAACGAAGCAATGGCAGGCGCGATTCGGCGAATCTCGGTTCGGCAAGGGTACGACCCGGCGGAGTATGCGCTCGTCGCATTTGGTGGTGCGGGGCCACAACATGCGTGCGCGGTGGCTGAGCTGCTTGATGCGCGCACCGTCATCATTCCTGAAGATGCGTCGTTGCTCTCAGCGTGGGGGCTCGGGCTGGCGGCGGTGGAGCGATTCGCGCATCGGCAAGTCCTCCGCCCGCTCAACGATGTTCAAGCGGAACTTGCTGACATGCTCAGCGAACTGGAACGTGAAGCATCGAACGAACTGGAGGCTGACGGGGCGCCTGGCGGGGAAATTCATTACGCAAGGCGGATAGCGAACGTTCGTTATGCAGGACAGGATCACGCGATTCCTATTGAAGTGGATGATCCGAAGGCGATCGCTGACTCGTTCCGACGCGCGCACCGCGCCGTCTTCGGGCATGCTTGCGACCGATCGATCGAGCTGGAGTCTGCGCGTGTGTTGGTGCAGTGGAGGGAGAGCCCGTCATTGAAGGAATCCGCTTCGCATGTGAAGTCACCGACTGAGCCGACTCAGCAACGGCTACGGGTGGGTGGTCGTTGGGTCTCGGCGCCGATCTATGACAGGGATGCACTACCTCCCGGTTTTACAGTGGAAGGGCCGGCCCTCATCGCTGAACGGCGGAGTGTGACAGTGGTCGAGCCGAGCTGGCGTGCAACTATTGATGACGTTGGAGCGATTGTGCTTTGCGCACCGGAAGTGTCTGCGCCAGCGAGCGAATCGAAACGGCGCACGCACCATGCGGTCCGGGCGGAGCTCTTGATCTGTCGGCTCAACATGATCGCTGAAGAGATGGGAGCGGCGCTGCAGCGGACGGCGCTGTCGGTCAACGTGAAGGAGCGCGAGGATTATTCGTGCGGCGTGTTGGATGCGGATGGAGCGCTCGTAGTGGTGGCGCCTCACCAGCCGGTGCATCTTGGGGCGCTGGGGGCATGCGTTCGTGCGGTATGCGGCGAGCTTGAGCTGCGCGAGGGGGACTTGGTTGCGACGAATCATCCTGCGTTTGGCGGATCGCACTTGCCTGACGTGACGGTGGTGGCGCCGGTCTATGACGCGGCGGGCGTGCTGCGCGCGTATGTCGCCAATCGCGCACACCACGCGGAGATCGGAGGCGTGCGCCCGGGATCAATGTCTCCCGAAGCGACAACGCTCGCAGAAGAAGGCGTTGTCATCGCGCCCATGCTGCTGGGCACGGTCAATGACGTTGATCTGTCGGAGATTGAGCGAGTTCTCCGTGAGGCGCCTTATCCATCGCGATCCGTGGAGGAAAACCTTGCTGATGTCGCAGCGGCGGTGTCGTCCGTTCGGCGGGGTGTCGAGGCGATGCGGAGTCTGATCGACCATGAGGGCGCCGACGATGTGGATACGGTGATGAAGTCTGTGCGCGACAGTGCTTCGGCGGCGGTCACTGCGTCGCTGCACCAACGCGAAGGCGAAACGCGCGATGCAAATACCACTCTCGATGATGGTTCGGTGCTTCGAGTCAAGATCGATATTCATGATGGTCGGGCGCGGATCGACTTTTCGGGATCGGCCGATATGCATCCTGGGAATCTCAATGCGCCTCTCGCGGTGGTGCGCAGTGCGACGCTGTATGTGCTTCGGCTGTTGTGCCAGCGCGATGTGCCGCTCAATGATGGGTTGATGGAGCCGATTGAGTTGATTACGCCTTGCGGGATGCTCAATCCAGCGTTTGTGTCCGATCCTGCCAAGTGCCCTGCGGTTGCTGCGGGAAATGTCGAAACGAGTCAGCGGATCGTCAATCTGTTGCTCGAAGCGTTCGAGCTTGCAGCCGGTTCGCAGGGGACGATGAACAACGTGCTTATGGGCGACGAGCGCGGCGCGTATTACGAAACGATTTGTGGCGGTTCGGGCGCGACGGAGAACAGTGCGGGTGCCTCAGCAGTGCATACGCACATGACGAACACGGCGATCACGGATCCTGAAGTGCTCGAACATCGTCGGCCGATTCGGCTGGAGCGATTTGCGATTCGGCGAGGATCAGGCGGACAGGGAAAGCACTGTGGTGGGGATGGCGCCGTGCGCGAGTTTGTTTTTCTTGAGCCGCAATGTGTGTCGCTGGTCACGCAACACCGCACGTTTGGTCCCGACGGGCTGCATGGTGGGGGGAGAGGCGCTGCGGGCGTTCAGACGTTGCGGCGAGCTGACGGGACAGAGTGCATACTTGGGTCAGCTGTAGTTCTGGAGGTATGCGCCGGGGACTCGCTCACCATTGAAACGCCGGGCGGTGGCGGCTGGGGCGCGCCGGATTGACTGGGTATACAAGCGAAAACTCCCACGCTGTCACTTGGCGTGTCGACGGAGATAGTCGACGAGGACGGTCGCCATCGCGGTGGCGCCGACCACGATAGATCCATCATCTGCGGTGAATGTCGGTGTGTGCAGTCCGCCGGAGGTGGTTCCCGGGAGGCGGGTTCCGAGGCGAAAGTAAAAGCCGGGGATCACGTTGGAGAAGTAGGCGAAGTCTTCGCCGCCCATGACGGGGTCTATGTACACCACTTGGTCGGCGCCGACCGCGCGCTTGAGGGATGGAACGACTTCCTTGGCTAAGTCGGCGTCGTTGATGGTGGGGGGCGTCACGCGGACATACTCCATTTCAAATGTTGCGCCGGCTGCTTGCATGACGCCCGCAGTGATTTCGCGCATTCGCCTTTCGACGGTGTCCTGCACATCGGTGTTGTAGGTGCGGACGGTTCCTTCGAGATGCACTGTGGCGGGGATGATGTTGAACCGTGTCCCGCCGTGGAAGACGCCGACGGTGACGACGCTTGGTTCGCGCGCGGGGAGATTGCGCGAGCGGATGGTTTGCAATGCGTTTACGAGTTGGGACGCTGCGACGATGGGGTCGATTCCATTCTCAGGCGCTGACCCGTGTGCCTGAACGCCGTTGACTTCGATGTAGAAATGATCCACAGCGGCGAAGGTCGGCCCGATGGTGTATCCCACTTGTCCGACTTCGAGGTCGGGCAAGGTGTGCAGTGCGAAGATGGCTTCGGGGCGAAGATCGTCGAAAATGCCTTCTTTCAGCATCATTTCAGCGCCGCCTTCTTCGCCTCGCGGGGCGCCTTCCTCAGCGGGCTGGAAGATGAACATGATGACGCCCGGCAGTTCGTCGCGCATCGACGCCAGTGCTGAGACAACGCCCAGTTGGACGGATGTGTGGATGTCGTGGCCGCAAGCATGGGCTATGCCGACCTCCTGCCCGAGAAATACTTCGCGTTTGGTGGACTTGAATGTGAAGGGCGTGTCTTCGGTGACGGGGAGCGCGTCGATGTCAGCGCGGACGGCGATGGTCGGTCCCGGCTTGCCTCCACGCAGTATGCCGACGACGCCGGTGTGGGCGATGTCGGTGGTGACCTCAAGGCCGAGCTTGCGGAGGTGATCGGCGATCAGCTTGGCGGTGCGGAACTCACGATTGCTGAGCTCGGGATGTTCATGGAGATCGTGGCGAATCGCGATGATGTCGGGCGCCACGCGTGCAACGGCTGCATTGATTGTTTCATCGCCTGCAGACGCAGCGGGGAGGTTCGCCAACATGCCCACAAGCAGGAGGGGAGCTATGTGTGTGTGTCGCATCGGTTTATCCTTTTTTCCTGTAGGGATCGGTGAGCGCTCGCCGACGGCGGCATGAGAGAGCGGGCGCATTCATCCTAACAGAAGACGCATTCAACACGATCAACACGAAAGCGTGCGATGCGCAGCGTGCAACGATAACCCTTGCCGACCACTTAGGAAGAAGGCTGGAGAATTCGTTGCACGGGGATTTATGTTTTTCTGATTCGTTGTTTCAGATCACGGATTGGGACCCCATGAGCCGAGCAAGCCTGCGAGGTCAGAGGCGTTGTAGGGATTGCCCCATTGGCCGAGCAGCGTTGCGAGATCCGCCGGGCCGACGATGCCGTTGGAGTCGAGGTCGAACGTGGTGGTGAATGGATTGACCACCACTGAAGTGAGAACGATGTCATGAGTTTCTGACATGAGAACTTCAAGGGTTTCCACATGATCGATTGGTGATGCTGGATTCTCTGCAAGGATTCGGAGCTCATCGGCGACGATGACACCGAACGGGCCAAAGTCGAGCGCCAGATCGCCGGCCCAGTAAACCTTATCGGCGTAGGTATTGAGAGCGCCGATGTTGTCGTCGCTCACGCCGCCTCCGATTGGCCAACTGGGGGCGCTGGCGATGAAGCCATTGGGAACGCCGGTCAGCGTTCCGACGAGGGCGCCTGCGGAGTAGTACACGATCTGCAAGGATGGACTGCCGCTTGGCGCGCTTGTTGCGCTGATCTGGATACCCGAGCCGAGCGCTGCAGAGTTGTTTTGAATGAGCAGCGAACCGAGAACGACGTCAGAGACACCACCGACAACGCCGGTCGATCGAAGTCGCAAAGAGGTATTGCCGGGATTGCATGTGGGTGGTGGTGGAGCAATGCTGTCACAGAGGACGATCGGATCCCACGAAAGTGTGATGTCGCGCGCTCCGTTGACGCCTGTGGTGACTTCACGGGGATCGACGATGAAGCCGTCTGTCCCGTCGATGCCCATGTTGGACACGCCTACTTGGCCGAACGTTGTTGAGGTTGTGTTGAACTGCGCGGAGCTGACCGGTTTGAAAAAGGTGGTTGCTGACTGCAGCTTTTCGGTGGTGAAACGGAGATCGTTGGTGTTGGTTCCGGTGATGACCACGGTGGATGCGAAATCGACCACAGCTGCTGGGTTGACGCCTTGCACGCGGATGGTTGAAACGCCGGTGAAGGTGAAGGCGGTGCCAACTTCGGTGACGATGGAGTTGCCTCCGGTGTCGATGATGCCTCCGTCGCCGTTGGGTTCGCAGGTCGTGCCACGGGGTCGGGCTTTGATGGCGGGGACTCCCTCTTCGGTGATGACCATATTGGATGGGCTGTTGGTGTTGTATTCGCCGATGAGGGCGCCGGTGAGATCGAAGAGCGTGACGTGGACGGTGGTGGGCAAGTTGAAGAAGGTGGTGGTGACGTTGGTGATGGAGTCGACCGCGGTGGAGGCGTCCTGCGTGCGAATCTTGACGATGGGCTGGTTGGCGGTCGCGTTGACTTGGCCGAGCATGGTGATGTCATAGAAGCTGCCGAAGGGGACGGGCGCAACTTGCTCCATGTCGGCGCCCCAGCCTTGGGCTTGTCCCAGGTCAATGGAGACACCGTCGAGACCGCTGGAGCCGATGTTGCTGACCACGACTCGGCCGGCGGCGTCACTGCTGAGCTGCGCGCTGCCGAGCGCTGCGTGTGTGAACCCCAACTGTTGGAGTGTGTGTATTGGCGCCTGTCCGGCGTAGAGCTGCAGGCCGTTGCCCCAAGCTACGACAGGAGTGTTAGCAGGGAGGAGGGGAGTCGTTGAGTTTGCTGGACCAATGAAGAAGTTGTTGTTGGACAGACCCGCTGCGATGGGGGCGCCTTGAGTTGCGGACACCCAGTAGACCGCAGCTTGGTTGACGCTGACGCCGAAGAGCGCGTCAAAGGTGCCGACGGTGTTGGGTGGAACCCAGACGCCGGCGCT
>CAYMQF010000037.1:10399-11997 GCA_964392425.1 uncultured Phycisphaeraceae bacterium
GGCAGGCGTTCAAAGCAGAACGCGAATCCCACGCCGAAAGACCAGTAGAACGGCGCTGCTTGCACTAGGGCGACACAGGTGAGCGCTGCGGATGCAGTGAGGATGGTCAGGCGCATTGCGCGTCGGTGACGAGGCTGCGTGCGCAGAGTGTGGGCCAGATGTTTCATACAGAATCTCCTATCGAATGTGTCGTGTGTTGGGCGCGCGGGAAGAGTGCGAGATTCGAAAATCTCAATGTCACAACCGGCGACTTGATCGCGGTGTGCATACGGCACAGTTCAGCCACCCCCTGCCTCATGTCTTCGGCTTATTCCTCAAAGCTATCGACAAAAGGCTCCATTATTATAATTGCAACGAATCGCTGATGCAAGAAAAAAAATGCAAAACGATGGCGTAAGGGGAAAAATGGGGGGATACCCTTGGTCAATGGTGCGTGCTCACCTGGAAATAGGGTGATTTCTGCTCCAGATTAGGCGTGAAACCTAGGAAATAGAGCACCAATCGCCCGCCATCATTCCGCTTGGAGCAATACAGAAACAAGGCTTCGCTGGAACGATTTCCGACGAAGCCCTGAGTGGTTTGGCTGCATTGCTCGGTGGCGACGCATGGATTGTCGCAGTCATTCTTACTTACGGGCAAGGCCCCCAGTTGCCCAAGAGGATTGCGAGATCGGCTGCATTGACGACGCCGTCGCCGTTGAAGTCCGCAGCTTGGTTGAACGGGTTGGGGCCCCAGTTGCCCAGCAAAGACGCCAAGTCGGCGGCGTTGACCGCGTTCAAGCCATCATTTGGTGTGATGTCGGCGCACGGTGTCGGGCCAACGATTGTGTTCAGCTTCACATTGTCGAAGAACCATCGCGCTCTCGGGAAGACCGTGCCAAATGAGTCGACACCCAGGTTCGTATCGGCTGGATCTGAACCCCACTGGCAAACAAGGATCGGG
Source organism: uncultured Phycisphaeraceae bacterium (assembly GCA_964392425.1). Taxonomy (GTDB): domain Bacteria; phylum Planctomycetota; class Phycisphaerae; order Phycisphaerales; family UBA1924; genus CAYMQF01. The sequence goes on from CAYMQF010000037.1 coordinate 11,342, forward strand.
CGCGAGGCGAGCGTCCCTGGGAATCCCGGAATCTGAACAGTGAAGTCGTTGTAAGAAACGGGCGGCGTGCGAGAGGGGCCATCGATTCGTCCTAGCCCTCCTGCGGGGGGTGGCTGAACAAAGCCTTGCTTGATTGATCCCATAAGCGTCCACCGGCCGGTGTACAGAATGTCATTGGTGGGCGTCGATCCGTCGTACAGGTCGAACCGGTTGATCAATGGCACCGGCCCAATGTTGTTCGGGCACGGGTTGAAAAGCAGCGGCCCGGAGACCATGTTGGTGGCGGAGTCATACGCACGGTTGACAACAGCGAGCACGTCGGCGCCGCCGGACAGATTGCGGATGACATCAAATACTTCGTTCACTTGGCCTTCGTCTGCGATCTTGGCATTTCGTATGGGAGGGTTCGCGTCGCTCGCCTGGAACTCTGGTGCGGAGCTTGTCTGGTAAAAGCAGTAGTCGAGGTCTTTGTCAGCGTTGAAGGGCGCTGTCACATCGGCAGTGCTGGTTTGCGGGAAGGGGACTGGAGCGTTGTTGAGAAGCGTGCGGATGCGGAAGTTGTTGGGGATCGCCTCACCGCCGGAGCCGAGATCGCGTCCCTGCCTGACTTGGATGAAGTCGAGATTGCTGGTGTCGACAACGCCTGCGATGCCTTG
>CAYMQF010000037.1:12097-14955 GCA_964392425.1 uncultured Phycisphaeraceae bacterium
TTGTTGACGTTTGGGCCGCCGAAGTTGATCGTGGTGATGCGTCCCGCGTTGGCGCCGGCGCCGAAGAAAGCGAGCGACATGCGCGAGCGTGGCGGCACGTTGACGGGATTGCCGGTGGCGTCGACGCTTTCGATGTAGATGTCAACGGAGAGACTCGCCAAAGCGCTGGCCACAGCGAAGGAGCCGGGATCGGAGTTCGCTTGGGGCATGAGGGCGCTTGCAGCGAAGAAGTCGGGGTTGTTGCTGAGAGAGCCGTCCACGCCGAACGTGCTTTTGATTTGAAGGACCTGACCATTGCCCATGCCGGTCGGGTCGTTGACGATCCGAGACGCTTTACCGGAGCCAGCCCAGCGCGGCGCCAGCGTTGTTGAGTATGAGAAGGTGGCGATGTCATTGGGGAAGGCGATCGGATCGTACGGCTCTGGGAACTGAGTTGCGGGTGGACCTGCCTGTGAAGTGAGGAGCGTCCATGTGCCCGTTTCGATGCGCGGTTGGTTTTCCGCGGTGCTGAGCGCTGTGTTGAATGGTCGCAGTACGAAGGGAGCGGAGGGGCCTTGGAAACCTGAGAAAGGATTTGTTTTTGGGCAGTCGATGTTCTGATCGAGCAGCGTGTTGAAGGGGAGGGGAAGTTCGCTGAAGTTCATGACGACGGTGTCGCCGACGTTGAGCAGGCCGGAGTTGAGCTTTACGGTGTCGACCTGGTAGCGGCAGACCATTGTGACGCCGGGCGCAAGCGCGGAGGGTGGCTTGGTGGAGAGTATGAGCTTGCGGTCGTTGTCAGTCGCCGGGGAGTCCGCGAGAGATCCGAGGTCGAGGAACGGCGTGTTGCCTTGGCTGTCGATGGTTTCGCCGAAGTTGTAGAGTTCGAAGCTGTCTGCGTAGGGGGAAGTGAACGCGGGGCCGGTGGTCGCTGCGCGCAGCGGACCGGACAAGACGATGTCATCGACGTGGGTCGTGTCACCAAGTCCATTGAACTCGTTGCCGGACCAGTACTGCGCTTCGCTCGCTGAGACGCCGCCCGCAAGCCACAGGCCGTCGGCGCGCGCGGGATTGGCGATGACTGAGCCGTTGATGGTGACGCGCATGAGCCCGGCGTCGTAGGGATTCTTCTCATCTTGACCGGGGTTGGGCTGAACTTCGATCAGGACATCCGTGAATGTATTGACAATCACGGCGACGCCGTCTGAGCCGTCCGGCAGGGCGCCCGTCGGAATGTTGGTGAACTGATTGTTGAAATCGTTTTCACTGGGATCAAGCCCGGCGGGAGGATTGAGGGGATCCCACTGCGAGGCTGGCCACCAGTTGCCTTGTGTCAGGTTTTCCTGACCGTTCTTTGATTTGTCGAAACCGGGCGCGACGGCCCAGACGCCGTCCGAACCGACGTTGGGCTGGCGGATCCAGATTCGAGCGTCCGCTTCGGGGGAGACGGCGAGAGGATTGGTTGCGCCGAAGAAGATCGTTCCTACAAAGTCGCCCGACATGGCGCCGTCCAGGATGCGGAGTGCTCGACTTGTTCGTGTGGTGATGCCGATTCGGATCTGGGCGTTGACGACGAGCGATGCTTCGCTGCCATCTGCATCGTTGGTGAATGGCACGCCGTCTGTGCCGACTGACCCGACGACAGGCTGCGGGAACGTCGGGAAGAACTCACCGGAATCTGAGCGGAAGACGCCGTCGTTGTTGGTGATGATCTGCCCGAGCGACTGGTTGCCGCCGGGCGTTGCGTTCTGGGCGGTCGAAATGATCGCATCTGAGGTGGTGAAGATGCGGTCGGTCTGAGCCTCGACCAGGCCGGGGAAATAGAGCTCCATATCGTCGGTGTAGGGGATGATGAAGTCGGGGATGGGGCTTGGCCGGACAAAGGCAGCGCCAACCAGAATGTGGTCGTCGATGAAGGCATCGTCAGGCAGGAACAAGGGGTCGGTGAGGTCGTCGAGTCCGAGTCCGATCTGCAAACCGCTGAGAGAAATGGCAAAAAGCGGTCGAGAGAGGCCGAACGGGCCGGAGGTCGAAGGGGCCTGTCCAAACTGCGTCAGAGCAAGGCCTAGACCCTCGATCTCAGGAGTCAGAGGGTCATCCACAACGCCGGGATAGGTGTTGATCCAGCCGGCGGGCTCACCGTCGGCAGGCAGGATGTCGCCGTTGGCCATGCGGGGATCAAGGAACCCGTTGGCGACGGTGGCAGGTGTTTTGATGAAAGAGCCTTGACCAATTCCACCACCTCCGTTTGGGTTTCTGGCCATCACCAGCATGATCTCGAACCACTCGTTGACCGGGAACGGGAAGAGCGGGTTGACCGGGGGCGCGTAGAACTGACCGACCTGGGAGGTGAGAAATCCAAGGCTCACGAAGTTGGTGAGGAAGCCATCGACGTCGGAGAAAGCGCCGAGCACGCCACTGAGATTCTGCCCACCGAAGAACATGCGTTCGGCAATGGCTCCCTCAGTGAAGGAAGTCGGGCTCCACCATTGACTTGTTTTTTTGTTCTTGAGATACCAGTCCGTCTTCAATCGCAGTGCGGTGTCTGGGGTGGAGCCCGGAATACCGAGAGCGTGAACGATGTTCATTCCCAATGTGAAGCCGTCGTTGGGGGCGTCGAGGCCGCTGCCGCGCGCGAGCGCAAGGAACGGCGGGGAGTTGTCGATGCCAAATCCCATTCCCTGATTCACGGCGGGGTTGGGAGCGCCTTGCCCGGAGCCTGCCATCATGACGGCGTTGTCAGCGACACCGAGCTCGATGTCAACATTCGTGTAGGTCAAACCGGCGGGATTGACCTGTCCCAGAAGGGAAATCAGGCTCGTTGGGGGATTGGTGAAGTCGGTGAACGTGTAGGTTTCAAATGGATCGAAGTAAAGGAG
>CAYMQF010000037.1:15055-19684 GCA_964392425.1 uncultured Phycisphaeraceae bacterium
GCAGCGAATAGAGACAGTCCTTCTCAGGGGACTCGGTGCAGGGAGATCAACACTGTTATCCCCGATGGCGGTGAGAAATGCAAGAGAAATCTTGCTCTTTATCTATTCGAGATTCTGGAGGGGGATTCCTGCTCACAAACCGCGTATTTAGAAGCGTTCGTGGTCTGGAAGGGTCCGCCGCACATGGTTGGCGTTTTGCCGAATCCATCTAAGTTGTGAATAGGTTTTTGTTTTGTGATTGAGCTTGCAAAGCGCCGCGCATGGCGGAGATGCTGAGGCGTGCGATTGGGTGCGCATCGCGCGCTCGCGACACGCTGAGCTAGCCAGCAGCAGGCATCGAAGCGCCTGATTACACTATTTCATTGTCTGGTATTCTCCAGCGGGTCGCATTTCAACATGAAAACAATCTTTGAACCGTTTCGTATCAAGTCGGTCGAGCCGCTTCGACTCACCACTACCGAGGAGAGAACTCGATATCTCAAGCAGGCGGGGTACAACCTCTTCAAGATTCCATCCCGCCATGTTCTGATCGACCTGCTGACCGATTCCGGCACGGGCGCGATGAGCAGCGAGCAGTGGGCTGGGATTATGCGAGGGGACGAGTCCTACGCTGGCGCCGACAGCTATTTTCGGTTTCTCAAGGCGATTCGGGAGATCACCGGCTTTGAGCATGTTTTGCCGACGCATCAGGGGCGCGCCAGTGAGCGCATTCTCGTCGAGACGTTGATCGGCAGCCCGCCTGCTGGTCAAGGCATGATCGTTCCCAACAATGCGCACTTCGATACGACTCGCGCCAACGTTGAACATTCCGGCGCCAAGGCGGTCGACATTCTGACTGAAGAGGGGCGCGCAGCCAGCGTCGCGGCGCCGTTCAAGGGGAACATGGATCCCAAGCTGTTGCGCGATCTTCTCAATGATCGTGCGGACGATGTTCCGATGGTCATGCTCACGATCACGTGCAACACCAACGGAGGGCAACCCGTTTCGCTCGCGAACTTGCACGAGATTCGGAGCATTTGCGACGAGTTCGACAAGCCGTTGATTCTTGATGCAGCACGGTTCGCGGAGAACGCCTGGCTCATCAAGATGCGCGAGCCGGGCCAAGCGGGACGGGACGTGCGGGAGATCGCGCGCGAGGTTTTTGAGCTTTCGGATGGCGCCACGATCTCTGCCAAAAAAGATGGGTTGGTCAACATCGGCGGCGTGTTGTTGTTGAGGGACGAGAGCCTGTTTGTTCGTGCTTCGGATCTTTTGATTCTCACCGAAGGCTATGTCACGTACGGCGGGTTGGCGGGTCGCGACCTTGAGGCAATGGCGATCGGGCTCAACGAAGTTCTTGAAGAGGACTACCTGCAATATCGTGTTCGTTCGGTCGAGTATCTCGGGGATCGACTGGCAGCAGCGGGTGTTCGGATCGTGCAGCCGCCCGGGGGTCATGCGATCTATATGGATGCGTGCGATTTCCTGCCTGATGTGCCTCGCTCGTGCTTTCCGGGGCAGGCGCTGGCGTGCGCGATGTACGAACATGCTGGGATCCGGTCGTGCGAGATTGGGTCGGTCATGATGGGGGAGCATGCGGTGATGGAGTTGGTGCGCATGGCGATCCCGCGGCGAACCTACACGCAGTCCCACATCGACTATGTGATCGAAGCGGTGCTCGAAGTGAAGGCGAAAGCAGCACAGTGGCCGGGCTATCGAATCGTCGAGCAGTCTGGGTCGCTCCGACACTTCACGGCGAGATTCGAGCCAGTGTCCATCTGATTAGAAGAAGGTGCTGAAGAAGGCGTGTGAGATCACGGCAACGATCTTCTCCGTTCTAGTGCGCGGCGCCTGTATCGGTGTATTGCTTCGTTGGAGAGTTTGCTGACAACCCATCCAGAAAAGTAAGCGTGAGCCAAGCCAACTCTTGAATTGAGCGAGTGCAGGCTGACACTATCGGACTCTCTCGCGGCCCTTGATATTGGGGGCGCCAACCGACGTTGTTTCCGCGGTAGATTGTATTGAAACGCTTGGTGCAAAGTCGAACTGGAGACCCATGATGAATCCGATGAATCATTCCCGCACTTCTGTTCTCGTGTTGTTGTTCGTCATCATGGCTGGGATTCCTGGGCTTGCAGCGGCTGACGACAAGCCGGAGGCGAAGAACGAGTCGTTCAGTTCGCTTGAATGGCGCAACATCGGGCCCGCTCGAGGCGGCCGGGCGCAGACGGTGACGGGATCGTACGAAGATCGCAGTGTGTTCTATATGGGCGCGACGGGTGGTGGCGTATGGAAGACGACGAACGCGGGCGCCTCGTGGGCGAATATTTCAGACGATGCGTTTGGGACGGGTTCGGTCGGTGCGATCGCGGTGGCGCCTTCCGATCCCAACGTGATCTATGTCGGCATGGGTGAGACATGCATTCGGGGCAACTTTTCACATGGCGATGGGGTGTACCGATCGCTGGATGCAGGCAAAACATGGACGCATATGGGCCTGACGGATTCTCGCCAGATTGGTCGGGTCGTTGTGCATCCCACCGACTCTGCGGTCGTGTACGTTGCGGCGCTCGGGCATGTTTTTGGCGAAAACTCCCAGCGAGGTGTGTTTCGATCGACGGACAGCGGGGAATCTTGGAGCCGAGTGTTGGAGGTCAACGATGGGGTCGGCGCTGTTGACATCGCGATGGATCCCAACAACTCGCGCGTGTTGTTCGCTGCGATGTGGCAAGTGAAGCGCACGCCTTGGAGTTTGGACAGTGGTGGCGCCGGGAGCGGCCTGTACCGATCGACCGATGGTGGCGACACATGGGAAGAACTCACCGAGGGTTTGCCCAAAGGGGTGAAGGGTAAGATCGGCGTGAGTGTTTCCAAAGCTCAGCGCGATCTGGTCTTTGCGATTGTCGAAGCTGAGGATGGCGGCGTCTTCCGTTCAACAGATGGCGGCGATACATGGACACGCACCAGTGAGGATCGAAGCCTGCGCCAACGCGCGTGGTATTACACACACATCACGGCTGATCCCGACGAGCCTGACACGGTGTATGTGCTCAATGTGCGTTTTCACAAATCAATAGACGGCGGGCGAACGTGGAGCACGATCCGCACGCCGCACGGCGACAACCACGCGCTCTGGATCGACCCAACGGACAACAAACGAATGATCAATGGCAACGACGGCGGCGCCAATATCTCCTTTGATGGAGGGGATACATGGTCGACGCAGACGAATCAGCCGACGGCGCAGTTCTACCATGTGACGGTTGACAATCAATTCCCGTATCGCATTTATGGCGCCCAGCAGGACAACTCGACCGCTTCTGTTTCGAGCTTGTCCCGAGTTGACCGCGACTGGCGGCGCGATCTTTATCCCGTTGGTGGAGGCGAAAGCGGCTACATCGCGGTTCATCCTGATGATGCGAACATTATTTATGCCGGCTCCTACGGCGGCTATCTCACTCGGTACGACCATTCGACGGGGCTCTCGCGCAACATTGCCGTCTGGCCGGAAAACCCGATGGGGTCCGGCGCGGATGATTTGGTTCATCGGTTTCAGTGGACGTTTCCGATTGTTCTTTCGCCTCACGACCCGGACACGGTGTACGTCGGCGGCGAAGCGCTCTTCCGGTCGCGCGATGGAGGCGCCTCGTGGGACGCAATCAGCGGCGATCTGACGACGAACGACAAGACGAAGCAGCGGTCCAGTGGCGGGCCGATTACACAGGACAACACCAGTGTTGAGTATTACTGCACGATCTTTACGATTGCCGAGTCGCCGTTGCGGGAGGGGATGATCTGGGTTGGCACCGATGACGGGCTTGTGCAGGTGACGAGCGATGGTGGGGAATCCTGGTCGAACGTGACGCCATCGGACATGGGCGATTGGCCGTTGATCAGCATGGTCGAGGCGAGCACGCAGGATGCGGACACCGCGTATCTTGCGGTCAACCGGTACAAAATGGACGATTTTCATCCTTATATATATCGCACGCGCGATGGGGGTGGAACTTGGGAACTCATCGTTGACGGGATTGATGATGGCGCGTTTGTTCGGTCGATTCGAGAAGACCCCGAGCGTGCGGGGCTGTTGTATGCTGCGACTGAAACGGGTGTGTATGTGTCGTTCGATGCGGGCGACGAGTGGGAGCCGTTGCAACTGAACCTGCCGAGAACTCCCGTCACCGACCTTGTTGTCAAAGGGAATGATCTTGTTGTGTCGACGCAGGGGAGGTCGTTCTGGGTGCTGAGCGATCTTGCGGTGTTGCGCCAGTACGAGTCGAGCGCGAATGATGATGAGCTGATTCTGTATTCGCCTGCTTCGGCGCATCGAAAGAGATGGGATTCGGTGCGTGTGCATTTCAATCTGCCTGATGAGGTCGATGGCGATGCTTCATTGGTGTTCCTCAACGAGGATGGCTCGGAGATTCGGTCGTACACGATCACCGTCGAGACTGGCGAGGACGAAGCGAAGGAAGAAGCTGAGCACGATGCGGCGGATCAAGATAAAGACAGCGATGCAATCACTGTAAAACCCGGGATGAATCGATATTCGTGGAACATGAGGATGCCTGATCCGGTGCGTGTGCCCGGCGCGGTGGCTTGGCCTCCTCACCCGTCGGGCCCACGCGTGGCGCCAGGGAGATACGCGGT
>CAYMQF010000038.1:0-10765 GCA_964392425.1 uncultured Phycisphaeraceae bacterium
AACACAATGTTGATGTTCATCCCGTGCGAAAAGTTCACACGAGCCATATCGATTTCAGGGAAGACTGCCTGCTCGGTCAGCCCCATGGAGAAGTTGCCAGCGGAGTCAAAGCTTTTGTCGCTCAGGCCGCGGAAATCCTTGATGCGAGGCGTGACCAGATTGATCAGCCGATCAAGAAAATGCCAGGCGTGATCGCGCCGAAGCGTGACGATCGCAGCAGTTTCAGCATCTTCGCGAACCTTGAAGTTCGAGACCGATTTTTTCGCCTTGATGACCACCGGCCGTTGCCCGCTGATCGCGGTGAGCGTCGCAAGCACCTGCTCTTTGACGGTTCCCGGGAGCTTGTTGTTCTCGAGATGTCGGCCCACGTTGACGTTGAGAATGATTTTGTCCAGCCGGGGCCAACTCATCGAATTGTTGAGCCCAAACTCGCCGGCGAGCATGGGGGCGACCTCGTCCTGGTAGCGCACCCTGAGCTTGGAGGGCGGCGCCGGCGTGGCAACTGCGGTCGAAGTGTCGGCGTTGTCTTTATCCTTAGCCATCGATCTGCTCACTTACTCTTCTTTTCGCGTGGCCCGTGCACAACGCTGAGTTCTTTGCCGCCTCGCGCCGCGACGCGAACTTTGCTGCCGTCTTTGCGGATTTCAAATCGGACACGGGTCGGCTTGCCATCCACGACGGGGCTGACGTTGCTGAGATGAAGGGAGCCTTCAATCTCGATGATCCCGCCTTGCGGGTTGATCTGCGTGGGCTTCATGTGTCGCTTCTTGAGGTTGACACCCTGAACTATCACGCGGTTGTCTTCGGTGATGACGCGGACCACTTTGCCCGTGCTGCCGCGGTTGTTGCCGCTGGTCACAATCACCATGTCGCCTTTTTTCACATGTCTGGGCATGGCTCAGATCACCTCCGACGCTAATGAAACAATCTTCATGTAGTTGCGCTCGCGCAGCTCTCGTGCGACGGCGCCGAAAATGCGAGTCCCGCGAGGGTTCCCGTCATCGCCGATGATGACCAAAGCGTTGGAGTCGAATCGCACAGAGGATCCATCAGCACGCTTGGTCGGATACTTCGTGCGAACGACGACCGCGCGAACTTTCGTGCCGGGCTTGAGCTCGGCGCCAGGCAGGGATTTCTTGATCGTGCAGACCACGCGATCGCCCACGCCTGCGGTTCGCCGGGTGTATCGACCACGGGCGGTCGATCCGCCGAGCACACGGATCACCATGGCGACTTTGGCGCCGGAGTTGTCCGCTACTTCACATCGTGACTCTTGCTGAATCATCTCTACATAGGTCCTTTACGCTTGCCGAAGTGGCAAATCAGAGCACGCCTGAATCAGGCGCCGGTTGCTTTTTCCACCACGCGGACAAGCTTCCATCGTTTGGTTTTGCTAATCGGACGGCATGGCGCCACCTCGACACGGTCTCCCAAGTGGGATTCATTCATCTCGTCGTGCACATGCAGGACGGTGCGCTTGCGAAGGTACTTGCCGTACTTCTTGTGCTTGGCGAGAAAGCTGATGACGACTTTACGCGTCTTGTCCCGCTTGTCGGATTCGACGACGCCCAATCGTGCAGGGCCGTGCGTCTGGATTTCGTTCTTCGTGTCGCTCATGCCTGGGCTTTCTGAATCTGACGAGCGCCTCGCTCGGTTTTGAGTCGTGCGATGTCTCTGCGGATCTTTTTGAACTGGCTGACATCTTCGATTTTTTCGGTGACGGACTGAGTGCGGAGGTCGAAGAGTTTGCGCGACAGCCGGCGCATCTCCACGGTGAGCTCTTCATCGTTCATCTTGTGGCTTTCACTGGCGTCCATTGCTCATTCGCTCCTTCAACTACTCGCTACTGACTGCGCACTCCAAACTAGGCGCTGATTCGTCGACCGGTGAACCGGCACCGCACGGGCATCTTCATCGCAACACGCTTGAGGGCGCGCTTGGCCATTTCCTCGGGAACGCCGGCGATCTCAAAGAGCATCGTTCCTGGCTTGACCCGGGCGGCCCAGAAATCCACATCCGCCTTGCCTTTACCCATTCGTGTCTCCAATGGTTTCTTGGAGACGGGCTTGTCAGGGAAGACGCGGATAAAAATCTTGCCTTGCCGTTTGAGATAGTGCTGAGCGGCGATTCGTCCAGCCTCGATCTGACGACCGGAGAGCCAGCAGCCCTCTGTCGCCTGCAGGCCGTACTCGCCGAACGCGACAAAGTTTCCCTTCGTCGCCTTTCGATCGCGGGCTCGCCGCATCTCTTTGCGGAACTTTACTCTTTTGGGCAATAAGGCCATAGGTTCACTCGTTTTCAATCACCGACGCGAGGTGCGCCGTTCAATAACTTCTTTCGCTGCGCCAAGTCGACCGCCGACTCGACGCGGTTGGTTTACTTTCGCCCGCGTGCTCGCGGATGCTGACGACGCCCGCCCGGCGCTGGCTCCGGCTCCGCATCGCCGAACATGCCTTTGAAGACCCATGTCTTGACGCCGATCGCGCCGTAGGTGGTGAAGGACTGGGCAAAGCCGTAGTCGATATTTGCTTGCAACGTGGAGAGCGGCAGACGTCCGAGCCGCGTGTCCAAACGACGACTCATCTCGGCGCCTCCCAAACGACCAGCGATCAGGATGCGAACTCCAAGCGCGCCGTTCTGCATTGCGCCCTCTGCTCGCATCTTGACGATTCGGCGGAAGCTGGCTCGCTTTTTGAGCTGCTCTGCAATGCCTTCTGCGATGAGTTGGGCGCTCGTGTCCGGGTTCTTGATTTCGTTGATCGTGATAGAGACCTTGCGACCGGAAAGATATTGCAGGTCCTGCGTGAGTCGATCGACCTCGGCGCCTTTGGGTCCGATGACGAGGCCGGGGCGCGCGGTCGAAACGATGACCTTGAGCTCTTCGCGCGTCCGCTCGATGTGAATATCAGCGACGGCGGCGAACGGTGGCGTTCTGTTCAATCGTTTGTCGACGAACTCGCGGATGCGGTAGTCCTCGACAAGCAGCTCGCCGTAGAGAGCTTTGGGGGCATACCAACGGCTTTTGTGCGTCTCGGTGATCCCGACACGAAAACCAAATGGATGAGTCTTTTGTCCCATCAGGCCATCTCCTCGACGCCCACAATGATGTGGCTGGTGCGTTTGTGAATGGGGTGCGATCGGCCTCGATCTTTGGGCTGGAACCGCTTGATGATCGGGCCGCAGTCCACGCGGGACTCCGCGACGAAGAGCCTGCTCACGTCCGCTTCAGCTTGCTCAGCGTCAGCGATCGCGGTCTTCAATGCTTTGAGAACCATGGAAGCGGCGCGACGATGGTTGAACTCCAAAAGAGTTACCGCATCGTCGATGCGCCGGCCACGAATAAGGTCGGTGAGCAGCTTGGCTTTGCGCGAGCCTGATCGGACGAACCGAGCGTTGCTTTCAAAGCACGCGAGATCAGCCGGCCGACAGGAAAGATTCTCAGCCATGGTGCGGATGTCCGAAGCCTTGGCGCGGGGGTGGTTGCTGCCGTTGAGCCAGTTGGTCAACGCGCTTGCAGCGCCCTTCTCGTCGAGCCCGGTGCGAACCAGTGAGCCCGAAAGCTGGGCGGCGTCCACACCGGCCTGCGCCATTCGTTGTTTGAGTTTGTCTGGGTTGATCTTCACGGGTGGTTGATCCAGTCAGGCGAAACGAAAGTCAACGCCTGATGCCTTCCTTCTTGTTGGTGTGCCCACGGAACAGACGCGTCTGGCTGAACTCTCCGAGCTTGTGACCGACCATGTCCTCAGTGACGAACACTTCGAGGAACGCCCGGCCGTTGTGAACCTGGAACGTATGGCCGACAAACTCCGGAACAATGGTGCAGGCGCGAGACCAGGTTTTGATCGGCGTGCGCCGACTCTGCTGGCTCATCATCTCCACCTTGCGGTAAAGCTTTTCGTCGACGTACGGCCCTTTTTTCAGCGATCGTGACATAGTGGCGGAACCTCCGATTCCTCAATGATCAGCGAAGTTGACCATACCGCCTGCTCTTGCGACGGCGGATGATGAGTTTGCTTGAATACTGCTTGCGATTGCGGGTCGACCCGCCCTTGGACAACACGCCGCTCTTGCTTGATGGCGCTCGGCCGCTCTTGGATCGACCTTCGCCGCCGCCCAGCGGATGCGTTGCGTGATCCATCGCGACGCCTCGCGTCTTGGGCCGACGCCCGAGATGCCTGCTCTTGCCTGCTTTGCCTAATCGACGGCGCTGATGGTCGCTGTTGCCGACCTCGCCGACGGTCGCCCAGCAATCGAGGGGAACTTGCCTCATCTCGCCGGAGGGGAGGACCACTGTGGCAAAGCGATCGTCTTTATTCGTCAGGCGAACTGATGACCCTGCGCTGCGGGCGATCTGCGCCCCCTTGCCCTTTTTGAGCTCAACGCAGTGAATGTTGAGCCCGGTGGGGATGTGCCTGATGAGCATGCATGCACCGGGGCGAGGCTCGACAGGTGTCTCCGAAGTCAGCAGCTCGTCGCCGTCTGTCACATCCTTGGGAGCTGGGATGTAGCAGCGTTTGCGGATCGGCTTGCCTTCCGGGCTCATCGCGTCAAACTCGAGCAGCGCGATGTGGCAGCTTCGGTTCGGGTCGTACTCGATGCCAACGACGATTGCGGTTTTGCCACGCAACTGCTTGCGTTTGAAGTCGATGGAGCGATACCGGCGCTTGTGGCCACCGCCGCGACCATGAACGGTGATTATACCGTGATGGTTGCGGCCGCCCTTTTTATGGATCGGGCGCAGCAGCGACTTTTCAGGCGATTTCTTCGTGACTTCAGTGTGCAGATTGACTGAAGCGTTGCGTCTGCCTGGCGTCGTCGGTTTGTAGATGCGAATCGTCATCGTGGTTCTCTAACTTTCTTCACTGCTGAATCAGAACAGCTCGATTGCGTCACCCTCGCGGAGTTTGACGACGGCCTTCTTCGTGACCGGCTCCTGCACATATCCATGCTTGGTCCGACGGTTGCGCCCTTTGCGATTTTGCGTTGCGACACTCACGACGTGAACGCCGTAGAGCTCTTCGATTGCGGCCTTGATCTCGTCCTTACGAGCCCGGCGGTCAACGAGGAAGCAATGCCGATTGAACTCGCCCGCGTGGAACGTGTTCTTCTCGGTCAGCAGAGGCTTTTTGATGATGTAAAGAGGATTGTTCATGTGGAGGCCTCTTCCTTGACTCGGCTACGCGCCTCAGCTTTGGCTGCTTTGTTCATCTTGGAGCTTGGCCCGGTGAGCCATGCTTCGAGATCGGACTTGGCGATGATGAGGTAGCGGTGGTTGAGCATCTCGTAGCAGGTGAGTTGATGTGACGGGCAGACGGTGACCGCAGCGACGTTTCGCGCGGACAATCTGGCGTTCATGTTCTCAGGGTTGAGCGCGATCAGTGCGGATCGGTCGATCTTGCACGCTTCGATCAGCGACTCGAATGCCTTGGTGTTGGGCGCCTTGAAGGACAGGTCGTCGATGATTTTGACTTCATCGTCGATGAGCTTTGCCAGCAGCGCGTTGCGGTTGGCAAGGCGGCGCATCTTGATGGGCATGTCCTGACGGAAGGCTTCGCGTGGCTTGTTCTTGGCAAAGATCACGCCGCCACCCTTGCGGATGCCGGATCGGACGGAGCCGACTCGTGCTCGGCCGGTGCCTTTTTGCCTGAAGAGTTTGCGTGTTGAGCCTTGAACCATGCCTCGGCTCTTAGTCCGGGCAGATCCCTGCCTGCGGTTCGCGTGGTACCGCACGAAGGCTTGCTTGAGGAGGGCGTGGTTGACTTCGCCGCCCAACGACGTTTCGTCGATGGACATTGTGCCGACCTTCTTGCCCTTCTGATTGTATACGGGGACATCCATGGGTGTGTCTCGCTCGCTGTTCGCCTGGGTCGATGCGGGAACTGCCCCGCATACGATTTGCTCCGCCTTGGCCGGCCCGTTTACCTGAAAACTTGTTCCAGACGGCCCGACATTGACTCGGCGACATCTCTCCTTGTGTTCGCCCAGCGGTATCCAGTCACGTCGGACCTACCGGGCCGATCGGTCGCATGTATTGAGCGGCCGACCGTATCGATCTGTTCAAAGCCGTCACCCCTTGGCGGCGGCCAACTGTTTGCGTGCCTTGGGCCGATAGAGCCGCTCAGGCGTTCGTACTTCAACAAACTGTCCATTGGGGCCAGGAATCGGCCCCTTGACGAGCATCAAATTCTGCTCGGGAATAATCTTGACGACATCGAGGGACCGAACGGTGATGCGTTCGGCGCCCATGTGTCCAGCCATTCGCTTGCCCTTTTTGAGCTTGGGGCCGGTGCCGAGGTTGGTTCCCCCACCACCGATGGAGCCGCCGGAGCGATGCTTTCGCTCAACACCGTGGCTCGCTTCGAAGCCGGCAAAGTTGTGCCGTTTCATCACGCCCTGGAAGCCCTTGCCCTTGCTGACTCCAGCGACATCGACGAAGGCGTGCTTGTCAAAGATCGAGACGGTCAACTCCTGACCAAGCGTGTACTCGGAGAGTTGATCTTCCGGCACTCGGAACTCGACGTGCTTGCGCATCGGAACCGACCCTGCCTTGGCGTCGTGACCGATCAAAGGACGCGTCGACCGACGAGGCTTGATCTCGTCAAAGCCGATCTGCACCGAGGAGTAGCCGTCCCTCTCGGTGGTCCTGATCTGTGTCACGTTGCACGGCCCGAGCTTGACGAGCGTCACAGGAATACTCACCCCGTCTTCGGTGAAGAAGCGGGTCATTCCTATTTTTTTGCCTAGCAGTGTTACGCCCATCGGTTGAACTCGCCCGTTGCAGTCGTTTGGTTTCGTTGATCGAGCGGGAACATCCCGCCAAATCCAAATGTCTATCTCATCAAACATCGGCCCGCTCCATATGGAAGCCCGGCCGACGGTGTTGCTCGGTTATGCCTTGATTTTCACAAAAACGCCCGCGGGGACGACGAGGCGGTTGAGGGCTTCGACGGTGCGGGCGTTTGGCTCGTAGATGTCAATGATGCGTTTGTGCGTTCTGATCTCGAACTGCTCACGCGATTTCTTATCAATAAACGGTCCGCGCAGAACGGTGTATCGCTCGATGCGGGTCGGCAGCGGAATCGGACCAGACACCTTGGCGTTGGTGCGCTTGGCATGATCGACGATCTCCTTGGCCGACGCATCGAGGGCCTGGTGATCGTACGCCTCCATCCGGATTCTGATTCTGGCTTCTGTCATGCTTATTCGTCTTGCTCTGTTAGGCGCCGGGGGCGCTGTTGAGCCTTCGCCGCACATCGTCTTACATTCCAACTTCTTCCGTCAAACCACGATTGACGCCGCCCCAACACACGACCCCAAAGACGCCATCCACGATCGGCTTTCGCCATCGTTTTGCTGCGCCCCGGTTGTCCTACGGGCAATACGCCGATCGCCTGGTGGAATCCATCCCACCACACCGCCCGCAACTGCGGACAGGGCGAACGGGAAAATGTAGGGAATCTATCGCTGGTGTCAAGCTGAGCCCCCACGAGCCGACAATACCCATACGATAATGAGGGCCCTGCCACCAGCCAGTTCCGGCCATTTTTCGAGGATTGATCCCGATGCTGAATCTACTCTCACCCAGCAGGCTCCTGTTTTTCTCCATGCTCGCAGCCTGCACACTGACGCCTTCCGCCCCCGCCCAGCAGCCTCAGGCAGGGAGCCAGTCCGATCCGGTGGTGTTTTCTGATGAGCCTTTTGAGATCAAGAGCTTGGGAATGTCGCTCCGCCTGCCGATTGGCGCGAGGCTGGACACCTCAAGCATCGGCGTCACCAACGCCTCGTTCACGCTCTTTGACAAGGACAACACCTGGATCATCAAGATGCTCACACCCGAGAGCAACGATCAGTCGCTGTCGGCTGCGAGCGTTGCTGATGGATTGCTCGCCGAGCTTCGCCAGAGCTGGACTGCGCGGGATCCTGTCACCAACAAGGTCAAAATGTCCGCGGTTTCAGTGCTCTCCCGTGATGATTCACTCGTCCTTGACAGGATGAGCGCAACCCGATTTTACGCGCGGGTGCCTCGCCCGGGCGGCGCCGTGCTTATCAATGGGTTCACGATTCTTCGCACCGCCCCGGGACGGTTTGTCATCTTCCAGATGGACTGCCTGGAAACGGAATATGAGCGAGCGCGCGTGGTGTATGAAACCATCCTCGCGACGGTTCGTTTCCGCGATCCCACCGAGCTTGCTGCGGACCGCGCATCAGGGTTGCTCGCGGGCGATCGGCTGCTTGCGCATTTCAACAGTGAAGACCTCGTCAGCATGCTTCCCGATAACCAGCAGTTTTATAGGCTCTACCGCCCTGCGGACACCGGGCTGGAAAGCGATGACACCGAAGTTGCCTATCAGGTCGTCGACATCCATCGCGGGCAACGAGGCGAACTGACACCACGCCGATCAAAGAACCGTTGGCTCCAGTCCGACCGCGACTGGGGATTCGTCGTCAATGTCAAAGCGCGATTCCTCGACGGCACACAAGTGATCGACAGTGAATCCATCTTCTTCCTTTCGCTGGACCGCACCAAAGAAGCGTGGTCAACGAAAATGGCGATCAAACAAGGTCAAAACACCGCGCTCTTCACCGAGACCGGCGCCCGCGACGGCAATGGGATCGAAGTCAACACCATCAAGCCAGGCGAGCCACCCCAATCCAAACGGTGGAAGAAGCCGCCTCTGGGCTATCTCTCGCAAGTGGAAAAATACCTGCTGCCCATGATGCTCACCTCGCTTGGCGCCCAGACGGAGTTCGCCTTTTACACGTACCAGTCACAGCACAACGACATCATGCTCCGCCGGGACACGCTGACCCTCTCCGACACCGCGGGGCAGTGGCTCCTCGAAACAACGGATAATGAAGACGTCGCCAAGGACTCGACCATCCTCAGCGCCGATGGCAAAGTCGTGCGGAAAAAACTCTCCAACGGCGTCGTCATGGAGGCGATCAAACCCGATCGGCTCGCGCGAATCTGGCGCAACAAGGGACTCCCGACGGAGTGAGAAACCCGCTTTCTTATCGTCCGCGATTTGTGGGCAGGAATCCGGCTACAATCTGGCTCGAAGGGGATCCGCCAACCAGTTCAGGCGATGCTCTTCCAGATATCAGATTGAGCCAGATTCAGATTGAGGAGGATTCACCCAATGCCTTATTACACCAAGCTCGGTCAGCTTCCCAAGAGCCGACACATCCAGTTTCACCGACCGGACGGCGCCCTCTACTCCGAAGAAGTTTTCGGCACGATGGGCTTCGTCGGCTCGACCAGCACGATGTATCACATCCATCCGCCGACGCAGGTGAGCGGGTGGGAAGCGATGTATTCGACCAAGCCGGAGTACGTCGAAACGGGTGTGATGCGCATGCGCCACCTCAAGACGATGCCGCAAAAACCAATGGGTGATCCCGTCACCGGACGCGTTGTTCTCTTTGGCAATGGCGACTGCCGAATGGCGACGTGCGTGCCTAATGAGCCGATGAACTACCACTACAAAAACGGCATGGGCGATGAATGTCTTTTCATTCACTTTGGCTCAGGAACGTGCTCGACCATGTTCGGCACGCTCAAGTTCGGCCCGAAGGATTACATCATCATCCCCAAAGGTGTGATCTACAAAATGGAGTTCGATGCGCCCAAGAAGGGCGAGCCCAACCCCCGTTTTCTCGTGATTGAGACGGTCAATGCGTCGCACATCGGACCGCCGCCGGGCTATCTGTCCAAGGACACCAGACAGTTTCTCGAACACGCCCCCTACTGCGAGCGCGACCTTCGCCTTCCCACCGATCCACTGACCTTCGACGAATTGGGCGATTTCGAAGTGCGCGTCAAGGCGCTCGATCAGATGCACTCGTACCATTACCACTACCACCCGCTCGACGTGGTTGGCTGGGACGGCTGCTATTACCCGTACATTTTCAACATTGATAGTTTTGCGCCGATTACCGGCAAGCTGCACATGCCGCCACCCATTCATCAGACGTTCGAGGCGCACAACTTTGTGATCTGTTCGTTCTGCCCGCGGATGCTCGACTACCACCCCGAAGCGATCAAGGTTCCCTACAACCACTCGAACATCGACTCGGACGAGGTGCTCTACTACGTCGAGGGGAACTACAAGGCTCGCAAAGGAATCGAGATCGGTTCGATCACGGCTCATCCGCAAGGCATCCCCCACGGGCCGCACCCCGGGACGATCCTTGCTTCGCTCGATGCGACGCACACCAACGAGCTTGCGGTGATGTGCGACACGTTCCGTCCGCTGCTGCCGACCAAGGAAGCCCTCGACATGGACGACCCGGATTATCCCAAGAGCTGGGAGGGCGAACATTTCCCCGGCGTCGAGAAGAGCAATGGTCATCTTCCGCGAACGTCACCAGAGCCAGCCAAAACCACGAACACGTGGACGTGAACTGATGCGATGAGAATGGGCGGATCGACCCTCGCGCCGACCGCCGAGCGGTGAACCGGTTGCGTCGCGCCAGTTTCCCCGTAGCATCGCGTCTTCATGACGCCCAAGCCATGGATTTCGGCTGCCCGTCGAAGCGCCCTCCAGCGTGCTGGCTCTGCGCTACGGATCGTCATTGCTGTATTGCTGCTGGCGTTGTTCTTGCCCGGCCATGCAAACGCTCAGAACCTGATCGAGGCTCCATGGATCACCGGGACCGATTTCGCCGGCGTTGACTTCCCCATCGAAGCTCAACCGGGCGATGCGATTTTCCAAGCACGAGCAGGCTCCGTCTGGACGGAAGGCGCCTCCCAACGAATGCTCCT
>CAYMQF010000038.1:10865-17778 GCA_964392425.1 uncultured Phycisphaeraceae bacterium
CTGCTTGCCCAAGGCGCGCCCGCGGAGTCGGCGTCCGGGCTCGAGGGATTGGGGTTGGTGTATGAGCAGCCACCACTCGATCCTGACGCGCCCATCTTTCCCAAGCAAGGCGTCGTCACCTTCGCCGGCCCCAACCGCACGTTCATCACAGGCGAAGACGAAAACTCCCTCGTCATTACAGGCGGCGTGGTCGTGCAGTTCACCGATGCTGACGCTGGGCGAACGCTGCAGATTTCCGCGCAAAACGCAGTTGTTTTCCTCGACCCGGGTTCGATTGCTGACATCGTTCAGGCTGGACCCGGTGATGTGCACGGCGTGTACCTCGAAGGCAACGTCGTCGCGACGGATGGCGACTTCACCGTCCGCGGGCCTCGCGTTTTTTACGACGTACAGAATGACCGCGCCGCTCTGCTCGACGCTGTTTTTTACACCTACGATCGCAGCCGGGGCATGCCTCTCTTTGTGCGCGCCGACATCATCAGGCAGCAGGCGATGGGGCAATGGGAAGCGAAAAACGCAAAGCTGTCCAACGTCGGTTTTGCGCAGCCTCACCTGTCCATCGGCGCCTCGACGCTTCAGTTGACGCAGGATCGCCGACCGGATGGCTCGCAAAGCAACTACATCCGTGCGCGCGGCGTGTCGCTCCGGGTCGGGAACAAGGCGATTCTGCCGTTGCCTGATTTCGACGGCGAATATGGACAAGCGACGCTGCCCCAAGTTCGGGCGGGCTCCAAAGACGGCGACCCAGTCGTGTCGACCCGATGGGATATCGAATCGCTCATCGGCGTTGATCTCCCCGATGGGTTCGCCGGCGACCTGCTGATCGACGCCTTCCCCACACGAGGGCTTGCTGGCGGGCTGGACATGGCGTGGGCGACGCCCGACACGTTCGGCTCTCTCCTCGCCTACTACATCTATGACACCGGCACGGACCGGCTGACGTCAGGCGCCAAAGTCGACCCAACGCAAACGAATCGCGGCTTCATCCTCGCCGATCATCAGTGGAGACTCGACGACTCGTGGACGCTCTCGCTCGAAGCGTCGTACATCTCTGACCAGTCGTTCGTGGACGCTTTCTTTGAGCCGATCGCGGAGATCAGGCGCGAGGTGACCAACCGCTTTGCGATGATCCGCCGAAAGGATCGCAGCCTCTTCGTCGCACAGTTCCAAGGGACGTTCAATGATTTCACTCCCAATGAGTATCTGCTGCAAAGCCGGGGATATCAGGTTCAGCGGACGCCGGAGCTTTCGTACTGGCGACTTGGAGACACGTTCTTCAATGGCAAACTGAGCTACACGAGCGAGTCCCGGGCCGGCTTGCTCACGGCGTCGTTTGTTGAGCCTGCTGTGAGAAACTACGGGTTCCTCTCGCCGGCGCTTTCGCAGGCAGCCTTCGGACTCAACCCCGGTCAGTCGCTGGGTGACGCACTGCGAGGCAGAGGGTTCACCGAGAAAACCATCGGCCGGGTCGACACTCGGCACGAACTGTCGGCGCCTATGGATCTCGGCCCGGTCCGCGCAGTTCCCTTTGTCGCTGCCCGAGGCACGCTCTACAGCGGCGACCTGACCGGCTTCCGCACCGCCAATGGTTTTGCAACGACTGATGACACTCGATTGTGGGCCGCTGCTGGGGTGAACGTGTCGACGTCGGTCAATCGCGTGTTCAACAATGTTGAATCGAACTTTTTTGACCTGCACCGGATCAGGCAAATCTTTGAGCCCAGCGCCAGCGTCTGGACCTCCGCAAGCTCGACAGACTCAGCTTCGTTCCCTGTGTACGACGAAACGGTTGAATCTCTCGCCGATGGAACCGCCTTCCGCGTGGGACTGGTCAGCACGACTCAGACTCAGCGGGGCAAGCCGGGCGCGTGGCGCAATGTGGACTGGCTCGTCCTCCGCGCCCAGTACGTCTACGCGACGGACTCGACGACGCGTGAATCCGCAGTTGGGCGTTTTTTCCAGGGGCGCCCGGAGCTATCGCGATTCGGCCAGTTTGCTGACGCGGACGCAAAGCTGCAGCTCACCGACGCGGTCGGTGTGGTCGCATCGGGAACCTACGACACGCAGAACTCCACGCTCGACACCGCCTCTGCGGGCGTGCTCATCGATCACGGGTTGGGGTTCACTTCGTTTGCTGAGATTCGCCGAATCGACGCCAACGCGATCGACAGCACGTTCTTGAATGTGGGCGCGTCGTACGAGTTGAGCTCGCGATATGCGATCTCCGCTGCGGGCGTCTACGACATCGAAAACTCGAACATTCAGGCGCTGGGGCTGGACATCCGCCGACGGTTCCCGCAGTGGATCCTTGAGTTCACGATTGCGTTTGATGACACGCGCGACACCGTCTCCTTTGGGATTCGGCTCGAGCCGTTCCTTGGCGCCCGGAGTCTCGCCCGCTCGTCACTGTCGCGCGAACGATTCTCGTCGAGCCTGCTCGGTTCGCGCTATCGCGGAAGCTTGTATCAACGCTGACGCACAGCGCATGCTGATCGCTCGCGCAATGGGCGCGAACATGCCCGGCTTCCACGCAAAATACTTTGATTGAACAGATCGAGATCGAGAGGCTTAGCCCTTCGTGATCTTCGTGACCTCGACGAGCATGTGATGCTGACGATGCCCCTGCTTTCGGCGGTAGCCCTTGCGACGCTTGAACTTGATCACGTCGATCTTGTCGCCCTTGACGTCGCTCTCGATGATCTTCGCTTCGACGCTGGCGCCTGCGATGTAAGGATCGCCAACGCTCGACGATCCCTTCTCCGGATCGGAGATCATGATGACACGGTCAAAGGAAACCTTCTTCGCTTTGTCAGCGAGATCGCGCAGGTCGATGGTGAGTTTGTCGCCGACACTGGCGCGGATTTGTGAACCGCTGTCTTCGATGATTGCGTACATAACGGGCTCCAAGGGATATCAGTCGTTAGCCCGTGACGCCGGGCGAGCCCAACAGTGTAGGAAACCCGCACCGCGACGCAACCGGGGGCTGTGTGCCGCCTTATTTCCCTGCAGCAGCGGTCGATGGCTGGCTGAGGATCGTCTGTTCAGGACGCAGTTCGAGGAGCCAGTCCGCGTGGGCTTTTTCCAACGCTGCTTCCCACCGAGTCCGCTCAGTGCGGGCCGCCCGCGATTGAGAAACCTGATCCAGCCGCCACCAACAGCTCCAGATCGGGGCGTTGAGATCAGCAGCCAGCTCCGCGGTCTGTGCGTCAGATAAATCGAGCAACGGCGTGTCGATCTGGACATCCAGCGATGAAGTCCGCTCCTGCTCGATCAAGGCAAGCCGCTGGACGAGCAGAGCCCGATCCGATGCGTCCAGCATGACATCAAGATCGCCCGCAGCACATTTGGGCCAGATCACGCGTCGGCATTTGTGCTGGGTCGCCAGACTCACCGCTGCGAGAAGCATCGTCGATTGGCCAAACCCACCGGCGAAAGCCTCCCACGGCCGACCGTCAGGCTCCGGGTCGATGAAGTCAGCAAAACCCAAAACATCGGCCTGCATCTTGGCTGAAGTTCGGCGGGCTTCTTCGACGTCATCGCCCCCGCCGCCTACGAACCACGCGATCGCACTCTCGGCAGGTTCGATGAGCATCGAAGCGATCAGGCTCTCGAAACCTCCATCGACAATCACAAGCTTGGGTTCAGCGCGCACCGGCATTCCACAGGTATCGACCCATCGGACACAAATGCTTGACGACCCGCTTTTTCCGCGGGCGATCAGTTGGCGCGAAGAGCCGTCTTGTTGGTCGGCGTGATCATGGCCAGCCCGTTCTTCTTGGCTATCACCTGGCTCTGCACGAGAAGCAGCGCGGTGCCGAGTTGGGTGTCCACGCCGTCCGTGAGCAGGATCCGCGGGTCAACCGGCTCTTTGGCTTCGCCGTCAGCCGGTTCAGTCTGATTGTTGATGAGAAGCACGTCGGCATCCTGACGGATGCGAATCGCCTCACCGATCTTGCTGGGTGGCATTTCAACCATGATGTCAGGCTCGATGCCCCACTCGCTCTTGCCGGGTCGGCGATGGATCAGCCGGCCATTAGGCAGCCGGTAGTACTGGATCGTCAGGCGCAGAGCAGCAGCCCCTCGCCCGATGTCGTACACATTTTGGACACTGCCCTTCCCGAAGGATCGCGTCCCGACGAGCACCGCTTTGCCATGATCCTGCAGCGCTCCCGCGACAATCTCGCTCGCCGAGGCGGACCCACCATTGATGAGAACGACCACAGGCATATCAACGATCGAGGTGCTCGACCGCCTGGCCCGCTGCACTTCGCGCGCCTGCCCGTCTGCATCGTGCTGACTGACAATGACACCCTTGGAAACGAACCGATTGGCAAGCTCGACCGCTTCAGTGAGCAGGCCGCCGGGGTTGAACCGCAAGTCGACGATCAACCCGTCGAGCCCTTTGCCTTTCATCTGACTGACAGCACGATCAAACTCGCGTGTCATGCCGTCTGAAAACTGGGAAAGGCGGACGTAGCCGATGTGGTTTTCGGGATCGATGAACCAGTCCCAATCTTTTTCGTGCTCGCCGTTGCGCTTCCAGCCTTTGACGGAATAGATCGGAATATCTTCGCGCTTGAGGGGGAAGACGAGCGGATCGTCAACGCCTTGCCGTTCGATGGTGAGGGTCACGGTGGACCCTTTTTCGCCGGTGATTCGCTCGACGGCTCCTGAAAGAGTGATGCCGATGGTCGATTCGTCACCGACTTGCGTGATGATGTCGCCGGGCAGGATGCCTGCTCGGTGGGCTGGCGTGCCTTCTAATGGCGTGACCACTTTGAGGCGTTGCCCGTCATCGAGTTGAATCTGGATGCCAACGCCGGTGAATCGGCCTCGTGTGGTCTTCTGGAAATTACGCAGTTCGTCGGGCCAGATGATGCTGCTGAAATCGTCGAGCCGAGCCATGGCGCCGTTGCCGAACTCGTGGAGAATCACGGGCAATTCGATCTGCACCGTCGCGTCGTTGATTTCGAGCGTCTTGCGAAGCGTGTGCGTCAGGTCGTACGCATCGGCGATGCCCTTTCGCGTGGAGAGCTTCTCTGACAGACGATCGATCCCACTGAGGAACTCCGCTCGCAGCGCGTCATTGCCGAGCTTGGGAAACGCAGTGGCAAGATCGCTGGTGGTCGCAAGCGTGCGGAGATATTCGAGCGAGCCAAGCAGGAGGTCAGCCATGTCGGCGCCGTCCACTTGAGCGATTTGCGAATGGTTGATCGCGCGAACAACGATGTTGGGATCGTCGATCCCCTCCAGCTTGCTCTTCCAGTCTTCGCCGATCGCGTTGAAGGGTGGCAGCGGATCGCGATCCTCGCGCAGACGAAGAGCGTTGCGCATGTCGTGCAAACGTTCGGGAGCGTACAGGCGGATCATCATCAGTCGCGTGCTGATGCGATGAAGTTCTTTCTTGTACCGCTGATCCCGGTCGTAGAGGAGGTTGAGCCGGAAGAGGAGGTCCTGGGCGTCGAGCCAGCGTCCCTCATCGCTCGCCAGTCGGGCGGCGTCCTGAGCTTTATCTACAAGTCCAGCAACTTTGGCATTGGCGAGGACGCTTTCCTTGTCCTCGGAAAGCGAATGGATCTCGACCGCTGCGCCCAACGCTTTACTGAGGTCTTCTTCAGCAAGATGCTCGTCCAGCTCGCCCCACACCTCGGTCAGGCGTTCGAGCCGTTGCGACTCAGCACTGGCCAGATGCTCATTTTCGAGATCAATATCTTTGCGAAGCTCCTTCACCGCTGAGAGTTCATGATTCTCAGGGAGCATCTCGAGCATGGCGAACACCTTGTCGCCGTCGCCCGCTTTGGCTGTATTCCAGATCTGGCCGGCCCAGTCCGCAAGAGAAAGAGGCCCGCTCATCGAGATCGGCTCAGATGATGCAGCAGGTTGGGCGCCCACAAGGGTCGGCGCCAGCACAGCGACCGCAGCAAGCGTCAAAGACCAACGACGACTGGACACAGCATTCAACTTCATAGTCATGTACCTCTGCTACACGCGGACAAGTGAGATATCGGGCTTTCGCCTGTTTCTATACGGGTGAACCACACATGCGGATTCACCATTAGCCCATCGGCCCAGAGTTGCGACCGCCTGAAGTGGCGGCTGCTGATCCCAGCGGTGCGTGCACATTGCGCGCCTCAAGACCCGCCAAGTGGATCATTGCGGAGGTCGGCCTTCCAATTTCGACGCCGATAACGGCTGTGTATTCTAGGCTCGCCCGACCAGAACCCGGAAACAGCAAGCCGAACAGCACATCCGATGGCGCCTTGCGACAAAAAATATGATGCCGCTCTCCAATCCAAGAAGTAGACAAACCTCCTCGAAGCTGAACATGCCTATTCTCTATGGTGATGACACCAACTCTCGCCGCTATCCCCGAACTCACCCCATCCCAGCTTCGGCTGTTGCTCCTCATGGTGGGCCTCCTCCTGAGCGGGCTCTTCATGGTGATGCTGCTGCTCGCCGTTCGCCGATCCACGATCCATCACCCTGCAGGCCAACCTCGCTCCAGTGGCAAGCAACCCTCCCCCCCCGTCGATGCATGGACAGAAGCGGGTCGGCGTTTGCAGGTGGAGCCAGGCGTCAGCCGACTCGATGACACTGTGGACCTCGATCCCTTTGAGGATGGATAAGGCTCAGCCTTGGCAAGTCTGGAACAACTTGGACAAACCCGCCCGGTCGCGCTGGTGACGGGTGGCGCCCGGAGAGTCGGCGCCGCGATCTGCCGGGAATTCGCTGGCGCGGGAATGGATGTTCTGTTTACTCATCATTGCTCGACCACGGATGCTGCAGCAATGGTGGACGAACTGTGCAATATGGGTCGATCCGCTGCGACGCTGCCGCTTGATCTCAGCGACCTTGAGAGTGTCGAAGGGTTCTGTAATCGCCTGCGGGAAGAACTGCCTCGGCTCGATGTGCT
>CAYMQF010000038.1:17878-19407 GCA_964392425.1 uncultured Phycisphaeraceae bacterium
ACGTATCTCACCGGCGAAATCATCCGCATGGACGGCGGACGCTGGCTCACCTGATAGCTGGCCTGACAATGGTTCGATCGCCTCACCCGACAATGCCGACAGATTCGCTATACTCCGCCCCCCGGCTTTGAAGCCGGCCACCTCGCCCAGGTGGCGGAACTGGCAGACGCGCCAGCTTGAGGTGCTGGTCCCTGTTATGGGGGTGGAGGTTCGAGTCCTCTCCTGGGCATTTTCGGTTCGGCTTTCGCTCGATGACGGGCGAGACGCCCGTCCCACTGAAAACCTTTGTCCCACTGGAAACCCTCAGCGCGACTCCGTTTTCGCCGGCTCAGGCAATAGCCCATGCAGCGCCCGCCGAAGCACCTTCCCCGTTGAGCCCTTGGGCAGTTCCTCAACAGCGATCACACGCCTTGGTGTTTTGTACCCCGCGATGCTCGCTCGGCACCACGCCCGCAGCGCCGACTCATCAAACTCATACCCATCGACGATCTCGACAAACGCGATCGGCTCCTCGCCCCGCGTCGGGTGAGGCGCCCCGATCACACCGCTGGCCCGCACCGATTCGTGCCGATTGAGCACCTCTTCGATCTCGCGCGGAAAGACATTTTCGCCGCCAATGATGATCATTTCCTTGAGGCGGCCGGTGATGTAGAGATGCCCTTCGAGATCGATTCGCCCGATGTCGCCGGTTCTGAAAAAGCCTTCCTCGTCGAATGCCTGACGCGTTGCCTGAGCATCACGGTAATACCCCTTCATAATGTTCGGCCCCTTGATGCGCACCTCGCCATCCTCGCCCGGCCCGAGCAGTCGCCCATCCTCGATCGAAACAATCTTCTCCTCGACTTCGGGCAGCGCCCGCCCGACCGACGCCGCGCGATACTCATGTGGCCTGCGCCAGTTCGTCACCGGCGCCGTCTCCGTCAATCCATACCCCTCGTCGATGCGCACATCGAACCGCTCGATAAACCGCTGCGACACCGCATCAGGCAATGGCTCGCCGCCTGACACGATCAACCGGAACGACTCAAAATCCTCTGCGGACGCATTTTTCACACTCAACAGCGCGTTGTACATCGACGGGATCGCCACCATCACCGTCGGTCGGCATTCGTGCATCTTCCGCACGATCCGGCCCGGCACGAACCGCGCGCTATACACAACCCGGCAGCCCGCAACCAACGGCAACAACGTCAACACCGTAAACCCAAACGAATGAAACTGAGGGAGCACACCAAAGAGCACATCGCGCTTGGTAAACTCCACCCACCGCTGAATCTGACTGATGTTGGCGCACAGATTTCCATGCGTGAGCATGACGCCCTTGGGCTTGCCACTCGTGCCCGACGTATAGAGCAAAGCAGCGAGATCGTCATCGCTTGCTCTTGCTGGCCAGCGTGGCTCCGGCACGCCCCGCAATGACAACTCCTCCATGCGAAGCAGCTTCACACCCCTCGGCTCAAACTTCAGATGATCCAGCATCGAGAACGTAAGAGCACACGTCGGAACTCCAGTCACCTGAAGCTATCTCC
>CAYMQF010000039.1:0-19203 GCA_964392425.1 uncultured Phycisphaeraceae bacterium
TTTTTCAAGCAGGAGACGACATGAGATCTAGGTTCAGGTGTCTGGAGTTCAGGTGTGTGCTCTTCAGATCTAGGCGATGCGCATCTCGTCGTGCGATGCTCCCCCGGTGGCACAGCTCTCTGAGCTGTGCGCTGAGCATCCAAACAAAGAGCCCTTCGATTCATAAAGCTTTTGACCGACCAAACAACTCTGAGAGAGCGCCGAGGCGATCCATAGCTGTTGGCAGCTTTTCCTTGCCGGTCAAACGCCATCGCCAGTTGCCCGTCGTCGTGCCCGGCCGATTCATGCGCGATTTCGAACCCATCCCAAGAACGTCCTGCACAGGAAGAATCGCAGTGCGCGCGACGGACGCCTGGACAGCACGGACCATCGCTCCAGCGAGTTGTGATTGATTGACATCGAGATACTCGCACGCGCGCTTGCGAGCCGCTCTGCCGGGTGCCGATCGCCCGAGCGAATCCACCCAGCCTTGCGTTGTGTCGTTGTCATGCGTGCCGGTGTACGCCACGCTGTGGGGAGCGTGGTTGTGAGGCAGGTGCGGATTGCCTGCCTGCCCGTCAAAGGCGAATTGCAAGACACCCATGCCGGGTAAGTTGTAGCGCTGCCGCAGCTCATGAACTTCAGACGTGATAAGCCCCAAGTCCTCCGCGATGATCGCTGCGTTAGTGAGTTTTCGACTCATCGCATCAAGCAGCTTGGCACCGGGCCCGGTTGTCCACGAGCCATGCTTGGCTGACCGCGCGCGGACGGACACTCGCCAGGAGCGATGAAAACCAATGAAATGATCGAGGCGAACTGCATCGAACAGCTCTGTTGCACGACGGAGGCGAGCCGTCCACCACGCATACCCATCCTGCGTGTGCGCTGGCCATCGGTACATCGGCGTCTCCCAGTTCTGCCCATTGGGATTGAACGCATCGGGAGGCGCCCCCGCCAGCGCCCTCGGCTGACCGTGCTTATCAAGATCGAAAAGCTGACGGTTGGCCCACACATCGGCGCTGTGCATCGCAGGATAGAAAGGCACATCGCCCAGAAGCTGAACCCCCGCGCGATGGGCGGTTGTTTGCAGCGCACGCCACTGCAAATCAAACTGAAACTGCACGAACTTCGCTTCATCTATTTGCTGAGTGAGTTCCCGCTGCGCCAGACGGAGCGCGTTCGCCTTCCTCAGGCGAATCGGCTCATCCCATTTCGTCCAGTCGTTGGAGCGGTGCGCGCGGGCGAGCGCATCGAAGAGAGCCCAATCGTCCAGCCACCACGAGTTGGACTCGCAATAGGTTTCAAATGCTGATTGTTCGCGCTTTCTCCGTCGTGCAAAAAACCGCTGTGCTGCGATGCTCAGCAGACGATCCTTATGCCGAAGCGCAACAAGATCGACACGATCGCGCTGACGCGATCTTGCCGTTGCGATCTCATCACTGTCGAGCAGCCTCGCCTTGACCATCGACTCAAGGCAGATCAAGTGGCTGCCGCCCGCAAAGCTCGAACGCGCTGAGTAAGGCGAAAAGCCTTTGCCTGCAGGCCCAACCGGCAGCATCTGCCACCATGTCTGCCCCGCGGATTCAAGCAGTTCTATGAACTCTATAGCTGACGAGCCAAGATCACCGCAGCCGACCCCGCCGGGCAATGACGTGATGTGCATCAGCACGCCGCTGGTGCGAGAGCGAAATGCATCTGTGGAAAAGGTCATTGCTGCGGACCGGCTGCCGGTTCTTCAACGAGTCGAAACAGTGCGACGGATCGGTCGACCATAGAATACGGCTCACCGCCACGCGTGACCGCCCCACAAGCATCAGGACGTGCGGTGTCCACCAACAGCTCCCACTGTTCGTTCCGGTCGGCGCCATCCACAACAAACTCGACGGTGTGGTCGTGCGCACTGAAGATCGCAAGGAGTGTGTCGCCGACCACTCGCCGGCCGCGCTCATCGACATCACCGATGCGGTCGCCGGGCAAACGCATTCCCAGACACACACAATGGTCGCAACTCCAGTCGGTGTCGGTCATCTCGGCGCCGTCCGGGCGAAGCCAGAGAATGTCCTTGACATCGCCGCCGCGAATGGGGCGTCCGTGGAAGAATCGCCTACGGTTGAGGACGGGCTGGCATTTTCGCAGTGTCACCAATCGCCTGACAAACTCGAGGAAATCGCGCCGTTCATCGTCGAGATCCCAGTCGATCCATGTCAGTTCGCTGTCGTGGCAGTAGCCGTTGTTGACGCCATGCTGGGTGCGCCCCAGTTCGTCGCCGTGCGCGATCATCGGCACCCCCTGCGAGAGCAGCATGGTCGCCATGAAGTTGCGCATCTGCCTCCATCGCAGCGCGTTGATCTCTGGATCGTCGGTCGGCCCTTCGACGCCGCAGTTCCAACTGTAGTTATGGTCGGCGCCGTCCCGGTTGTCATCCTTGTTGGGCTCGTTGTGCTTTTGGTTGTAGCTGACGAGATCGCGCAATGTGAACCCGTCATGGCAGGTGATGTAGTTGACACTCGCATGGGGTCGGCGTCCGTCTTCTTCATAGAGATCGCTGCTTCCCGCGAGTCTCGTCGCAAACTCCGCTGAGGTGGCGCCGTCACTGCGCCAGAACTGCCGCATCGAGTCGCGATATTTCCCGTTCCACTCCGTCCAGCCGAGCGGGAAGTTGCCAACCTGATAGCCGCCCTTGCCCAAATCCCAAGGCTCTGCAATCAGCTTGACGCGCGACAGCACGGGATCCTGAAGGATGATGTCGAAGAACGCGCTGAGCCGATCCACCGCGTGCAGCTCGCGCGCCAGGGCGCTTGCGAGATCGAAGCGGAACCCGTCGACGCCCATCTCCGTCACCCAATATCGCAGCGAATCCATAATGAGTTGGAGTGTGCGCGGGTGCTGCATATTGAGCGTGTTGCCGCAGCCGGTGAAGTCTTCGTAGCGCCGCCGGTCGTCAGCTAATAGTCTGTAATAGCAGGCATTGTCGATCCCGCGCAAGCTGAGTGTCGGCCCGAGCCGATCCCCTTCGCAGGTGTGGTTGTAGACGACATCGAGGATCACTTCGATCCCAGCACGGTGGAGCGCCGTGACCATCGCCTTGAACTCGCGCACCGATCCTTCGGGCGACTTGGCCGAGGAAAAGCGAACATCAGGCGCGAAAAACGCAAGCGTGTTGTACCCCCAGTAGTTGGTGAGCCCGCGCTCGAAGAGCGACCGGTCGATGGCGTGTTGATGGATCGGCATGAGCTCGACTGCAGTGACGCCGAGCGATTGGAGATGCTCGATCGGCGCGTCGCAAGCGAGCCCCGCGTAGGTTCCGCGCAGCTTTTCGGGAACATCCGGGTGCTGCATCGTGAATCCCTTGACGTGCAGCTCGTAGATCAACGTGCTGTGCCAGGGGATCTCGGGGCGGACATCACCAGTCCAGTCAAAGCTCGGGTCGAGCACCGCGCCAAGCGGCGCCACAGGCGCACTGTCCGTCTCGCTGAACGAAAGGTCTTCATCAGGAGAGTCCGGCGCATAGCCGAGCAGATCGTGGGACCAACTGACCGGCCTGCCGATCGCCTTTGCATAGGGATCCAACAAAAGTTTGTTCGGGTTGAAGCGATGCCCTGCAGTCGGCGCGTACGGGCCGTGCACGCGATACCCATACAGCTGCCCGGGGCGCACCTCGGGGAAATAGCCATGCCAAACCATGTTCGTTCTCACGGGCAATCGCGTTCGGCTCGATTCGCTCGTTGCCTCGGGAGAATCGAACAGGCACAACTCGACCGCGGTGGCGTTCTCGGAAAAGAGCGCGAAGTTGACCCCCTCGCCGTCCCATGTCGCGCCAAGAGTGTGAGGCTTGCCCGGCCAGACTTCCATCGTTGCGAGCCCTCCCTGACTCAGACTCACCGTGACTTATCGAAGCTGCTGACGGTCAGCCACCAAACAGCCTCGTTCTCGCCTGTTCATATCGGCTCAAAGTGCTCGTGACGATATCGGCGGGCAGTTCCGGCCCCGGGTCCGTCTTGTCCCACTCGCCTTTGCCCACGAGCCCGAGCAGATAATCCCGGACAAACTGCTTATCAAAGCTCGGCGGAGAAGCGCCCGGCGTGTACGACTCGGCAGGCCAGAATCGCGAAGAGTCAGGCGTCAACGCTTCATCAATCAGAATCGGTGTCGACCCCGGCTCATCCACCGGCACGCCAAACTCGAACTTGGTGTCCGCGATAATGACGCCCCTATCAAGGGCATAGTCGGCGCCTCGCTTGTACAGCTCGATGCTGATGTCCCGCAGCCGAGCCATCACTTTTTCGCCAGCAACCTCCGCAGCTCGCTCGAAGGAAATATTTTCGTCATGCTCGCCCTGCTCAGCTTTGGTCGCGGGCGTGAAGATCGGCTCAGGCAGTTTCGCCGCCTCGACCAATCCATCGGGAAGGGCGATCCCGCACACCGACCCGGTCGCTTGGTATTCGATCCACCCCGAGCCAACAAGATATCCCCGCACGACACATTCGATCGGGACGACCTGGCAGGCTCGGCCGATCATCAACCGACCCGCCACCGACGCCTGTTCATCTTCAGACAAGCCGGGGATGTCCGCATAATCCGTCGATAGGAGATGCGTCTGGACGATCCCCTGCTCCTCGATCCAGCGGAGCCAGAATGCGGAAATATCCGTCAGAAGCCTGCCTTTGCCGGGGATCGGCGTGGGAAGGACGACATCGAACGCGGAGACGCGGTCCGTCGCGACAATCACGAGCCGAGGCTCCTTGCCGGGCAGTTCGTACACATCGCGAACCTTGCCTTGGCGGCGATTGGGCAATGGGAGATTCGTTTCGAATACGGCTTCCATAGTCTTCATGGGCTCATGGTAGCGGCTCGGGAGCCTCTCTTGCTGACGCCGGTTGCCTTCCGCCCGTTGGCTGCGACAATGCAGCACTGGCGCAGCGAAGTTCGCCATTCCATACCGACTGACTACCCCATGATTACGTTCACCCTCTTCAACGAAAACGGCCTTGACAGCGACTGGTTCCTGCGCCATGCCCACCTTCTGGGAGTCGACAACATTGTCGCTCCGGGAGCCGTCAAATTTGAAGGCGGGTTCATCCGCTGCGATCCTCTGGAGCCCGGCTCGACCGCTCTGGCGCTCCAATGGGACGCGGGCGATTTGGGCGTCCTGACGCTGCAGACGACGCTGCTCCCCCACCGTGACAAGCCGTATCTGCTGAGTCTGGAGCTGGCCCGGCATCGGATCATGCTCTTTTTCGTCAAACTCGAAACATGGAGCGAATTCGACCGCCCGAACGACGATCCAGCGATGGTCCTCTTCGACCAGGCGCGAGCGCGATTCACCACGGCTCTCATCATGGAGTCCGACCCTGAGTTGGGCGGCTCACCCCAACAGGATTTTGCAGCGCGCGAAGCGCTCCAGCTTGCGATCCAAGCGAGCGAACTGCTCGCACTGAGTCACGCGTCAGGAAGGATTCAATCCAACGCGGACAAACGCATCGAAGAAGCTGCAAAGACCTCGGCGCCCACACTGACCGGCGCGCGACCCACCATCGGCGTTGTGGTTCATCCAGAGCGAGTCGCTGAGCCATTGCAGAAACTCCTGACAGACAGTGTTGATTTCATCACCGTCCCGATCCGCTGGAGCGATCTGGAGCCTGAAGAGGGAACGTATTCATTCAAGAAGACGGATCAGTGGATCGAGTGGGCCGTTCGTTCCGCGAAGGTTCCCGTGATCGCGGGGCCGCTCATCGATCTTCAACCCGGCTGCGTCCCCGATTGGCTCTACATCTGGGAGAACGATTACGACACGCTGCGCGAGCTGGTCTACGAACATGTCAAAAAGGTCGTCACGCGCTA
Organism: uncultured Phycisphaeraceae bacterium; assembly: GCA_964392425.1. Classification (GTDB taxonomy): domain Bacteria; phylum Planctomycetota; class Phycisphaerae; order Phycisphaerales; family UBA1924; genus CAYMQF01. The sequence goes on from CAYMQF010000039.1 coordinate 5,821, forward strand.
TCGGCGAGCCGTCTCGCATTGGATCATCGCAAGCGGGCTGCACGTCGCGGGCAACTTCAGCCTGACGCTCGAACAGGTGGTTGACCTGACGCGGATCAGCGCGATGATCGTGCGCAAGCTGCACCCGCGCGCCAATATCCGCGTCGAAATCGCCCAGCCCTTCGGCGAGTATGGCTCGAACAGCAGCCGAACGCTTGCGCCCCAGCTCTATGCGGAGATTATCGCCCAAGCGGGCGCGGGAGTGGACGGCTTTGGCATTCAACTCCTGATGGGCGATGTCTCGCCGGGCAGATCAACGCGCGACCTGATGGCGATCGCTGACCTTCTCGACCGCTTTGGAGTCTTCAATCGTCCATTGTCGATCTCGCTGCTCGGCGCTCCAGCTCAGACGCCCGACCTCGCGGACACAGGAGGCGGCGAAATGGACCCGGGCTATTGGCGCCAGCCTTGGTCCGAAGCAGCGCAGGCGGATTGGCTCAAACATCTCGCGGTGATCGCACTGGGACACCCCGCCGTCACCAGTGTCTGTTGGCAGGCGCTCTACGACACCAAGAACGATGCGGACATGCGCGCGGGCGGCTTGATCGACAGCCAGGGTAAACCGCGAGCGTCGCTGGCAACGTTGCGCGAGTTGCACAGTCGGCTCCAGTCGGGCGCACCGGTCAGCGAGCTGGTCCAATCGGAACTCACGCCCGGCGCCTCGGCGACATGAGCGCATACGCGAGCCGTCGACGCAGGATCGAGGTCGTTCTCCCGGCAATACTGATCGCTGTGGTTTCATTGACTCTGCTCGTGCGAACATGGTCGGCGCCCACCCCGTGGATCGACGCTTCCCCCGTCACGCTCCGTATCAATATCAACGACGCGACGGAGACGGAGCTTCGCCTGCTCCCGGGCGTCGGCCCTGCTCTTGCGGGAAAAATAGTCGCAAATCGTACCACAGAAGGCCCTTTCCGGTCCATCCCGGCTCTCGATCGCGTCAAAGGCATCGGCCCGCTCACGATCAAGAAACTGGCGCCATTCATCACCACAGACGTCGAGTAAGACGCCGCTCCTCTACACTGAAGGTCGAATCAACTTCTCCACGAGGACCGGGCGGGAAACCGCGCCGGCGTTTGAGTATGCGCGCAGACCGTTCCACTCAACCCGATCAGCCGATTCTCGCTGCGTTCGCGGCGGATCCGATCGTCGCTGCGCTCGCAACTGAACTGAGCAAGGGGGAGCGGATCGCGGTGCTCGGCTCTGCGGGAAGCTCGATCTCCTTTCTCGCTGCGTCGATCGCCCGGCAGACCAAACATCCCGTCCTGCTCGTTGTCGCCCACCCTGACGAAGCGGATGAAGCCGCTGACGAACTGACCGCAGCAGGCGTGACAGCGCTTCGGCTGCCCGCGCTGGAGATGTCACCGGGCGAATCACACGTCAGCCTTGATCTCTTTGCTGAAAGGCTGCGCGTGTCGCAAACGTTCAGCTCGGCGCCACCTGAAGTTCTGATCGCGCCGGTCCACGCGCTTATGCAGCTTCTCCCCGCTGCGGACACCATCAAAGACTCCATGCGCACCGTCACCAAAGGGGACACGCTCGATCCGGGAGATCTTCTCCGTTGGCTCGACAATGCGGGCTATCGCCGCGTCGACAGTGTTGAGGAAGTGGGCGACTGCGCTGTGCGAGGCGGCATCATCGATGTCTTTCCCCCCGCGTCCATCACGGGCGATCCCGTCCCCGTCCGTATCGATTTCTTCGGCGATGAGGTCGACGCCATCTGCGAAATCGACCCGGACACGATGGGCTCGGACCGCGCGCTCGACAGTGCTGATCTGGTCGGTGTCAGCGCCGAGGCGATGCGCAGCGAATCTGCGGGTGTATGCGTGACGAGCCTCTTGCGCCAAGGGTGGCTCGCGGTGATGCACGAGCCGATCGAGATTGTCGAACAGGCGCGCGGGTATTACGAGCGCATCATTGGGGACGACGGCGTGCTGGCGCCTCCCGACATGCTCAAACGTCTGCAAAGTGATATTGCAGGAGTGTGCGAAGTCAGCCGATATGCGACGCCGACGGCGAGCCCGGAAAGTGTGTTTCGCCTATCAGCAGCGACACTTCCTGATTTTTCACAGACTACACGGGAGGCGATCGCTGAGCTGGGCGATTTGTCCCTCGCTGGGCCGACCATTGTGTATTGCCAGAACAAAGGGGAGGCGGACCGACTGGGCGAGCTGCTCGCGGAGATCGCGCCGCGCGCGCCGATCGACGTACGAATCCAATATGTCCACCGAGGTTTCCTGTGGCGCGAGAATATTGAATCAGACACCGGCGCAGACACAACAGAGCATCATCGTCTGGCGATCGTTCCCCATCACGAGCTCATGCATCGCTACCAAGCTCGCCGGGCGACGGGGCGCATCCGCACGGGGCGGTCGTTCGATATTTTTCTTGACCTTGAGCCTGGCGATTACGCGGTCCACAGCGATCATGGCGTCTGCCGATTTGTCTCGCTCAACATGATGAAACGGCGCGACTCCGACGCTGGCGAAGAAGAATTTCTCACGCTCGAATTTGCCAAGCGCACGACGCTGCACGTCCCGATCGACCAGATCGACAAAGTGCAGCGCTACGTCGGCGGCTTTCACGGCAAGCCCAAACTTTCAACGCTCGGCTCCAAGCGGTGGAAATCTCAGAAGGACAAAGTCTCCGAGGCGGTCCGCGATCTTGCCTCTGAAATGCTGCGTATACAGGCGGCACGCGCTTCATTGCCCGGCCTGCGCCACCCCGCGGACACCCCCTGGCAACAGGAGTTTGAAGCGGAGTTTCCCTACACTGAAACCGAGGATCAGCTCGCTGCGATGAGCGAGATCAAACGCGACATGGAGTCGCCCCGCCCGATGGATCGGCTGTTGTGCGGCGATGTCGGGTACGGCAAGACGGAGCTTGCGATCCGTGCTGCGTTCAAGACGGCTGAGTTTGGAAAACAAGTCGCGATTCTTGTGCCGACCACCATCCTTGCAGAACAACACGAACGCACCTTCCGCGAACGGCTGGCTGATTATCCCTTCCGTGTTGAATCGCTGTCTCGGTTCAAGAGCGCTGGGGAACAGAAGAAGGTGCTTGCTGAGCTGGCGGCTGGTCGTGTGGACATCATCATCGGCACGCATCGACTTCTTTCCAAGGATGTGCAGTTCGCCGATCTCGGAGTCGTCGTCGTCGATGAGGAACAACGCTTTGGCGTCGAGCACAAACAAGCGCTTCTCTCACTTCGCATGATGGTCGATGTGCTGACGCTGAGCGCGACGCCGATCCCGCGAACGCTGCATTTGTCGCTCTTGGGATTGCGCGACATCAGTTCGCTGGCGACGGCGCCGATGGACCGCCGAAGCGTAGTGACGGAGGTCATCCCGTTCAGCCGGGAGCGCATCAAGAGAGCGCTCGCGCGCGAACTCTCCCGCGACGGGCAGGCGTTTGTCGTGCACAATCGCGTGCGCAGCATCAATCGGGTCGCTGACGAGATCCGCACGCTCGCGCCCGGCGCCCGCATCCTCGTCGGGCACGGACAAATGCCAACCAAAGAGCTTGAACAAGTGATGCTGCGCTTCGTGCGCCGGCAGGCGGACATCCTCGTGTGCACGACAATCATCGAATCGGGAGTCGATATCCCGACGGCCAACACGATGATTATCACCGACGCAGACCGGTTCGGGCTCGCCGACCTGCACCAGCTTCGCGGACGCGTCGGACGCTATAAACACCGGGCGTATTGCTATTTGCTGCTCCCCGAATCGCGCACGATCACGCCCATCGCCAAGCGTCGGCTGCAAGCGATCGAAGAGTTCAGCATGCTTGGCGCTGGTTTCAAAATCGCAATGCGCGACCTCGAAATCCGCGGGGCGGGGTCCATCCTCGGCGCTGAGCAGTCGGGGCACATCGCATCGGTCGGCTACGAGATGTACTGCCGACTCCTGGAACAGGAAGTCAAACGGCTGCGCAGCGAGGGCGCTCGGGAACCTCAGGTTGCACAGCTTGAGACGGTGGTGCGCATCGGCGTGTCAGGCGTTATCCCCGCTGCGTACATCCCGTCGGTCAAACGCCGACTCGAAGCGTACCGACGACTGGCGGCGGCTGGCACCATCGACGAACTCAATAAAGTCCAGCGCGATGTCGAACAAGCGTACGGCAAACTTCCCAAAGCAACGGATCGACTCATGCAGCTTGCAGAGCTTCGCCTGTTGGCGCAATCGCTCAGCGTTCGCTCGCTCAAAACGGACGGCCCCGATGTTGTCTTTTTCTGTGATGCGCCTGACAGGGTTCGTGATGCGCTATCGCGCGCCAAGGGGAGTGTTCGTGTGCTTCCCCCCAAGAAGGCGGGCGCCCGCTCGGAAGTCTATTTCCGCCCGCCGAGCAATCACCTTGAGCCGGCCACGTTGTTGAATATCTTGCGCGCTCGCTTCACGAAGGCTTCATCTTCCCAAGATGCGACTTCCAAGCAAGCTGCGGCAGTGCAACGTTCCTGACAAACAGAAATGTTCTCGACAAAAAAAGAACAGGGCCGGGGATTCTCCCGACCCTGTCGCCACAGCGCGTGACGGGGCTATATTGACACGCGCCGCGTGCGAGGAGGACAGCGTTGACCTCATCTCTCGGATTGCCGTTCGGCCAAACATATGGGCCGATCTCGCGCACTCGCGGGGTGGGTTGTCGGGGTGTCATTCACAGGTGGATTCTGCGAACCTCCCCGCCGTCTCTCTCAACCGGCGAGGGCCGAAACCCATGGCAATCTTCGAACACATAAGAGGTTGGGCGCTATCGCGATCCCCCTTCCCCTCCATCCAGCCGACACAATCTCTTTCTCATTTTCAAACCAGATTCTCTTGCCGAATTGAAACATATTCCTTGTGCGCATCGTGAACACCGTCAGTCAGCCAAGGTCATCTGGAGATTCGAGCCTTTTCCGCGATCGTCCAAGGCTCTCGTCTGTCCGCTCCCCGGCCCGAACACCGGACCAAAACCGAAGCGACAGAGAGGAATATGCAAAAATGGCGCCAGAGATGAGTTTTTTTCAGACGCTCCTTGCCTACGGTGCGGAAAGGGCTGAAAAGCTCGTTTCTTGGCTTATTTCAACTCTCCTGCAGGGCTGCTGTGTGCTGCTTTTGCACCGTCCGGTGAAATCTTTCACCACATCCAATCCCCTCTTGGTCCAAATATCGATTATCCTTAGAGGTGAGTTAGGGAACTGGTTGTCCGCTCTGCGCGCTCCGGGATCGACCGGGGTTCAGAGTCGAGGCATCATTCCCTTTCGGGAGGACTGTGCTTTGCGCAGGCGTCGAGCCATAATCAGGCAGCACTCTTTCGGGCGTCCGCCGACCGACCTGAGTTCACGACGCCAACATCCCACCCGACATCACCGACGCGGATTCACACTCGTCGAGCTCATCGTCACATTTGGCATCATCGCCATTTTGATGTCCCTTCTCGGGCCTGCCTTGCGAAGAACGATCAGCTCAGCGCGTGGGTTCAAATGCCAGACCAGGCTCCGAGGCATCGCCTTTGACTTCACCCTCTTTGCAGACCCCACGATGCACGGGCCACGCGGCGACGACAAACAGTTCAACGGCCGATTCCGGATTTCCACGTTTCAGGAAAGTGAATACGGGCTCGATGAGTTCTGGGCGTTCGGCAACGCTTCCTCGGTGACGCTCGAGCCGAGCGATTCGTCGGATCATCTTCGCTGCCCGGAAGTGGCTGGCGCCCTGACGCTCCGGCGCGACACGCCCTGCACCAGCACCGCGTCGCTCATGCCGCCGCAAAATATTTCTTTCGGATTCAACAGCAGGCTCCACCGCGCCGAAGTCAACGGCCCGTTCGGAGTGAGCGCCAATCTTGTCTATATGTCTTCTGAAATCCTTCAATATCCTGATGTTCCGCTCGCCTGGGATGTGGACGGGGCGGCGTCTCTCGCAAGCGGCAACCTCACTCCCCAGTTCAGCGCCCCCGCGATGGACAGCTTGTATCTCTACGCCAACGACCGCGCCTGGAGTCCGGCGCGTCGGCACAACGGCGCCATGAATGTCGCATTCGTTGATGGATCCGTTCGCTCGACGCGCGATCCGCTCAGCGAAACACATTGGCTCTGGAGTTTCGTCCCCCGGTGACTCGAACCATACCTGATCGCCATGTCAATCCAGCGTAAGTTCGCCATCTTGCTCGGGCTGATCGGCCTCAGCTTGCTGGTGAGCTTGAGCGCCTCGCTGTGGTCCGTCTCCCTTTTTCAAAAGGAACTTGCAGACCCTTTTCAAGCAACCTCGACCGCGCTCAACAGGCTGAATTCACTGAAATTGCTGCTTGAATCCGCAAATGCGACGCTCACCGCAGAGGAGATCGCCAGCACGGAAAGTCGGGCGAACATGCTCTTTCTGATCGCTGACGACATCGAAAACGAACTCGCTGACCTCACCTCCAATGCGGAAGAAGTGGATCAGCTCGGCATCGGTGTCACGCGAACTCTCGAACAACGTCTCAACCTGATCGCAGAGCAGATTCGTTCTTCCCCCGATGAGCCGAACGCGATTAAGGAGATTCGCCGGGCCATCGACCAACACGCCATCCTCATCAACCGCGTGATCAATCGTTCTCTCGATGATGCGCAGCGCGCAATCGCGCACGGGGAAGTCATTCGCGGCAACCTCTTTGTTGTTCTTGCGCTCGCCTTTGCGATCGCCCTGATGACCTGCTCTCTGGGTCTGATTCTTGTTCGCCGATGGATCCTTCGGCCAATCGAAGGTTTGAGAGTCGCTGCGGAGCGCATCGGCGCCGGGGATTACGAACACCGCATCGCGCTGGAAGGCAAAGATGAGTTCGCTCAACTGAGCAACGAAATCAACGAAATGGCGTCGCTCGTGGGAACCATGCAGCAGGAGCGGGTCGAGCGCGAACGCCTGGCTGCGACGGGCGAGATGGTTCGTCGGCTCACTCACAATCTCCGCAATCCACTGGCTGGCATCCGCGGACTCGCTGAAGTCGCCCGAGCCGAGTTGGATCCGGACAGCGACCTTCGCGCCACGCAGGACCGCATCATCATGACGGTGGATCGCTTCGAGCTGTGGCTGTCTGAGTTGCTTGAGAGCACCACTCCCCTGCGCATTGAGCCGATCCAAAAAGAAGTCCAGCCGTGGCTCGCCAGTGTCGTCGATGCGCAGCGCGCGATGGCGCAGTCCAGCGGTGTCGAGCTTGATCTGAACTGCAACGATGCCCCGGTGTCCGCCGTCTACGATCCGCGCCATCTCGAACAGGCGCTCGTGGCGATCATCTCCAACGCGGTGGAAGTATCACCCCCAGCGGGACACGTTCGGATCACCGCTGACCAACCCGGCGACAGCCAAGATTGGCGCATCCAGATTGACGACGAAGGGCCCGGCGTTCCCGCTGATCTGGTAAAAAAAGTTTTTACAGCCAATTTCACCACCAAACCGAGCGGGCATGGCATCGGGCTTGCTGCTGCAAGACAGGTGGTTCGTGGTCATCACGGTCAGATCTATGTGAAAACTTCGGAATTTGTTCAAAATACGTCGGATAAGGCTCCGGGAGCCTCATTTGTTGTCTTGCTTCCCATCGTGCCGCCTACAGTAGGGGCAGAGGTCGATCCCGCCGAACAGAAGAAGAATGGTGCGTTCAGTGGCGAAAATTCTCACCATCGAAGATGAAGAGAACCTGCGGTTTTCCATCGTCCGAAGCCTGAGTCGGGCGGGTCATCACGTCGCTGAGGCTGCCAGCGCTGCGGACGCATGGAATCTCACCCGCGACACCGAGTTCGACCTCATCCTCACCGATGTCAATCTGGACGGCGACAACGGCGTCGATCTCGTCAAACGACTGCGCGCAGACGGCTATGAGGGAGTGATCATCGTCCTCACCGCATATGGCACCGTGGAAAACGCCGTCGAAGCGATGAAGCTTGGCGCCAACGACTTTCTCCAAAAACCCATCTCGCTCGAAGAACTTCAGCTCATCGTGGATCGAGCGCTCGAACAACGCCGTGTCCGGTCACGCCTTGCGCTGTACGAGCGGATGGAGCAGCACCGAAGCGACTCACGCCGAATGATTGGTGAAAGCCAGGCTTGGCTCGACACGTTGAACATCGCTGAGCGCTTCGCTGAGATCCCTGTCGCTGCTGCTGGGGACACCGCCGCCCGCCAGCTCACCACCATCCTCCTGCTCGGCGAAACCGGCGTTGGCAAAGGGCTGCTGGCAAAGCATATTCACGATCATCACGAACAGCTGCAATCATCGGAACGCCCCGGCAAACCCAAAGCTGAAGCCTCGGCGCCGTTTGTCCATGTGAACTGTTCCGCCCTTCCGCCCGCGCTCGTCGAGAGCGAACTGTTCGGCCACGAACGCGGCGCCTTCACCGACGCCAAGTCAGCCCGTGCAGGTCTCTTTGAACTTGCTGAGGGTGGCACCATCTTCCTCGATGAAATCGGAGAGATGTCTCTCGAGCTGCAAGCCAAGCTGTTGCTTGTTCTCGAGGAAGGCGCCTTCCGCCGAGTCGGTGGGTCCAAGGTTCGCCATGTGCGAGCACGCGTCATCGCTGCGACCAATCAAGAGTTAGCCCAGCAGATCGAAACCGGCCGATTCCGGCGAGATTTGTATTACCGGCTCAGCGCGTTCACGATCACCATCCCGACGCTGCGCGAGCGCGAAGGAGATCTGGTGCTTCTCGCCCAATCTCTCCTCGAACGCGTCTCGCAGGAATTTGCCCGGCCGGGGCTGCGCTTCGACAAAGCTGCTCTGACCGCGCTCCAATCCCACCACTGGCCCGGGAACGTCCGCGAACTGATCAACGTCATCCAGCGCGCGGTCATGCTCTGCGAGGAGAAGACCATCACCACTGCGGACCTTGGTCTGGATCGCGCCGGCTCGCCCTCCCCGAGCACACCCAAGCCCCCAAGCAACGGCGCCGTCCAAAGCGGACTTATCTTTGATTTTCAATCGGGGGGCCACACCCTCGAGACCGTTGAGCAAGAACTCATCAGGCAGGCATTGGTCCAGGCGCGAGGGAATATCTCCAAAGCAGCAAGATTGGCTGGGATGAACCGGAGCAGCTTCCGATATCGCATTGAACGAAGTGGGCTCGAATCGTTCGCTGAGGAGTTGGCCAAATGAGACTGCCTGTTGGCGCCTGCATCCTGGCTCTGTTCATGCACTGCAACACTGTGGTGGGGGCGCCGCCCAATTCCAAGCAATGGAACGACCCGCAAGGCGACGAAAAAATCCGTGAGACGGGAGTTGTCGGAGCCGGCCAGTTCAACAACTTGGCGCTCCCTGATATTCGATCGCTTACGGTCACCGCCTGGCAAGCGACCGACCCCGTCAACGATCCATACACCGGGCAGGCAGTCGATCCCGCAACCGCCAACCTCGTGCGTTTCGACGTCGTGCTGACCGGCTTGATCAACCCGCCAGGCCCATTGGCGCTGGGCGCCTCGCCGTTCGATCCCTATATGTTTGGAAATCGACCGGTCTACGGCTTTTTCGAGTTCAACCTCGACCGCGTTGACAACTCCGGGGGCGAACTCGAGAGCGTCGCCAAGTTCCGATACCTCGCCAACGCCGCGCGGTTCGGGGGCATGCCAACGGGAACGATCGGGGACCGCGCTGCGAAATCTGCGTTTGACTACGACGGCTTCTTTTTTTCAGGCCCCCAATTTGAACGGTCCGGCGCCGAACTCACGTTGATCCTCTGTGGATGCTTCACACCCGCGCTGGTCTCGGAAACCGGCAATGGCGACGGCCTGTTTGACGCGGGAGAAACGATGATCGTGCGAGGCCGATTCCTCGAACGGTTCGTCTCGATCGCTCCATTCAGCGGTGTTTTTGGCGGCAGCGACTTCGGTTTATACGACCCCGACGTCAATCTGCGTTTCGTCCACGATGTCTCAAGCGACACGACCACTGTCACCCTTGTCTACGCGCTCAACGCGCAAGGCGCCGCCGACCTCACCGGACAACCCGTCCAGCCTCTCGACAACCTGCTCATCAATCACACCAGCATCGCCGAGATGCTCCGAGACATTGTTCTCACCTCCAGCGGCTGTTGCGGCCCGATCTTCAGCGACCCCGTCGTCATTGTGCTCGCACAGGACTGGATCAGCTCAAGCTTCCCGAATGTAGCTGCGATCGAACAAGAAATCACGCAATATCTCAATCCCACCCAGTGGACCGCCACCGGGATTGTGGGCACTGCATACTCCACAAAACAATCGGCGCTCTACGTCTGGACGGATGTCGGCTATGCGTGGCGTTTTGCAGATATGAATCAGGACGGCGTCATCAACTCCGCTGACGAAACCGCACTCACCTCTGCTCTCAACACACTGGACGGCGGGCCTCAAGACGCCGACGGCATAGTCAACGGCGTTGTCTCTCTGACCAACTTCGGCCCCAATTTCAGCCTGTACGACATCAACTATGACGGAGCGGTTGACACCGCAGACGCCACCGTGATCAGCACATTCCGGCCAGCCGACCTCAACGGGGACGGCGTAGTCGACTCCATCGACCTCGCAACCGTGCTGGCCAACTGGGGGTCTTGCGCTGGATGCGCCGCCGATCTCAACTCCGACGGCGTCATCAACTCCATTGACTTGGCCAATGTCCTCGCCGATTGGGGTTGATCTTTCTATCGGTCTGCGGGCTGTGCCGATCCCACCGTGTCGAACCATGGCGCCGACCAAAAACCACCCTTTGGATCAGAGAATGATTGTCGATTGGCGCAGCGGGCTAATATCGTCGAAATCTGTTTGACATCGCCACCCGTCGCTCTGTCGCAGCACATCGTTCATCGAAGACCCTCTGACAGCTAGTATTCCCGCGGAGACACCCACAATGATCCACACCACCACACCAATCCGGCGCGTACCGATTCGATCGGCCATCATGTTGTCGCTCTTGGCGCTGACCGCGTGCACCGCCTGGGGTGAAGCTCCTCGGCGAGCGTCGACGCGCAGTCGAGTCATCACGCAGGCCCCGCAGCAGACTCAGACAACAGCGACCGACAGCGTCGTCGAACGAACTTCACGAAAAGGGTTCGTCATCGATCGACGACCCGTCAAAGCGATCAACACGTTCAATGGGAATCTCGCTGACCCGAACGGCCGACAGGCACGGTGGGCCAGTGATGATGACACTGCGATCGCCTGGCTCAAAAGCAGACTCGACCTGGGCTACCGCGACGGGTTCAGGCGTTTCGTGCTGATCCTCCCGTCCGGCGTTGACCGATCGATCGATCCCAAAACAAAACGGCGCGTCATCATGAGCGCTTCGCACTGGCTGCCGATGTCGCCCGCACGCCGCGCCCGACTCGCGGTATTCTTTCCACAGTGGATCGCCGATCATCCCGGCGTCACGCTCGGCTACTACGCAGGGTTTGATATCGACCCCGAGCCGAAGGACGTCGATTACGTCGGACACAAGATTCCAAAGTTCGACGACACCAACGATCGCCAGGCGATGTACGACATCATGGCGCCATGGATCGAGCAAGCTGGCTTCACCGAAATCTGGTGGGACTACACGAGCACCTTTGCCCGGCGAGATCAAGCGGTGCAGCTCTCTCAATGGCTCGCGAAAAAAGGAATCCATGCAGGCGGAGAAGCCGTCCCCATCGTCTTGCCCAAATACAACGGCAAGCTGGACGAACGCTACCTCCGGTCCATGCCTTGGATGGCGCTCCTGAGCTACTTCCGACAATTTGATCCCGATGAAACCTGGCGCGTGGATCCAAAAACCACCGAAGTGTTCCTCGGCTTTCGCGGCGGGCCCAAGGAAACGCCCACGGATCTTGAACTGCTAAACGCGTTTCAGCGAGGCTTCATTCCGTGGGTCTACGCAGACAATCTGGGCGCCCATGTGATGAAGCTTTGGAAACAGGCAAACGGAGAAGGCATCTCCTTTGCACCGCCATCTGTTTCGCCAACCACCCAGACTCCGACCAATCGCCGCTCCAGACGAGCGAACTCACGCCGCGTCAACAACTGATCTGAACAAACAAACACGCACCCAGCGCGCAAAAAAACGGACCGAGAAAATTCTCGGCCCGTCGGTTGTTCTCTATTTCAACAGAACAGATGCGATCAGCGCTTGGGCGCCAGGTCCTTGAGCGCCTTGAGCGGACGCACTTTGACAACGTTGCTAGCGGGCTTCGCTTTGAACATCATCTCTTCGCCGGTGAAGGGATTGATTCCCTTGCGCGCACGAGTGGCGGGCTTGCGCTTGAGCGTGACTTTCATCAAGCCAGCAAAGTTGAACACGCCGGGGCCACGCTTGCCGAGATCCTTCTCGATCATCTGGCCGAGCACGTCGAACACTTCGACGACTTTGGCGCGGGGGATGTCCGTCTGAACCGCGATCTCCCGGAACACTTGTCCCTTGGTGCGCGGCGTATCGGCAGCTTCAATCTTCGGCTTCTTCATCGTCGTCGTCGTTGCCTTCTTGCGCGTGGTGGTGGAGCGGGTTGCCTTCTTGCGAGAAGGTTTGCGCGTTGCGGTACGGGTCGTTGTCTTCCGTTTCTTCTTTGCCATCGGAGCCTCCATGACACGGGGTCAGGCGATCGGCACGGGATCTTTCACTCGGAGCTCCCGTCCAAATCGCTGTTATTTTGCATTTTTGTACTCGCAAACGCGACGGCGCACAACCCGACCGTATCAAATTTTCCTATTTTTTTGGTGTTTTTTTACTCTGGCTCTGCCGAAAAGATCCACACTCCGAGCGTCTGGCGCCCGCTCTCCCCCCATCGGAGACACGCACGCCACTGCTTTTTCCGCTGTTCGGGTCAACCTCAAGCCTTCTCACCGGTACCACTTATTGGCAGGGCTCGCCCGCCTGATTGAGAGTTTGACCTCCGTCCAGTCCGGGCAGTCGACCGCCGAAACGCCGACGGCATGATCGGCCCACTGGCTCGTAAGGAGGCGTCCAATGAAACAATCAAAGACTCGAAAAAAGACTCGAACTGCACTCCTCACAGCCGTTTGCGCCCTGTTTCTGATGGGTGGTCTGCCATTGACCACCATCGCAGCTGGCGAGCAACCCTCCAGCAGACGCCGTGCTGCACAATCGAGCAATGCCCCCTCCCGTGCTGCTGCCCCCAAGCGCACAGCGCCCCGTCCCGCTGCCCAGCCTCGCGCCAGCCGACCCCAAAGCCGGGCTACCCGATCCGCGCCCAGTCCGCGTCGGCGAGCCGCTGCAAACCCAGCACCAGCCAGACGAGCAGCAAGACCCCAAGCCCAGACGCCCAGACCTCGCGCCAGCGCTCCCCGATCTGCCCCGCGGGCAGGCTCCCCGCGCCGAGCAGCATCTCAGCACCAACAGCGAACCTCGCGCCCATCCCCTCCCAAGGCTCGCCCG
>CAYMQF010000040.1:0-1235 GCA_964392425.1 uncultured Phycisphaeraceae bacterium
ACGCGCACGCCTCCCGTGCGCAGCAGGATCGCCTCTGCAAGTTCACGATCACGAAGCTCAGCTTTGAACTCGATGTTCTGCATCAATCCCCACGTTCGGCGCGGCAAGTGCGCACGAATGCGTTATCGGCGATCGAAGAGCCCCGGTTCAGGCGAATCGTCAGGCTGGGCCGATTTGAGTTGGTCGATCAGCTTTGCTTCGTCCCAGATTTCGACGCCGAGTTCAACCGCTTTGGTGTGTTTGGAGCCAGGCTTGTCGCCTGCAATGAGCAGGTCGGTGTTTTTCGAGACGGACGTTGAAACGCTGGCGCCGAGCTGTTCGAGAAGATCGGTGAGTTCGGGGCGAGTGAAATGTTCGAGTCCGCCGGTGATGACGATCGTCTTTCCTGCCAGCGGCGACCGTTCGGAATCTGCTTGCTCAGCGGTGTATTCGTGTGACGACAGGTCCACTCCTGCATCTCGAAGCGCGTTGAATGTTTGCTGCGCCTGTTCGCTGTGGAGGTAGGCGTGGACAGCAGGCGCCGTGTCTTTGCCAAGATGAGTCGACGGTCGATCTTTGGGATCTTCCGGAAAGCCGAGGGAAATCGCTTCGTCTTTTTTGAGCGTCTTGGGGCGAAGCAAAGGTTCCGTCGCCGCAAGCAGCGCGTCGATGTCAGGGAACATTCGCGCAAGCGCGCGGGCCGTCGCATCGCCGACGTGGCGGATCCCCATCGCGCTGAGCAGTCGCGCCATCCCTCGCTTCTTCGCCTTTTCGATCGCAGCGAGCAGATTGGCGACTTTCGTTTCGCCCATGCGATCCAACGCGAGGAGTTCTTCCTTGTGTTCTTTCAAACTGAAAATATCTGCGAAGCGTTCGAGTGGGATGTCTGAGTCATTGCGAATCTGGTCGACCGTTTTTTCGCCCAGCCCATCGATGTCCATGCGCCCGCGCCCCGCAAACCAGATAAGTTTTTCGCGAATCTGCGCGGGGCATTCCGGATTGACGCACAGACGGGCCGTCTCTTGAGGCGATTCATATTCGCTCTGTTCTTCAAGCTCGGCTGGCTCAATCTCGACGGGCGCTTTGCACGCGGGGCAATGCGTTGGCGCCTGGATCTTCTTTGCATTCTTCGGGCGCTTCTCTTTCACGACTTCGATGACCTGAGGGATGATCTCGCCGGCCTTTTCCACGATGACGGTGTCGCCGATGCGCAGGTCTTTTCGGCGGATTTCCCCAAAGTTGAAGAGCGACGCCCG
>CAYMQF010000040.1:1335-2848 GCA_964392425.1 uncultured Phycisphaeraceae bacterium
TTTTCGTAGCGGAGGGAGAGTGCCACGCCGTCGATTTTGGGATCCGCGATGAGAGCAGGAGGCGCCGACCGATCCAGCCCCTTGGCGACTCGTTCTCCCCACGCCCGGACTTCCTTTTCGCTGTAGGTGTTGTCGATACTGAGCATGGGGATCGCATGGCGAGCAGCGGAGAAGCCGCCGGTGATCTCCCCGCCGACCCGCTGTGTGGGGCTGTTGGGGTCGTCGAGTTCGGGGTGTTTTTGTTCGAGTTCTGCAAGTTCAGCCAGTCGCACGTCGTACTCGTGGTCGGACATGATGGGCGCCGCCTGCGCGTAGTACGCCCGGTTGGCCCGGTGGAGCAACTGCCGAAGCTCAGCGATGTGCGATGCGTCGTCCATGGTCGCGCCCACTATCCCACAAACTCCCGTTTCGCGCCCGGCTCGCGCCCAACCTGCGCCAAAGCCTGCGACTCGTGTATCGTAAACTCCATGGCGACCTCAACTACAGCAAAGCTGCTCGACGGCCGGTCCATCGCAGCGGGTGTCCGCGAGCAAATCGCCCAGCGGGTCCAGGCGATCCGCGCACAGGGTGGTGGCGTCTGCCTCGACGCGATTCTCGCAGCGGGAGAGGATTCCGCAGCAGCCGTCTACGCGGATCACCAGGGGCAGGCGTGCGCGAAAGTCGGCATCGATTACCACCTGCACCGCCTTCCTGCTGACGCGAGCTACGACGACATCGCGGGGCGTGTGCTGCTGCTCAACACCGACGACGGCGTGACGGGCGTGATGGTCCACATGCCGTTGCCCGATGGAGTCGACCCCTACCGCATCCAACGGCTCATCCGTCCCAGCAAAGATGTCGAAGGCGTCAACCCCGCCAACATCGGCAACATTGTGTATGGCAGGTCTTCCTTGGCGCCTTGCACAGCGATCGCGGTGCGCACCATGATCGAATCTACCGGCGTCGAACTGCGAGGCAAAACGTGCGTCATCGTCGGAGCCTCGAATATCGTCGGCAAGCCGATCGCGGTGCTGTTGATGAAGCACGATGCGACGGTCGTCTCAGCGAACAAATACACCGCGGACTTGCCCGAGCTGACCCGGCGGGCTGATGTGCTCGTCGCTGCAGCGGGCGTGCCGGGGCTGATCAAGGCGTCCATGGTCAAGCCCGGTGCGATCGTGGTCGATGTCGGCACGTCGCGCGTCGCGGACTCTGCGGGAGTTATGAGGACGGTCGGCGATGTCGCCTTTGAGGAGGTGAGCAAGGTGGCTGGCTGGATCACCCCCGTGCCAGGTGGCGTAGGGCCCGTCACCGTCGCGATGCTGCTGAACAATGTGGTGGACGCTGCGGAGCGATCGCCGATTCGGCGGGGGGAATGAGCGATTTTTCTCAGCCATTTCGCCCTGCTATTTTGCCCAGATATGGAGCACGAGCCTACGTCCTCTATTGACCTTTTCGCTGGGTGAGGCTTCAATACACATTCACAGCCGATTGGCCAGACGCCGACGACTGGAACAGGAGCGATCATGAGCAC
>CAYMQF010000040.1:2948-4902 GCA_964392425.1 uncultured Phycisphaeraceae bacterium
GCGAGCCAGTCCGGCTGGCTGTGCTGATGAGCTAATCCCCACAACGCGTGCACGCTCGACAGCTCGCGCTCCGTCCACACTTCGATCGTGTCTTCCGCGGTCATCGCTGCCAACGGCCCGGGTTCGGCTGAGTCGATCTTGAGCGATTCAATCGTCTCAGCAGGCGGCGGTTGACCAGCAGCAAGCGCATGCCAAAGGATTTCATCGAGGTGGCAGGGAGGCGATTCCGGCAGATCCGCTATTTCCCGCGAAGCGAGAAACCATCGCGCCAGCGCAGGAGGCGCCGGGCTCTCACAGCGATCAGCCGTCGCATTGAGCAGCGAGATCCAGCGGGCAAGTTCCTGTGAGCCTGTTGAGTTCATGGCAGTTCACCACTGACGATAGACCATTTTAGAAACGTCGTTGGATCAGATCCCCGACCGAAAACGATGGACCTCAGGGCCGCTGAGTGACGAAATACTGCGCCGTACCGCAAATTATATTGCCACCCTCGAAAAATTGTTGGATTGTTGCGGTTCTCTGTGTTCTTTTCTGTATAGTGGACAAGCTAATCGTTTTTGTCACAAGTTGGATGCATGGAACATCTTGCATGGTGATTGCCATCGTCTTGCCGCGCTGTGTTGGGCTGCGTGTCGATGTGCAAGTTTTTTGGAGGGGCACATGCACACTGGAACACACACACTCAACAGGTTTTTCTCGCTCATGCACGGTCTTGTCGTCGTCACCCTGGCGGCCCTCGTTGCCTCGCCGCAGGTGGCCAACGCGGGGAGTGGGCTGGCGTTTTCGGGGCAGACATTTCCGGTGGGCGCCGCGCCGATCTTCATCGCGATGGGCGACCTCGATGGTGACGGAATCACCGATCTCGCCACGGCAAACTTCACCAGTCAAGACATCTCCATTCTCCTCGGCATCGGCGATGGAACCTTCGCATCGCAGACCCGATACTTGGCGGGCGTCAGGCCGCAGACCATCGCGATCGGCGACCTCAATGGAGACAACGTCCCCGACCTCGCCGTAGCGAACTTAACCAGCAACGATGTCTCCATTCTCCTGGGCAACGGCGATGGAACCTTCGCATCACAGACCCGATTTTCAACGGGTGTCGGGACGTTCTCCATAGCGATGGGCGACCTCAACGGCGACGGCGCTCCCGACCTTGCCGTGTCGAACTTGTTCAGCCTCGACGTCTCGATCCTCATGGGCAATGGCGACGGAACCTTCGCTGCTGAGGTCCGGATCCCGGTGGGCAACAGGCCGGAATTTGTCACGATCGTCGATCTCGACGGCGATGGGATCCTCGACCTCGCTGTTGCAAACGAGACCACCAGCGATGTCTCGATCCTGATCGGCGCCGGGAACGGAACCTTCGCGGCGCTGGTCCGATTCGCGACGGGCGACAGGCCGGAGTTCATCGCGATCGTCGACCTCGACGGCGACGGCGCCCTCGACCTCGCTGTGACAAACGCGGGCAGCAACGACGTCTCCATTCTCCTTGGCAATGGCGATGGAACCTTTGCTGGGCAGGTTCTATTTCCAGTGGGCGACGGTCCGCGGTCCATTGCGAGCAGCGACTTCGACGGCGATGGGATCCCCGACCTCGCCGCGGTGAACCAGTCCAGTCACGACGTCTCCATTCTCCTCGGCATTGGCGATGGAACCTTTGCTGCACAGGTTCGATTCCCGATGGGTTCCTTTCCGTTCTCCATTGTGATCGACGACTTCGACAGTGACGGCGCCCCCGACTTTGCCGTTGCCAACTCGGGCAGCGACAACGTCTCTGTCAACCTCAACCAATCCATTGCCAACGCGCCCAATCCTGATCTCAACGGTGATGGGGTAGTCGATGCAGCGGATCTGTTGATACTTCTCGCACAGTGGGGCACAGGGGACATCGGCGCCGATCTAAACGGTGACGGAGTGGTCGATGCGACCGATCTGGCCCTGCTCCTGGCCC
>CAYMQF010000040.1:5002-8216 GCA_964392425.1 uncultured Phycisphaeraceae bacterium
GACAACGATTCGCTTCCCTTTGAAATCAATGGAGTTTGCAATGTCGAAGATTGACGCGGTGATGGCTGCTCTGACGGATCACGAAGAGGCTGGGATTGCACAGATGATCGACTGGCTCTCGATCCCCAGCGTCGGGACGGACCCCGCTCATAAGCAGGACACACGCGACGCAGCACAGTGGTGCGTCGATCGTCTCAATGAGGCGGGCATCGACGCGCAGCTCCGCGAGACGGGGACGCCGGACAAACGCGGGGCCCCGATTGTCTGGGCGCAGCACGCGGGATCGGCTGACTACGCCGGTCCTCACGTTCTCTTTTATGGTCATTACGACGTGCAGCCTGCTGACCCGCTTGATTTGTGGGAGAGCCCGCCCTTTGAGCCGGTGCGTCTCAAAGCTGAGCCGGGCGGTTCCGGCGAGCGCCTCGTTGCGCGTGGGTCCGCTGATGACAAAGGGCAGGTGATGACGTTCATCGAAGCGCTCCGCGCCTGGAAAACCGCAGCAGGGGAAGTGCCGATAAGAATGACGATCCTCATCGAGGGAGAGGAAGAGTCAGGCTCCGTCAATCTCGAACAGTTCCTCTTGGACAACGCCGCGGATCTGAAAAAAGCGGACATCGCTCTCATCAGCGACACGGGAATGCCATCGGCGACGCAGCCAGCCATCACCTACGGCATGCGCGGGCTTGCCTACACCGAGGTTCGGCTGCACGGGCCCAATCAGGATTTGCATTCGGGCAACTGGGGCGGCCGGGCGCCGAATCCAAATAACGAACTGGTCAAGGTCTTGGCGCAGTTGTGGGATGAGAATCGCAAAGTGACAATCCCCGGCTTTTATGATGATGTTCTCGAACTGACGGACGGTGAGCGAGCTGCGTGGAAAAAGCTGGGCTTCGATCAGATCGCTGCCCTGAAGAAGATCGGTTTGGGCCCCAAGGCAGATGTCGGCGAGACGGGCTATTCACCCATCGAAAGGGAATGGGCCAGACCCACCGCAGAGATCAACGGCATCTACGGCGGCTACATCGGGGCCGGCGCCAAAACGGTCATCCCTGCGTATGCCACAGCGAAAGTCAGCTTCCGCCTCGTCGCCGATCAATGCCCAACAAAGATTCGCGATTCTTTCTTCGCCTGGCTTGAGGAGCGCACGCCGCCCGGCTGTCGATGGGAGATGTCCGATCACGGTGGCGGTCCCCCCGGCAACGTCCCCAGTGAATCGCCATTTCTTCAAGCAGCAGCGGACGCCTTGCGCGACGCAGCGGGAGGAACCGAGCCGGTCCTCATCAAAAGCGGCGGCTCCATCCCCGTCGTCGGACTGCTCCACGACAAGATCGGAATCGACACCATTCTCATGGGGTTCAGCCTGGACGACGACCGCATCCATTCACCCAACGAAAAGTTTGAGCTCGACTGCTGGAGGCTCGGCGGACGGGCGCACGCCCGGCTCATCGACGCGTTTTGCTCAATGAAATGATCGGACCGATTGCGAACGATTCGTTCGCGGAGCTTTACGCAGCCTGCTTCATCGGCGCGGACTCTTCAGGCAGAATATCCACTTCGCCCGCATCATCGACGATATCCACGTTGAAAGGATCATCGCTCGACGAGGCGTGCCCCGCAGCGGCGCCCTGCTTGGTCTGCAGCGCCGTGCGTTGCAACTGGAGCAGTTTGATCCGATTGTCGAGAGAGCTCGCCCATGTGCCGACGCAGTTGGCGACGGTCCACAGCGCGATCGCAGCCATAGCCAAAATGGAGAAAGTGAGCTGTTCCATGATCGGTTTTCATCGACGCAATAACCAGCCTGCTTGATCCCTCGTAGAATCCACACGATGCGATTTTCCATCAACAGATCACGGAAGACGAAATCCGCCCGTCTGCCCATCAGCTTCCTGTTTGTATTGATGTGCCTGTTGGCTTCAACAAGTTCCGTCCGCGGGCAGGATTCAAACTCAACGGCCCCCCTCCCATCGACATTGACCGGCGAAGTGCAGATCGAGGCGGACCTCTTCGGCGTCGGCAGAGTCGTACGCCCCGGCGAACTGGTCGGGATCAGGCTGCTCCTGACCGATCGCAGCGACCGAGTGCGCGAAACCATCGTCAGGCTGCACCTGCGCGACCCCGATGGGGATGAAGCGTTGGTCCAACGCCCCATCACGCTCAACCCCGGTCGGCCGTTGTCTCTTTGGCTCTACGCACGCCTGCCCAATGATTTTGATCAACTGAGCTTGCTCTCCATCACGATTCACGAAGTCGTTGAGTCAGGCGATCGCAGCGAGATCGGCAAGCAGATTGCCGCGGGGCAGATTGCGCCGTCGCGCGTCGTGCCGATCACCGATGGATTGATCGGCGTCGTCGGGCGTCAGGCAGCAGGGCTAGAGGCGTACACCGTCCGCGATGATTCCCGCGTCGCAACGCCGACCACACATGAACTCATCAACGTGGTGACGGGGATCGCGCCCGCTGACATGCCCGACACATGGATGGGATGGTCGCCCTTTGAAGCGATCATCTGGACCAATGGGGATCCATCGCAGCTCCGTGCTGATCAGGCTCAGGCGTTGCGGGAATGGATCACGCGAGGTGGCAGACTCGTCGTGGTGCTGCCCGGCGTCGGACAGATTTGGACGACGAACTCCAACCCGCTCCTCGATGTCATGCCCGCGATGGTCGTGACACGGCGCGACAGTGTGAATCTCAATATCTATCGGAAGATTCTGACGGGTTCTCGCGCGCTGCCGCTGCCTGAGCGGTCGGTGGTGCATGTGTTTTCGCCCTCTCCTTTTGCTGGCCCGCAAGATGCGATCCCCATTCTCGACGGGCCGGACGGCGCCACGGTGGTGATGCGTCGGCTCATCGGCGCCGGGGATGTCACGATCATCGGAATCGATCTGGGCGCCACAGCACTCACCGGCCGGATCGACCCGCAAGTCATCTGGCATCGCATCCTCGGCAAACGCTTTGAAGTGCGCACACGGACGGAGATCACCGATCGGCTCAAGAGTCGCAACTTTCCCCGGCCTGCAACAGTCATGGTCGATGCGGGGATCGCGGGGCTTATCAATAAAACCGGAAGCGCCGGCGTGGGTGTGATGCTCGGATTGATCGTGTTCGCGGTGTACTTCCTTCTGGCCGGTCCGATTGGTTTTGGATTGCTCAGCCGGGCGGGCTATCGCCGACATGCGTGGGTCGCCTTCATCGCGGTGTCAGCGGTGTTCAC
>CAYMQF010000040.1:8316-14678 GCA_964392425.1 uncultured Phycisphaeraceae bacterium
GTCAAAGAGTTCCAGTCGTTGTGGGCGGGGCCTCCGCCGTGGCGGCTGCCTCAACCTCAAGAGGGCGACGTCACGATCGACACGCACGGCTCCCTCGTCGGCACGCTGATTCACGATCTGCCTGCTTCACTGGAGAGTGTCGTGGTGGTGCTGGTTCGCGGTCAGCAGCCGTTTGTTGACCTCGGGGAAGGCGGGCCGTTGCTTGCCCGGGTGTGGGCGTGGAGCCCCTTTGGCGCACAGGAATGGGTGCCGGGTGAGCCGCTGGACCTCTCCCGTCTGGATTACCGCGACGCGGATACGGGCGAAGCGTTTTTTCGCTCTCTCACTCTCAGCGCCACCGGCTCGACAGGAGCATTTTCCGAAGACGATCTTTTGGTTCTGACTCGTTCTGACGCACTGCTCGATGCGGTCACCTGGTACAGCGCGCTGGACCCGCCCCTCTGGACGAAAGCCTCGTTCCAACGAAAGATATTGACCCGCCAGTCCACCCATGGCTTGGACCTGGGCCGATGGATGACGGAGCCTTGCCTGATCGTTGTCGGGCAGTTGAGTCAGAGCGAAATCCCGACGCCCGTCACCGTCGATGGGGTGGCTCCGGTCTCAGTCGGCCGCACGATCGTCCGGTGTGTCTATCCTTTGCCGCCTGATCCACCCCGACCTAGCCCCGATGGAGCGCCCTGATCTATGGCGATGATCCAAACCATCAACCTGACCAAACGGTACGGCGACTTTGTTGCGCTCAACAACCTCAACCTCGTGCTCAACGAGGGAGACTGCTTTGGCTACATCGGTCCCAACGGCGCCGGGAAAACAACGACGATCAAAATCCTCGCCACACTGCTCAAACCTTCGTCCGGGCAGGCGATCATCAACGGCTGCACGGTCGGCTATCAGAATCGGGACATTCGACCAATCATCGGCTATGTGCCCGATTTCATGGGCGCCTACGACGATGTGACGGTGGTCGAATATCTCGAGTTCTTCGCCGCTGCGTATAGCTTGCATGGAGATCAACGCCGGCGCGTCGTCGCTGATGTGCTCGAACTGACCGACCTCGGTTTCAAAGAAGATGCAGAAGTAAACTCGCTCTCGCGCGGGATGCAGCAGCGCCTGAGCGTGGCGCGCGTGCTGTTGCACGATCCCAAAGTGCTCTTGCTTGATGAGCCTGCGTCGGGGCTTGACCCGCGCGCCCGCATCGAGATGCGCGAGCTGCTCAAAGAGCTCAAACGAATGGGCAAGACGATCCTGATCTCCAGCCACATCCTTCACGAGCTTGCCGAACTGTGCAATACCGTCGGCGTCATCGAACAAGGCAACCTGCTTTTCCAGGGAACCGTCGCAGAGATTCTTCAGCGTGTTCGGATGGGGCGAGTGGTGCATGTGTCGGTGGTTCAGCGTGCCGACGCTGCCGTGGAGCTGCTCCGCAAATCGCCCGGCGTCATCAAGGCTTCACTGGTGGAAGGGGCGGTGTCCAACGGCGATGGGGCTTTGCAGGAGATCCATCTTACGTTTGACGAGACGGGAGCCGCCGATGTGACAGACATTCCCAATCGTCTGGTCAACGCGGGTTTTCGCATCGTCAAGTTTGTCGAAGAGCCGGTGAACCTCGAAACTGCGTTTATGCGCCTCACGCGCGGCTTGGTGCAGTGACCACAAGCGGTTGATTACATGAGTGCAGCCTGTCTCCTCGCATCGGGTATCGTGAGCCGGGCGCCAAGGCGTGTTGCTGCGCCGCGTGGGTGGTTCCGACACAAACATCGAGGAGCATTGAGCCATGAAAACTGGATTGAAGGTATTGACACTCGGCGCCGCCGTCGGGCTGACGCTGGTCAGTTGTCAGACTACCCAGACGACTACGTCAACAAGATCGACCGACACGATGGCCAAGGTGGTCTATCCCTCAGCGCAGCGCGTTGACCACACCGACACCTATCACGGCGTCGTCGTCGCCGATCCCTACCGCTGGCTCGAAGATGGCGACTCACCACAAACCCGCGCATGGATCGAAGCGGAAAACGAAGTCACGTTCCCCTATCTCAAGTCCATCGAGCAGCGCAGCGCGATCAAAGAGCGCATGACCGACCTGTGGGATTACGAAAAGTTCGGCATGCCGTGGAAAGAAGGCGGCCGATACTTCTACACCTACAACAACGGGCTGCAAAACCAACGCCAGCTCTATGTGATGGACAGCCTCAACGCCAAGCCTCGCTTGCTGCTCGATCCCAATACGCTCAGCAAGGACGGCACCATCTCCACCGGTGGGTACTCCGTCAGTGACGACGGCTCGCTCATGGCGTACTCCATCAGCGACGGTGGCTCGGACTGGCGCCAGTGGAAAGTCCGCGACGTCAACACCGGGCGCGACTTGCCTGACCTCATCGAGTGGTCCAAGTTCAGCGGCGCCTCATGGACGAAGGACAATCAAGGCTTTTATTACAGCCGATACGACGCGCCGACTGGCGATGAGCTCCAGTCTGCCAACTTCTATCAGAAGCTCTACTACCACCGCATCGGCACCGATCAATCCGAAGACGAACTCGTCTACGAGCGCCCCGATCACAAGAACTGGGGCTTTGGCGGCGGGGTCACCGACGACGGCCGTTACCTCATCATCAATGTCTGGGTCGGCACGGCCAACAAGAACGGCCTCTTCTATCTTGATCTTTCCTCTCCCGGCGCCGAGGTGGTTGAGCTTCTCAATGATTTTGATGCTTCCTACAGCGTTATCGACAACGACGGTTCGCTCTTCTGGATTCAGACGGATCTGGACGCTCCCAAGAGCCGAGTCATCGCGATTGACATCAATAGCCCAGCGCGGGCCAACTGGGCCGAAGTGATTTCGGAAGCTGTCGAGCCGTTGCAAGGCGTCGGCACATTGGGCGAACGCTTCTTTGCAAGCTACCTCAAAGATGCACAGTCGATGATTCGAATCTTCGCCCTCGACGGCTCCCCGATGGGCAAAGTCAAACTGCCGGGCGTCGGTTCGGTCAGTGTTTCCGGTGGTAAACGACACGAGACCGAATCTTTCTTCTCGTTCTCCAGCTACACCACGCCGAGCACGATCTATCGCTACAACGCAGCGACCAACACCAGCGAAGTCTTCCGCAAGCCGAACGTCGATTTCAACCCGAAGGATTTCGTCACGCGCCAGGTCTTCTACACCAGCAAGGACGGCACGCGCGTCCCGATGTTCATCACCCACAAGAAAGGCCTCAAACGTGACGGCCAGAATCCGACGATCCTCTACGGCTACGGCGGATTCAACATCCCCCTGACGCCTCGCTTCAGCGTGTCCAATCTCGTCTGGATGGAAATGGGAGGCGTCTACGCGGTCGCCAACCTGCGGGGCGGCAGCGAGTATGGCGAAGAGTGGCACCAGGGCGGGATGAAACTCAACAAACAAAACGTGTTTGATGACTTCATCGCTGCAGCGGAATGGCTCATCGACTCGCGCTATACCTCCACACCCAAACTCGCGATTCAAGGTCGCAGCAACGGTGGGCTGCTCGTCGGCGCCGTGATGACCCAGCGGCCCGACCTGTTCGGCGCCTGCCTGCCCGGTGTCGGCGTCATGGACATGCTCCGATTTGAGAAGTTCACCATCGGGTGGGCGTGGGCCAGCGACTACGGCTCCGTCGAAAATGAGGAGGAGTTCAAGGCTCTCCGCGCCTATTCGCCGTACCACAATCTCAAGCCGGGCACGTGCTATCCCCCGACGTTCATTGTCACCGCTGACCGCGACGACCGAGTGGTCCCTGCGCACAGTTTCAAGTTCGCTGCGGCTCTCCAAAACGCTCAAGGGTGCGACAATCCGGTTCTTATTCGAATCGAAACACGGGCCGGCCATGGGGGCGGCAAACCGACCGACAAGCAGATTGCTGAACGATCTGATGAGTTCGCGTTCCTTACAAAAGCCTTGCATATGGATGCATCAGGCGTGGAATCCGCCTTCGCTGCCTATGGAAGGTGATTTCGAGTTCGTTTGCTCTTGATTCTGACGATTAGTGACAGGCTCGGACCATGGATGGACCGGGCCTGTTTTCTATGAAGAACAGTGGGGCGGGCGTACCTCAGCAAGAATCTGAAAGTTTTCGCTTGACCCTTGAAATAATCGCGGTAGCATTCGTCTCGTGTCTGGATCGAGGATGGGCGGCGTGCGCCCGGTCGACCAGCCAAAAAAACAGTGCTGAGGAGCGTCGATATGGACTCGTTAGACGAGGATGACGACGCCGGTTCGCACAACTGACAGGGCGCCGACCGTGAAGCTCCTTTGAAGTTGGTGGACCGGAGCGGCGTCAAAGATTGGCCCTGATCGGGCCGACATTATTTCAAATCCGATAACCCCACCGAGGCTGGGTTGCCCGCCTCGACTTTGTTTTGTCTGTTTGTCTTTGATTGTGTGGATCGTTTTGCCTGAACGTCGGCAAGCGGCCGCAGAACTGAACCCGGCGCCTTCAGCGAGTCCGTTGATCGCCAACACACCCCTTCACCGAACTGAGCAACGTCATGGATCTCTCACTCACACGCAACATCGGCATCTGCGCTCACATCGACGCTGGCAAAACCACCGTCACCGAGCGCGTTCTTTACTACACCGGCAAGAACTACAAGATGGGAGAGGTGCACGAAGGCACCGCCACGATGGACTTCCTCGTTGAAGAGCAAGAGCGTGGCATCACGATCGAATCCGCCGCGACGACTTGCCCGTGGGAGTACGGGAAGACCGAGTATCAGATCAACCTGATCGACACGCCGGGCCACGTCGATTTCACGATCGAGGTCGAGCGTTCACTGCGAGTCTTGGACGGCGCTGTCGCGGTCTTTGACGGCAAGGAAGGCGTCGAAGCGCAGTCCGAAACCGTCTGGCGACAGGCCGACCGCTACAACGTCCCGCGCATTTGCTTCATCAACAAGATGGACAAGCTCGGAGCCGACTTCGAGTACAGCTTCAACTCCATCCGTGAGCGGCTGGGCGCCAACCCGATCGCGGTGCAATACCCCATCGGCGCCGCCGACACGTTTGAAGGGATCATCGATCTCATCACCATGAAGGCGTACTACTTCGACTCCTCGGAGCTGGGCGCCAAGGTCGAAGAACGTGACATTCCCACCGAACTCGTCGAGACCGCAGAGCTTTGGCGTCACGAAATGATCGAGAAGGCTTCCGACTTCAGTGATGCTCTCATGGAGAAGTTCCTCGCCGATGAAGAGCCTACTTCCGAGGATATCCGCAAGGGGATCCGAGCTGGCGTTTTGGCACGCGACTGCAACGCGGTCTACTGCGGCTCAGCACTCAAAAATATCGGCGTCCAAAGATTGCTCAATGGCGTCATCGAATATCTCCCCGCTCCAAACGAAGTGCCCGAAGTGCAAGGCGTTGATCCCAAAGATCCCGCGTTGAAGCTGTTCCGCCCGCATAATTACGACGCGCCCTTCTCCGCCCTCGTCTTCAAGATTGTCAGCGACTCGCACGGCGATCTCACCTACTGCCGAGTCTATTCCGGTTCGGTCAAGTCGGGACAGCGGGTGCTCAACCCCAACACGGGCCGAAAGGAAAACGTCAGCCGAATCTACGAGATGCACGCCAAGGAGCGCATCCCACTGGACGAGGCGAAAGTCGGCGCCATCGTCGCAATGGTCGGCCTGAAAAGCTCGACCACCGGAGACACGCTATGCACCATCGACGAGCCGATCATCCTCGAACGAATGATCTTCCCCGATCCGGTCATCACGATGTCCATCGAGCCCAAGACCAGCGAAGACAAACGCAAACTGGGCGAGGCGCTCACCACCATCAAGCGCGAGGATCCCTCCTTCCGCGCCAACTACGATGACGAAACCGGGCAGACCATCATCGCCGGGATGGGCGAGCTGCATCTGGAGATCATCAAGAACAAACTCATCCGCGACATGAAGGTCGGCGTCGAGGTCGGCAAGCCCCGCGTCAGCTACCGCGAAGCGATCACCAAGAAAGCAACCGAAGTGCGTGGGCGCTTCGTCAAGCAGACGGGTGGACGCGGGCAGTTCGGCGATGTCACCATCACCATCGAACCATGCACCAAAGAGCAGGCCGAGGAAGACGGCCTCGAATACAAGGACGGCGTCGTCTTCGTCAATAAGATCGTCGGTGGGTCGGTTCCCAAGGAATTCATCCCATCCGTCGGTGTCGGCATCCGCGCCACCGCCGTGTCGGGAGTGCTCGCGGGCTATCCGCTCATCGATGTGAAAGTCTCACTCGTGGACGGCTCCTACCACCCGGTTGATTCATCTCAGATCGCCTTTGAGCAGGCCGGCCGCCTCGCATTCAACGAAGCATGTCAGAGAGCCGGGCTCACACTTCTCGAGCCGATCATGAAGCTCAC
>CAYMQF010000040.1:14778-18784 GCA_964392425.1 uncultured Phycisphaeraceae bacterium
GTCGCAGCGGTGTAAGATAGGCGCGATGCCAAGGCTGACGAAAATCTATACGAAGACGGGCGACGCCGGCCAGACCGGTCTTGGCGATGGTTCGCGCACGGAGAAGACCGACCCGCGCGTCGAAGCCTACGGCGATGTGGACGAAGCCAACAGCTCGCTCGGCGTGGCGATCGCCTCGTGCGCTGGTGATGACACCATGGCGCAGATCAGAACCCTCCTTACTTCCATTCAGCAGGATTTATTCGATCTTGGCGCCGACCTGTGCACACCTGTTGTGTCAGGGGAAAATGCTGGCGAGCGACTCCGCATTGTCCCTTCGCAGGTGGACCGTTTGGAAAAACTGATTGACACGTTCAACGAGCCGTTGGGAGCGCTGGAGTCATTCATTCTGCCCGGCGGGTCGCTTCTCGCAGCAAATCTCCACATGGCGCGGGCGGTCGTTCGTCGCAGCGAACGGCGGATCGCAGCGCTATTGGCCCTCAATCCGAAGGCAACCAGCCCACTCACACTTATCTACATGAACCGTCTGAGCGATTTGCTCTTTGTCTTAGCCCGGTCGGCGAATCTCAAAGCAGGGGGAGATGTGCTCTGGACGCCTGGCGCCAACCGGCACAATGCCTCCCAAACAGATTCATCATCGTAGTAAACCGGATTTCTCCCACCGCTCGCTCAAAGCGCGGTACCCTTGCCTGTTGTGAAACGACCCATGTGAAGGGACCACTGTGACAGCGACCGTGACAAGCGATTTCCGCGAGGAGTTTGAAGTTGAGCGCAGCCGATGGCTCCGCAAACGCTTCCTCTGGTACACCGGCTCGGTGGCGACCTTTCATCTTTTGCACATGTTCACGCTCGTCGCGGTGGCGGTGGGAGTGGAGGAGCTGCGACCCGCTTCAGGCGCCATTGCGCTCTCTGCACTGGTTCGGGCAGCACACACCGCGCTATTCGTCGTAGCGTTTATGTACGCGTACAATAAAGTACGCTCACGCGAACGCCTGCTCCAGTTGGTGTCCCAGTTGATCGTTGCGTCGGGATTGATCGCCATCATTATTGAGCCCGTCTTGTCGCATCTTGCTATCTCATCATTGGGGAGCGAGGTCTCTGCGCCAGGCATCCAGAGCGCATCGCAAAGCATCAACGGCAGCATCGCAAGTGTGCTCACGGCGCACCTCGCCGCGTCCCTCTTTATCCCGTGGTCCCCGCGCGAGGCGGAACGCCCCTTGGTGCCGCTCATTGCTGCGTACGTTCTAATGACGCTCGTCTTCAGTGAAGCATCGTGGATTGTGAAGCTGTCGCTCATCGCTGGCTCACCGCTCGTCGGGGTGCCCGGTGTGTTGATTGCGATGTGGCGCACCAGCCGATTCCGAAATAAATTCCAGACGCGCGTATTGCGCCGATCCTACGGCCAGATGAAGCGCGAACTTGTTGATGCCAGGCGGATTCACGAAGACCTGTTCCCGCCGCCCACGACGGACGGCGCCGTCCGGTTGGCGTATCGCTATGAGCCGATGGGGCAGATCGGTGGCGATTTTCTCTATAAACATCGTTTTCCCGGCGTGGACGAGGAGCACAACGAGCCGCTTAGTATGGCCATGATCGACGTCACCGGGCACGGCATCGCTGCAGCCCTCACCGTCAACCGTCTCTTCGGCGAACTCGAACGGCTCTTCGGCGAAGATCCCGACATCGCGCCGGGTGACGTCCTCTCCGCCCTCAACAGCTATGTGCATATCACACTCGCGACGCACAGCATCTACGCGACGGCGATCTGCGTGCGAATCGACCCCAGCCTCGACACACTCGAATGGGCCAGCGGTGGACATCCGCCCGCCTTCGTGCGCGGCGTGGACGGCCGGATCGATCGGCTCGACTCAACCTCGCTGGTGCTGGGCGTCACCAAGGGAGTTGACTTCGAGTCCGAGCAGCAGTCCATGCCCTTTGGCAGGGGGGACACGCTCATCGCCTACACCGATGGCGCGATCGAGGCTCGCAACGAAACAGGCCGAATGATGGGCCTTGTCGGCTTCCAAAAACTCGTCGCAACGCTCCGCCCCGACGCCGGTGATGAAAACGGCTGGGCGTCTTCACTGCTTCATGCTGTCGAGCAATATCGAGCAGGCCCGCCCGATGACGACACGCTCATCGTCGAGATGTACCGCCCGATGACTGTGTGATTCGCACGCGCGCTCGACTGTGTACGCTTGTGTATATGAAGCCTTTTCTTTTGACAACGTGGTCGTTTGGGCCGACGGGCAACGACGTCGCCTTCCCGGAGCTAGCCAAGGGTGGCGATGCGCTTGACGCCGTCGTGACAGCAGCAAGTGTGATCGAATCGGACCCGACGATCGACTCGGTAGGCGTGGGCGGCCTGCCCGACGCGGATGGCAAAGTCTCCCTCGACGCGTGCGTCATGACCGACCCCAATCGCTGTGGCGCCGTGATGTACGTCCGTCATTTTCCGAATCCCGCGCAGATCGCGCGCAAAGTGATGGAAGAGACGATCCACGTCGCGCTGGCCGGATCAGGCGCCGAGGAGTTTGCCGATTCGCTTGGGTTTGAGCGTGCGGAACTGCTGACGCCCGAGGCGAAGAAAGTCTGGGAACAATGGCAAGCCGACCCGTCCAACATCGACCGCGACAAGTACAAGGGCTGGCTGCCGCCGATCAATGTCGAAGAGCTCAAAGGCGTTGGGTCGAGCGCAAGCAGCAGCCCCGCGACTTCCACTCCGAAGAACTGTGCAACAGGCGAGCCGTTCCACGACACGGTGACGATCCTTGGAATGGATGCGAACGGGACATTGGCTGGCGCGTGCACCACCAGCGGGATGGCGTTCAAAGTGCCCGGCCGGGTCGGCGATTCGCCCATCATCGGGCAGGGGTTGTACGTCGATCAGGAAGCAGGCGCCGCGGGCGCGACAGGCACCGGCGAGATCATCTCGGGAGTGTGCGGCTCATTCCTCATCGTCGAACTCATGCGCCAAGGCGCGCGACCCGTCGACGCCATCCGCCAAACGCTTCAGCGAGTCATGGATCGCTTCACACTGCACGCAGAACATCAAATCGCCTTCATCGCGATTTCAAAAGAAGGCGAGTGGGCCAGCGGCGCCCTCCGCCCCGGCTTTCGACACACCTTCACCAATGAAACCGGCTCCCGCATCGAAGAACCGACCATTGTCTTAGCAGAGTAGATCAGTAAAGAATCAAAACTGATTGAGGATCAGGAGGCAACGCATGGATCATAAACGATACGTCCTACTTGTCACGGTATTGCTCAGAGTCGCCTGCATCCATGTTGGCATGCTCACCGCGGCGTACCTGTTTAATGCGGTTTGGGCGCTTGGCGCCTATGTCAAATGGCCATGGAACGATGCGAGTTATGCAAGTGAATATTCGGCGCCATATTCATCTGTGTATTCGATAGCGGTATTTCTTTCAGCATCGGCTCCAATCGTCCTTGTGTTTTATTATGCAGACAGAATAGCAGTCTGGTTGGTCAAGCTGTCGCCTGGCGATTGGCAGGATCATGGGGGAGAAGCCGACGGCAGTTCATTCGGCAGGCCTGATTGCCAATCCTCCGAGTCGTCTGTGCAAGGAGAATCAAAATCAAATATAGACATCAGCGACGATGTATAAATCGCAAGTGTGATGGATATTGCGACGCCTGCACCCCGGCTTCCAGCACATCTATACCAATGAAACCGGCTCGCCGGTCGGTGTGTGTGCGGAGGTTTTGATAGATAGTGGACCAGTCAACGATCGATTACATCAGCCAGCTCATCAAGCCCTTCGGTCAGGACGACGGGGCCGGTGTCTGAAACATACACATCATGTTCGTAATGAACGGCGAGTGATCCGTCGGCGGTGTAGATCGGCCACTGCCTGGGGCGGTCGAATTTGTCCGGCGTGGACACCGCGATCATCGGCTCGACCGCGATCAACAGCCCCGGCGCGATCGCAGGCATAAAGGGCGGGCATTCATCGAGCGTGTTGGGCACATTGGGGGGCAGGTG
>CAYMQF010000041.1:0-14097 GCA_964392425.1 uncultured Phycisphaeraceae bacterium
AGCAAGGCGGAGCAGTCATCATTTTTTCAAAATTGTCACTGGCGCATGTCCCGCCACCAAGCAAAACCCGCCTACTCTCGGCTCACCCGATAGGATGCGTGGTGTGTATCACTCTCTCCTGACACGTCGGTACCTGACCAGCCGGATCATGCCGTTGCTTGCGGCTCTTGCCGTCACGTTGTGCACGGCGATGGTGCTGATCGTTTGGTCTGTAATGAACGGCTTTCTCGGCACACTGCTCGCGTCGGGGCAGACGCTCATGGGAGATGCGGCGATCAGTTGGCCCGTCGAGGGTTTGCCTTATTACGAAGACTTGATGGAGATGCTCGAGGCACGCGATGAAGTTGAAGCGGTGACGCCGACCATTGAAACGCTCGCGCTCGTTGGCTTGCCCGATGGGTCGCCCAAGCTGTGGACGATGATCGGCGTGGAAGGCGTCAGCTACGACCGAGTCACGCGTTACCACGACACACTGTGGTGGAAGCCGATTGACAAACCTCTCGCCAAAGATGTCGAAAAGCAGGACCCGCGTCTTGAGATCAACAGCCGATTTGAAGCTGAAGGGCTCACGCTGACTGAGCCTGATCCGATCACGGGTGAGGAAGTCGCGGCGGTCGTGCCCGGCGTGCGCGCGACGGGGTACAACAAGCAGATGCCCGGCGGGTGGTGGCAGCCTCGCTACCGCTTTATGCCCAATGCGGAGGTGACGATCAGCGTGCTGCCTTTGAGTCAGCGGGGCGTGGCGATCGATGTTGCTGCCAGGCGTTTTCCGATCGCCAACGAGTTTCAGACGGGGCTCTACGAAGTGGATGCGAAGACGGCGCTCATTCGTCTCGACGCGCTGCAGAAAATGCTCGACATGAACGAGGCGCAGCGCATCGCTCCCTTTGATCCATTTGCGATTAGCGATGGAGAGAATGGCGAATCGTTTTCGACGCCGACCGTGGTGGGTGTTGAGCCTGCGCGGGTGACGACGGTGATGATGCGCGCTGTGGATGGCGTCTCGCCTGAAGAGCTGCGCGATGTGGGCATCGAAGTGTATGCGCAGTACGCAAGCAAATATCCTGCAGAGGCGCCCGACCCTGCGTTCATCAGCATCTACACCTGGCAAGAACGGGACGGCGTGCGCACGTTCATCGCTGCGGTGAAAAAAGAGATGGGGCTGACGGTCGGGCTGTTCGGGTTTATCTCGTTGACCGCCGTCTTCTTGGTGTTCGCAATTTTCTGGTCGATGGTCAGCGACAAGACGCGTGACATCGGCATCCTTCGCGCACTGGGCGCCAGCCGACTCGGCGTCGCGTGGGTTTTCATTCGCTATGGAGTGGTGATCGGCGTGGTCGGCTCACTGATGGGCGGCGCCATAGCGTGGCTGGTCGTCACGAACATCAATCCCATTCACGACTGGCTTGGCCGAGCCTTTGGGCTGACCGTGTGGGACCCGTCTATCTATTACTTTACA
The DNA here is from genome assembly GCA_964392425.1 of uncultured Phycisphaeraceae bacterium. Lineage (GTDB taxonomy): Bacteria > Planctomycetota > Phycisphaerae > Phycisphaerales > UBA1924 > CAYMQF01. The sequence goes on from CAYMQF010000041.1 coordinate 1,460, forward strand.
TTGATACCTAATAAGATAGAACTGACCCCGACGGTGCTCGTGCTGGTCGGTGGAGTTGTCTTCAGCGTAGTCGGCGCCATCGCCCCAGCGATCAAGGCCGCCCGCATGGACCCTGTCAGATCGTTGCGTTTCGAATGACCGATCAAACATCAGCCATCCTGAGAGCGTCGGACGTTCGCCGAACGTACCGCATGGGCCGCGTGGAGACACCCATCCTCAAGGGTGTGGACTTTGCCGTGGAGGCGGGCGAGTTTGTCGCGGTGCTTGGCGCTTCGGGATCGGGCAAGTCGACGCTGCTCCATCTGTTGGGGGGGCTCGATCGGCCGGACAAATCGAGCGATCCAACCAGCGGCGTGTTCTTTCGCAATAAAAATATTGCGCGCTACAGCAGGCGGGAGCTCAATGCGTATCGCAACGAGTCGGTCGGGTTTGTCTTCCAGTTTTATCATCTGCTCCCCGAGTTGAACGTTCTTGAAAATGTGTTGATCGGCGCCATGATCCGCGAGAGCAGGCTCGGCTATATGCGCCATCGCGAGGAGCTCAAACATTCCGCGATCGAACTTCTTGCTGCGTTTGGCTTGGCTGATCGGCTCAAGCATCGCCCGCGCGAGCTTTCGGGCGGGGAGCTGCAGCGCGTCGCGATTGCCCGGGCCTTGATGAATCGTCCTCCCGTGCTGCTCGCTGATGAGCCGACGGGCAATCTGGATCGACGGACCGGGCAGAAGATTCTCGATGCGCTGGGCGAAGTGCAGGGACGGCTGGGCCAGACGATCGTCATGGTGACGCATGATCCGGCGATCGCGCACCGGGCGGACCGGATCGTCGAGCTGGTCGATGGTTTATTGGTCGGCGCTGACGCTGAGGCTGTCAGTTCGGGCTCCATCTAAATCCCAGGCAGTCATCGGAGTCGTGCGATCGGGCCGATATACTTTGGTCGGCTGCGGCGCGGGGAGGGCCCGCCTGCTACCGCCTTGTCTTGAGGTGACCCCAGAGTGTTCCGCTTTGAACCGGTAAGACAACTTATCAGCAGGCTCGGCGGCTACCCGTGGTGGGAAGTGCTCGTCGAAGTCACTGCCATCTGGCTCATGGTCTACCTGCTGTGGCGGTTCATTCGCGGCACGCGAGCAGCAGCCGCGGTGCGCGTCGTCATCGGTTTCGCCATCGTCACGCTATTGATTCGACTGTTGATCCCGCTCGAAGCGTTCTCCCGGCTGGCGTATCTATTCGACAACTTGCTGGGCATCTTTGCGCTGGCGGTCGTTGTTATTTTCCAGCCGGAGTTGCGCCGGGCGCTGATCCGACTGGGCGAGGCGAATTTTTTCCGACCAGCGACTACCGACGTCGGCCCCGTTGTCGATGCGGTCGTCAATGCGTCTGTATTTCTCAGTAAAAACAAGTTTGGCGCAATCATTGCGATCGAACAAAAGATTGGGATGCGGGAGTTCATCGAGTCGGGGCGCCTGCTCAATGCCGATGTGTCTGCAGCACTGTTGCAGTCGATCTTTTGGCCCAACAATCCGCTGCACGATATGGGTGTGGTGATCCGTGGCGATAAGATTCTTGCAGCGGGTGTGCAGTTTCCCCTTGCAGAGCCCGGCGACATCAGCGACCGCCAACTCGGCACCCGCCACAGCGCAGCGATCGGCTTGACGCGCGTTGCAGATGCGATCGTTATCGCGGTCAGCGAAGAGACTGGGTCGATCAGTTTGGCCCAGCGAGGCCAACTCGAACAATGGCTCACCCCCGAAGCGCTCCGCACGGAGTTGACCCGGCGAATGGTGTCTTCCCTGGGAACAACGGCCGACGATCATGATGATGATGCAGACGCTGACCACGCGGTTGACGCTGAGGATTCCGACGATTCTCAAAAGGGCGCCGGCTCCAAAGGGGAGGCAGCATGAAGGTGAGCGTGCCTACGTTTTCCTGGCCAGCGGTTCGCAGCGCGGTGTCTATTTCCGTTGTCACCGCGCTGATCTGGCTCTTCGCTGAGGCGCAGAGTGTCAGCGAACAGGTCGTCGAAGTGCGGGTGACCATCGCGGCGCCGAAGGAGTCGGATCTGATCGTCACCTTTGAAGATGCGGAGTGGACGGGCACGGTTTCGGTGCGCATCCAAGGCGCCCGCGCAGCGCTGGACGAAGCCGCGCACCAACTCGCCGCGGGGGTGGTGTTGACGGTTGGGTCGGAGAGCATTTCGGCGACGCCGGGTCGGCAGCTTGTCGAACTTCGCACCGCTCTGTCGCACAACGGGCAGCTTAGCCAGGCGGGCGTGACCATTGCGTCTGCAGAACCGAAAACGGTTGAGATCCGCGTCGATCAACTCGTCAAGATCGAAGGTGTTGTTATTCATCCTTCGTTGCCAGGCGTGCAGACGGTGGGGGCGGTCACCGTCGAGCCGGGGCAGGCGACGATCATTCTCCCAGCTGCGCTGCGCGACACTCTTTCTGCGTCGGGGGCGCCGATCGAGCTGACAGCGACTCTCCAGCGTTCGGTGTTTGAGACGTTGCCCGAAGGTGTTCCCCAGCGGACCGAAGCAAGGATCATGCCGCCGATGGAGTTGATGGGCGCTCCCAATGTGCGCATTGACCCGCCGATGGCGACGCTGCTTTTCACGGTGCGAAGCACGACGGACAGCTATGTGGCGCCGACTGTGCCGGTTTGGCCGATGGTTCCGCCTACCGATTTCAATGCGTGGGATGTCACGATCGATCCGATGCTGCTGCACAACGTTCTGCTCACCGGGCCGAGCGATGTGCTCGATCGGGTGCGCTCGGGCGAGATTCGTGTGATCGCGACGGTGCAGCTCAGCAGCGACGAACTGGAACAACAGATAACTTCAAAAACACCTGTATTTCTTGGGCTTCCTGACGCGGTTCAGGTGGAGTCGACGATTGATCCGGTCGCATTGACGATCGTGCCTCGCGTGAAGCCTCAAGAGAATCAGACGGCGCCTGAGTGAGCGGCGGCGTCACGGAGTTGCGATTGGAAGTCGGCGAGCCAACGATCGCAGGCTGTTTGATCTGGGCGCGCGGTGAGGTGAATCTTGTCGCGAGATTCGGCTGCTGATTTGAGAAATGCAAGAAGTTGCTTGGCGAGAAAGAACCGTGTGGGGGACTGTGCCTCTCCATCGGTTTGGTGCGGGGTTGGCGTCAATACGGTAGTTCCCGAAGCAGCCGCCCATTGCACCAGGTCGCAGACTGTGGTGTTCGATGTGTCCAACGGCTCCAGCGTCATGGCGCAATCACACACTGGCAACAGTGTCCACGGCGGAACATCGCGCATAACAAGGCTGCATCCCCGCCCGATCTTGCTCATTGAACTGAGCACTTGTTCATCGGGCGAGCCGGTCATGGTGACGCCGACAACGGGATAGCCTGCAAGGCTGACTGCGATCAAAAGCGTTGCGAACGTAAACAACTGTTGTGGTCCGCATGGATCACAAAGGAGGGCTACGACTGGCAACATTGGGGGAAGGTCGAGTTGATTTCGGAGTTCGTGCGGCGAGTGCGCATCGAAAAGTTGAGCTTGCGCCGGGATGGGCGATGGGGGCTGGACGATGGGGAGATTCGGCGCCAGCTTGGTGATGGAAGTGCGGGCCGACTCATCCCATGCGATTGCGAAATCAGCATCGCGCAGCGTTTTTCGCAGGGATTCTTCGGTGTCGGTCAGCGTGATGCCTGCTTGTTTTGCTCGGTGACGACCTGTCTCGCCGCCGAGTGCGACCACAGCTGTTGAGTCGCCTGTTTGATCGCATGATCGCTGGAATGATGCCAGCGCTGCGAGCGCCGACCATGACGCACGATCACCATTGACGACATGTGTTGTGTGCATCACGCCACCCGATCAATCATCGAGTTTTCCAGAGAGGGCGTCTTTTTCATGTTTGTAAAACACCTTGGCGATCTTGGCGCCGAGCATGGTAGCCAGCGTGTGGTTGGCGCTGTCGCGCTCCGCGTTGGTCGGCATTGGGATTGTTTGAGGCGGCATCGACGCGGTGACGGGGAAGTCGACGCCGACGGGGGGCCAGAGCCGACGGTCTTCGGTTGCGTCAATCACTTTGACGCGCGCTGACACGCCGGGTGCGAAGGTGATGTTGTCCGATGAAAGCGTCCATGAGTCGATCACCGCGTAGATCACGACGTCGGCGCCAACGGCGCGGCCCAACTCCGCGATCGACTTGGGAGTCGAGAACTGCTCTTGCGATGCGACGCGCATGATGGCGCGTGTGGTGATGAGGTTCTCTGCTTTGAGCGCGTCTTTGGTGAGAAGCGCCTGCTCTGCAGCCTCTGCAGCGACGATTCGCAGCGATCGGCGTGGAGCTCGGTTGAACCGATCGTCAATGAAAATCACCGTCGTTCGAGAGGTGTCCAGCTCGTACCGTGCATCGGTCTTTTGGGGTCCTGACGCGATGTAGACCAACGGCGCCACGATGTTGCAGCCATTGAACGCAAACAGGAACAGGAACATCATCGCAACCGATGCAACGCCTATTGAACTCATATGGAGCACATTCAGTCGGGATTTCAGCAGATTGAGCGATCGAATCATCATGAGGCGTTCAGTTTCAATAATCCGGGTAATAGGGTTCTTCATGTTCGTAGAAAAGCCAAGTGATGCGGTCGATGAATCGTTTAGCGAGGACGGCTGAAATCTGTTGTTTCGTGTAATCGGTTGGGCCGAAGCCGTCGGTGTCGGGGAACTTCACAGTGATTTGCTTTGAATAGGCAAAGTCATCACCGAGTGGTCCGTCCGCTTCGATGACGCCGACCGTTCCAGCGGCGAGCCCTCCCCAGAGGTACGCGTTGCCGGGCTCGTTGAGGCGAAACTCATAGACATCGATATAGATCAGGCGTTCGACGCCGAAATAATCTGCAAGCTCCTCGTAGGTCATCGCGATCCAGTTGGGATGGTTGTACTGGTATTCGAGGACGACGCTGGAGGGCACGACGCCCGCTGCGTTGGCGTATTGAATCAAACGTTGTGTGATGCGCGCTTCGAGTTGCGCAACGATCTGAGGTTGGGTTGATTCGATCGTGCGATCGGCTGCGACGATCACTGCAAAAGATTTGTCGATCAGGCCGTCGTATTCGCTTGCGATGGGTTGTGTGGATGATCTTCTGTAGGACTCCATCATGCCGCCCGCGAGGATCCCCGCTGAACAGCCGTTGAGCAGTACAGGCGCCAACAGCAGGAGCGCCAGTGTGAGCGGGCGCCAGCGAAATCGGAATGCGTATGAGTGAAGCATCGTGGGTGTCGATCGGAGTCAACAAAGGAATGAACCGCAGGCGCCGAGCTAGGGACGGTTCGCGTGCCAACGGTGAATGGTTCGTCCCGAATCAGCAGATTACCCGCTGTAGCCTGGCCATGTGACGAGTTTGTAGACCCAGGCGGCCAGCAGCAACCCACCAGCGATCCAAATAGATCGGTTTCGGAGCAATACGCTGTACATTCGGCCCAGATGCGAGCCGGTGACTGCGATGTGAAGACCCGCCCAAAAAATCGAGGCGGCCACCACCGCGAGCAAGGCGCCGAACGGTTGGGATGTGAATGAGGCGAGCAGATCCCCATTGGCAGCGTTAGCGAAGGCGGTGGTCATGCCACACGTTGGGCAAGGCTTATTGAGGACTGCTGCCCATGTGCAGGGGAACATACCGAGCTGTTCGTGCGTGCCATACCCAGCTGAAGCGGGTTTGAGCCAGGCAGCGAGCACAAGGACAGACAGGGCGCTCAGCGCGATCGCCCCAGCAAGGGCTCGATTTTGCATGGTCAGGCGCGGGAGGGCAGGCGGAAAAGTCTCCGGAACGGACTTTGGGTCTGCGTGGGGTGAGAGCGTGTGCGACATATCCATAGGCTAGCGCGCCAGCGGGCAAGCCTCAAGGCGAGTCGTCAGGCACTTTTTTTGAGTGAAGCGGGCACGGGCAGTTTGATGAGCGTGCTGCGTGCGCCGAGCTTGCTTTCCCGCAAGGTTGATTTGGCTTGATGAATCAGCCCCATGAGCTCCGAAGGCAGAGAGGCTTGAACACTTGCAGCTTCCACATGCACAATGCGAAGCCCGAAAGTGGGAGGACGGTCTTGCATCAAACAATGTGTCGCAGAATGTGAAGCGGTCTGGACGGCGAAACGCTCCATCGCTTGCTCGAACTCGGCCACAATGTTCTGCAGCGCGAGGGCAGGCACAGCTTCGTTTTGCAAAATAAGGAACCGGTCATCGCCGAGGTGTCCGAGGATTTCACATTCGCCAGTCGATTGCGCGGAGGAAATAAGGATCCCTGAAAGGATCCGGAGCGCCAGATCACCCGCGTCGTACCCGATGATTTCGTTGAACGTATGAAAGCCAATGATGTCGATGAACACAGCGTCGATCACGATCTTCGAATCCACCGCTTCCATGAACACACGATCACACACGCTTCGGATCGGCAGCCCGGTGATTGGGTTGACGCTGACGTGGACTTCGGTGGTCATGCGGGCGGTGGCGTTGAACAGATCTTCCAAAGACAACACCCCTTTCACTTGGCCATCACGCGAAACCAGGATGGGAGCGGCTTCACGCAAGTCTTCCCGCCATGCCAGTTGCGAAAGCGCTTCGGTCAGGGGGGTTGCAGAGTCAATGGAAGATGGAATGGGCGCAGCGAGCTGACTGATTGGTTGGTCCGCAGCGAGGGGATCGCTTGCGCTGGCGAGGATCGTTCGACGCGAAACCCAGCCGACCATCTGCGCGCCGTGCATCACAAGAGCGCCGGGGGTCCGTCGATTTTCGCCAAGGCGGTTCGTGACGGACGCAACGGTTTCGTCGCTTTCACAGTAAAAGGCGTCTTGAGTGAACCGGTCAACGATAGAAAAAGGCATAGCCTGTCGTTGTCGGCTGCTTGCGACGGCGGTTTGACGAACGATCAGATCGCCTACCTCAGGGGTGACAGTTTGCAGGCGAGTGTCGGGCCTACGCAAGAAATATCCTTGTCCTGCCTTGGCCCCAAGCTCGATCAGAGTGCGAAGTTCCTGCTCTCTCTCAATTCCTTCGACGATGAGCTCGACGCCGCTCTGCTTGGAGAAGTTGACGAAGAAGTCGACGAGGTTTTGTTTATATGGATCCGCATCGATGTGGTCGATCATCTCCCGATCGAGTTTGAGCCAATGCGGGCGGAGCGCCATGATGCGGTTGAGCCCATTGGCTCCCGCGCCCACATCGTCAATCGCGATCCGAAAACCCAACTCCTTGAGTCGAAGCAGGCGTTGTTTGAGTATTTGTTCAGAGGCAGTCTTTGCTCGTTCGGTGACCTCAATGACTATCTGCCCTGGTAAGATGGGCGTCCGGTCGAGCTCTTGTAGGATTGCGTCTTCGTAGCGATTATCAGCAATGACAGTCGGGGTGCTGTTGAGAAACAGCAACACATCGCTGGGCCAGTCCGCGACGGCGTGGAGCGTGCTCTGGCGAGTGAGACCTTCAAGCTCCCACAGGAGTCCTTCTTGGTGGGCGACATCGAACACTTCACTGATGTTTTGAAAAGGAGTGGCTGATTGCAATCTAGAAAGAGCTTCAAATGCGATGTTGGAGCCACTACGCAGGTCCACAATCGGTTGAAAGATCGTGCACACGGCGCGGTTCTCGATCAACGTCTGGAGTGCTGATCTTCGATCCGTTGGAAGCGGGTCTGGCATGACCTTCATTTGGCTAGCAGGCATTTCGTGGCCCGCCCCTTATGGAGAGCCGCATGATCATGCATGACGGCGCAGCTTTCCTATCGGCTCAAAAGCCTTGGATTTCAAAGCTTTTCGATAACTTGTTTTTCCCCTGTTGTGGGAGCCACAATTATCGCTTGGACAAAGGTGTGGGAAATTGGGGTGACGCCACTCAGGTATGAGAGTGCGGGCGCCCATCCCATGCGTCAGTCGAAACGAAAAACGCCTTTTCGCCACGCGTAGACGTATGCGATGATCGTCGTGAGCAAGAAAAACAGCACACGTCCGAGGAAGAGCGCCCCATCCGGGCTGCGCGGGTCGATTTGTGCAAAGCTCACTGCCCAGGGGTAGAGGAAGATGATCTCGACATCGAAAACAAGGAAGGTCATCGCCAGAATGTAAAACCGGACGTTGAACCGCTTGCGGGCGCCATTGATCGGATTCATTCCCGATTCGTAGGTGATGCTTTTGACGGCGCCATCGCGTCGAGGCCCGAGCATCTTGGACATAATCACGTTGCCGACCGCGAATCCGGCCGCCATGAGCACCAGCAAAAGGACCGGGAGGTAGCTGAGCTGATCGACGGCCAAAACCATAATCTGTGAATCCCTCATGGGTGTCGCCGTGCAGCAGGCTTGATGGACCGAACCAATGTTCAATCAAGAAACAACGCTGGGAGTATACAGAGACAGCGTGGGGGCGGGGTCAGCGGCTGAATCTTGACACCGTTTCCTTCTTGATAGCGAAATAGCTACACTCCCGGCAATGACAGGGCGTAGCTCAGCTTGGTAGAGCGCCGCGTTTGGGGCGCGGAGGTCGCTGGTTCGAATCCAGTCGCCCTGATTCTCAGCAGCATCACCAGATTCGGATGGCCGGGCACAGTTTTTCATGCCCGATAACCGTGATGTCGATTAGGCTGGCTCCCTCCCAAACTCGTGAGTGAAGAAAGAGTTGCAACACGAAACGGTGCATACGGCCCGCCTGTATTCTTGACGTGTCCTAAATATTTTCAGAAATAGAATGGAATACCCTTGCTTTTGGGACGCTTTTCTGGGATATTGGACGGAGAGAGAAAACACGCTCTAGTTTGAACACGTCTAGAACACGTCACGGCGGCACATCGTGCAGCCAAAGATTGAGGAGGAGAATTGAATGCTTTTGAGTAAGTCCCTTTGTGGAGCAGCAGTCGCTGCGCCGGTCCTCGCTATTGCTGCGTCTTCATCCGCTGTGGTGATTACGAACAACGCGGTGGCGACCGAAGCAGCGGCCATCGGCAGTCTCGTGGCGCTCGACCTGAGTTCGATCGTGACCGGCCTGACAACGACTAACACGCTGTCGTCGATCTTTAATGCTCCTGGTGGTTCGTACTCGGGTACGCTGACCGCCTCGGTGTATGCGAATGTCTCGACACCTGGTTCCGCCCTCACCACGACACTGATCATCTATTCCTTCTCAGGAAACGGACCTTCCGCGATCGATCAATTCTCGATGGGCCGAGACAGCAACTCGAACCTTGACTTTGCCGATCTTGCCAGTGCTACACAAGGCAGCATTGGCGATCTCACATCGATCGGACAGGGTTCTCCAGTCGTCGAATTGATCGACAACTCGGCATTGCCGACCAACGATCTGTTCAACTTCAACTTTCTTCCAGGGGGAGATCCTCTTGGCGGACCCGGCTCCACGGAGCTCTTCGGTTGGTACATTCAGACCACCGGCGCGGTCTCCATCAACGTGATCGATGTTCTGGTCACTGACTTCGGCGGAGTCACCACCCAGACGCTCGGTCTGGTGAAGATTCCCGGTCAGCCGGACCTCAACGTTCCTGCTCCAGGATCAGCAATGTTCCTGATCGGTATGGTCGGGATTGCTTCCCGTCGTCGTCGATAATCGGGAATTTGATTTTCTCGTTTGAGAACTTCTGGCGCCGCGATGCGTTGCAATAGTATTGATTTGGTAGTGTAGAGAGAGGTTAGAAACACAGACCCGAGAAGTTCAGGGTCGCCATCCTCTTCTTCAGCGTTGCAGCATTCGTGAGTCTGCAGTCGCGTTGAATCTTGAGGTGACATGGGGAGTGAGCTATGCTCAAATGTCTCTTAGTTCCGACAGTGGCAACGGTTATGGTCGCTGTGTCAGGATCCGTCCATGCAGCGTTTGACCCGGCGATGTATTCCGTTGGTTCGAGTTTGACATCATTCTCGAGCCTCAATCAGTCACTGGACATTGCCTCCACTCCGTATAACTTCCCGTTCCAGGCCGGAACGTTTGTGCGAAGTGGGTATGTTTCGACGCTGGGGACCGTTGAACTCAGTCGAACGCAATTGGTCACCGACGTATATACGGTGACACAAGCTTCGACCTTCAGTCAAGGCGCCAGCAGCATCACGCTGAATCCTGGTGACATGATCTGGGCGTATACGATTACTTTGGTAGACGCCAGCACTCAGACGGTGAAATCGTTGAGTCAGTTCCAAGTCGGAGGCGGCGCGTTCGCACCAGGCACAGATGTCATGGACGGCTCAGTCATCAAGGGGCGCGGCGTTGCTACTCCCGGAGTGGGCGTCTCTTCTCCGTTGGGTGGCAACGCAGGTGATTTGGAAGATCTCAGTGGATTTGGGATTCCATTCGCGTCTCTCGATTGGTCGTGGGACATTGCAACAGCAAACCAGTTGCTGAACAGCCAAACGATCACCATGCTCATGTTCACGGGTGCTGCAAATATTGGAAATGGGTTTGCCAACATGATCGGCAATCCAGCCCAGCAGGGGACCGGCTCAGATCCGGTCGCCAATGGTGCTCCAGTTCTGATCCCAATCGCAATCCCGTCGCCAGGTGCCGCTGGAGTGCTCTTTGGAGGATTTGCACTTCTTGCTGGCAAGCGCCGAAGGTAAAGAGCTGTGCAACACAGATCGACGAGGTCGATCTTTACATTTCAGCACATCTCTCTTGCGAATTGAGCTAGAATTGTAACGCCGTTTTGTAGCATAATCATTTTTGGTCATCTCGAGGTTTTTGGTGGGGAGGATAGACGGGGCTCAAGCATGAATATTGTGACTGACACACTGACTCGTCGCGTGCGGGAGGGAATGTGTGTTGCAATATGCGCTCTGCTGATGTCGGCCCCTGTCCATCGTTCACGCGCCGCCACCCTCCTCGATTTCCCCTCACCCGGTGATTATTCATTAGGCCTCCTCTTTTCTTGGCAGGCAGGTTCGTCCTTTCTGATGCCGGACCCGTCCCAAGGGCCGTTCACATTCAGCTACTCGATCGACCCGGGGTTTCTCGCAAATCAAAGCAATTTACCTCCCGGATTTGCAGATGTGGTCGTCTCCCAAATGTTCTCAACATGGAGCGCCGCGTCGAGAGGTTGGTTCAGCTTTGCGCCGGCGCCTTGGAGCGCAGTGCAAAACGCTGGCTCGTCACCACCCTTCAATTGGGAGGGGCAATCTCTAAATGATTGGCTTGCTGGAAATATGCCCAACGTGTTTCCAGGCTGGGGCGCAAACATTGATTTTTTCAGTGTTCCATCAGGCTTTTCAATCACCTCTCAAAGCACTACCTTTACGATGGGCCCCAACAATCTGGCGTTTGCCATTGTCAATCGAGAAGGCTCGATCGCCATTCGTTCAGTGGATATCTACCTCAACGAAGATTTTTCCTGGGTTGACACGCTGATTCTGCCTTCCGGTGGTTCTGACCCAATTGGGTCGACAGCTGAAGGGTACGACATCGGCACCGTCCTGATGCACGAGGTTGGACACGCTTTGGGGCTTGATCATCCGAACCAGGCGATCGCCAAAGGCAGTTGGAACTTCAATCCGTATACGTTTATCCCAGGCCAAGCATGGTCCATGCAAAATTTGATGTTTTCCAGCTATCGGGGTGTTCGGCTTCGCCCGACAATCGACGAAGTTGGTGGTGTCGCTTGCCTGTATGGTCTTCCAAGCACCTTGGATCTCGATGGGGATGGGATCGTCACCAGTATCGACTTGTCGTTGATGCTCTCGAACTGGGGTTCCACCACACTCGGTATACCCGGCGATGTGAATTATGATGCGAAAGTAGATTCGATCGATCTGGTGCTGATCATCAACAACTTTGGCGTTCAGCCGGCTCCTCCAACTTCCGCGCCCGTATCGATGCAACAAAGCACTTTTGATGAATCTCGCGATGACGAGGCTTCGCCCATCTTCTTTGATTGCTACTATGTCGCTCCTCATGGAGCGCCGAATCCCCAATAAGATCAACGTCCTGCTGGTGGGCAGCGGCGGGCGCGAACACGCCTTGGCGTGGAAAATGCGCCAATCCAAACGACTTGGCAAACTGTGGCTCTCCGATTCAAACAACGCAGCTCTCACCAAGCTCGGTGCCCTCGTCGATGTGCCTGTCGATCCGCGCGATTCATTTCGCCTTGAGCAGTTTTGCAAGAAAAACGACATCGGGCTCGCGGTCATCGGTCCCGAGGATCCGCTCGCAGCTGGCTTGGGCGATGTGCTGCGCAGCTTCGACATCCCAGTCTTCGGCCCCAACAAGGACGGCGCCCGCCTTGAAGCGGACAAAGCATGGTCCAAACAACTCTTGCGATCCGCTGCGGTCCCGATGGCGGAAGGTCGAACCTTTATCGATCCTGATCAAGCCAAGCGGTTCCTGCTCGAACGCAGCCGATCATCTTTTCGATCGGACTTGACCCCGAGTTTTTATCTCGATGCTGAAGTTTCACAGACGATCGCCGACGAACGTTTTTGGCGAGATATCGAAGGTCGGCTCATGCGGGAAGGCTCTCCCAGCATCGCCGCTGCGGACAACCGCGATGCCTTCGAGCTCTCCTTCATCAATGCGCTTTCATTGCTTTGTCCCGACCAGGTCGTCAAGGCGTCCGGGCTCGCCAAAGGCAAAGGCGTCATCGTTCCCGAATCTCTCGATGAAGCGATCGCAGCGGTTGACCGGATCATGGTCGAGCG
>CAYMQF010000041.1:14197-18633 GCA_964392425.1 uncultured Phycisphaeraceae bacterium
CGAGAGGACATCGATTATCGAGGAGTGCTCTACGCTGGGCTGATGTTGACGCCGGCCGGCCCGAAAGTTCTGGAATACAACGTGCGTTTCGGCGACCCGGAATGCCAGCCGATGATGGTCAGACTCAAAGGCGACCTTGTTCAGATTCTTTGGCACACCGCCACGGGCTCGTTGCGTGACGCTTTGATTGATTGGGACCGCCGAACCGCGTGCTGCACCGTGCTGGCAAGCCGAGGCTATCCCGACAAACCCGAAACCGGGTTTCCGATCACCGGCCTCGATCAAGCTGCGGTCGTCGATGGTGTCACACTCTTTCACGCAGGCGCCACGCGCAACAAAGAGGGCAAGCTCGTCACGTCAGGAGGCCGAGTGATGGGCGTGACCGCGCTGGGTGATGATCTTTCCCAGGCACGAGAGCGCGCCAACAAAGCGTGCGAGTTGGTTCAGTTTGAAGGCAAACAATACCGCACCGATATCGGCGCCGGTGCAATGCAACCCGCTGGCAAGTAGGGGAGCACTTGTTTGCGCGAAGCGATGCTTTGTAGCGCTCGACTCAACAGCAAGCCATTTATTCAACGCGTTCGACGCGCTCAAGTCGCGCATACTGCAGCACCAGTGTTTTTACGCCAACTCCTCTAAAGTCGATCCGCGCGCGAGGCTCCGCCGACGCGGTCAACACCGCGGTCACTCGCCCAATCCCAAACTGCGGGTGCCGAACCATGCATCCCACAGGAAGCAATGGACCCTGTGCAGATGACGATCGGTGTTGAGATTGCTGGCGCACATTCTCTAGCGAGTCGCCAGTGTCGGGCTCAATGTATGAATCGCCCGCATCGTCGCCCCATTCATCAATCGGATCGGACAGATCACTGAAGACGACACCCGCCGATTCGATCTCATTGAGAAACTGGCTCGGGATCGTTCGATCGGAGATGCCACGCACCGTTCGCCGCCGCGCTGACGTCAACAGCAGGTGTTCTTTGGCGCGCGTCATTCCCACAAAGCAGAGTCGGCGTTCCTCTTCAAGCTCCGCCTCGGACTCCCTGCTGCGCATGTGCGGGAGCAGCCCGTCTTCGAGCCCGATCATCGCAATCGCCGCAAATTCCAGCCCTTTTGCCGCATGCAGCGTCATCAAAGTGACGGCGCCTTGCTCCGAATCAATCACATCGGCATCAGCCACCAGCGCGACCGATTCAAGATACGCGCGAAGCATTGCCAAGAGTGGGGGTGTTGCGTGTGCATCCACCTCGTTAGCCGGGTCGTTTTCAGGCTCATATTCCAGCTCGAAATCATGCGCCGACGACACCAGCTCCGCAAGATTGGCAAGCCGTTCTTCACCCGCATCGGGCGTGTCATGCTTGGTCTGATGCAGCTTCTCCAGACCCGACTCCTTGATGACCCGTTCAACAAGCGAAGAAAGCGAGCCTGTCATCTCGACGCCCATCATCGAGCCTTGCTGCGCCCAGCCGTCGACGATCCCGATGAACTTCGACATCGCTGACTTGGCGCGATTGGAAACACCGGCGACCGCTCCCGCGCCAGCATGTGTCAGCGCATCAAGCAATGGCAACGAACGCTGCTTTGCAAACGCATCGACCGCTTTGAGCGATGTCGCGCCAATGCCCCTCGCCGGCTTGTTGACGATTCGCCGAAGCGAAACATCGTCAGCTTGGTTCGCAACCACACGCAGATACGACAGCGCGTCTTTGATCTCTTCACGTTGATAAAACGCGGTGCCTCGCGCGATGATGTAAGGCGTGCCATTGACACGCAGCGCATCCTCCATGACTCGGCTCAGCGCGTTGGTGCGATACAGGATCGCCATGTCCTTGTGCGTGAGCCGATCATCGTGTTCGCACAACTCGCCAAGCCAGGCGACGACGCGGCTGGCCTCGTGGCGTTCATCCCGGCACATGACCGCTGAGACGGTGTTTCCACCTTCTTTTGTAGTGAAAAGATCTTTCGGCTTGCGTTGTTTGTTGTTGGAGATGAGCGTGTCGGCGGCTTTGAGGATTGGCGCCGTCGAACGAAAGTTCTGCCCGAGCGTGATGACCTTGGCGCCGGGGTAGTGCTCTTCAAAGTCGAGGATGTTGGAGATGTCCGCGCCTCGCCAGCCGTAGATGGACTGATCCGGATCGCCCACGACACAGATATTGGGGCCGCTACCTTCGCCGATCAAGAGCGACGCCAAGACGAACTGCGCTTTGTTCGTATCCTGATATTCATCAATCATCAGGTGCGACCATCGCCCTTGCACTTGCTCGCGCACCTCCGCATTTTCGGTGAGAATGCGCACGGTCAATAGCAGCAGGTCGTCAAAGTCCACCGCGTTGGCTCGGCGCAGCGCCGCTTCGTATCGCTCAAATATCTTGCCGATGGTGCGCGAATAAAAATCGCCCGATTCAGAGGCAAACGCCGACGGGCTGCGCAGCTCGTTCTTCGCATTGCTGATCGCGGACAGCACCGAGCGAGGCTGCCAGTTGGACGTGCTCAGCTCCGCATCCGCGATCACGCGCTTCATCAATGCGAGCTGGTCAGCGGTGTCGTAAATCGTGTAGGTGGCAGTCAGCCCCGCGATGTTCGCCGCTTCGATGTGTCGGCGAAGGAGCCGGGCGCAGAGCGAGTGAAACGTTGTCACGGTCAAGCCGCGCGTTCCCGCGCCCTCCCCGAGTAGATCTTCAACGCGCTGCTTCATTTCCGCCGCCGCTTTATTTGTGAACGTCAACGCGAGGATTTTCCAAGGCGCCACGCCATCATGAACAAGCCCAGCGATCCGCCTGGTGATGACGCGCGTTTTCCCCGACCCCGCCGCTGCGAGCACGAGCAGGGGGCCGGTGCGATGCTCGACGGCCCGCCGTTGAGGCTCCGTCAGATCCGCCAACAGCCGATCGGCTTCTGACATCGCAGCACGGTTGAGATTTGGTGTTTGTTCGGGTATCATAAGGGTGCTATGCATGAGATTATACGAACAGCGTAGCAGCCCGGCGATCGGTTCACACTCACCGCGCTCGAAATTTCCCGATTTTCGCTATTGACACTACATGTCGTGTTTTCCACCGCTACCGACAGGCAACCGACACTATTTCTGGCGTGTCCCACAGTCTTCATTCGCGCAACTCCTTGATTTCCCAGTATTTGCGCCCTATAAACAGGATTACGACATGATTTCCACATCATTTTGTGTAAATTTTTCTTGCACATACGACATCTTGATGTATCATCCCGGAACCGTCTGACTGAATCCGTGCCGAGCGTGGTGGTCGGCACACGGTAAACTCAGCAAACGGAGGGAGACGCAGCGTCTTCGTGGCAAATCGGCGCACACCGGCGAACCCTCGCCACGCCGACTCGGGGCTTCGAAACAACTGCTCTTCCGCATTGATAAAGGAGGTCGCCCCAATGGCCGTTCTCTGCGACACCCAGATCCGCGAACTCATCAGCATCGAACCCTTCGCCGACGGCGAGCGACGACCCGGCAAAATCTCCTACGGCGTCTCAAGCTACGGCTACGACGTCCGCGTCGGCTCCCGATTCAAAATCTTCACGCCCACGCCCTGCACCGGCGGGGTCACCGTCGTCGATCCCAAAAACTTCTCGCAAGACCTCTTCGTCGAGATCGACGCCGCCGACACCGGCAACGATTACGTCATCATCCCGCCCAACTCCTTCGCCCTCGCCGAGACGGTCGAGCGCTTCGACATCCCGCGCGACATCCTCGTCCTCTGCGTCGGCAAGAGCACCTACGCCCGGTGCGGCCTCATCGTCAACGTCACGCCCCTCGAGCCGGAATGGCGAGGCGTCATCACGCTGGAAATCTCCAACACGACGCCCCTGCCCGCGCGAGTCTACGCCAACGAAGGGCTCGCCCAGCTTGTGTTCCTCAAAGGCAGCGAAACGTGCGCCGTGAGCTACGCCGACAAGAAGGGGAAGTACCAGGACCAGGACGGACTGACACTTCCAAAAGTCGACTGATGCACAACAAACCACATCATTACAAGGAGTAATGTCATGTCCGAACGTACTTCCAAAAAAGCTGCTTCCAAAGCGAGTAAGACGCTGTCGAACCCGAGAGCCAGCAAGGCGTCTAAGAGCGCTGCGGCCAGCGCGCTCTCACAAACAGGCAATAACAAGGTGACAAGGAAAGCAGCCGGAAGCGCTGCATCAAAGACACTGCGAAGCAAGACAGCTAGTAAAAGAGCCAAGTCTGCTGCAGGCAGCGCATTGACACAGAGGCCCACCAAACGAAAGAAGTGAATTTGAAAATCGATGAATGGTCTTGATCTCAATTTGATTGGTGCGCTGCCGATTTGGATCGCTCTGCTTGCTCCCGGCACAGTGTTGTTGGGTTTGGAAGCAAAAATTGTGACCTGCCGAAAAATCAGCGCATCTGAAAAAACAGCAAGGTATCTGGCTTATTCACTGGTCGTGTATGCAAT
>CAYMQF010000042.1:0-9168 GCA_964392425.1 uncultured Phycisphaeraceae bacterium
GGATCGACTGATCTCCGTGGTGCCCAACGCGGGGCTGCCCGCACTTGTGGATGGCCAGACGGTCTATCCGCTCACTCCCGAGCCATTTGGGCAGGCGATGCATAAGTTTGTCAGTGAGTTTGGCGTCCAAATCGTCGGCGGCTGTTGCGGCACCACTCCCGCGCACATCGCGGCGGTTGCAGACGCAGTGTCAACGCTCACGCCGACTCGCATCGATAAAACCCCTATGAAACCAGCGTGCGCATCGCTTTTTTCGACGGTTGAATACGAACAGGACAACTCGTTTCTCATTGTCGGCGAGCGCACCAACACCAACGGGTCGCGCCAGTTCAAACGCCTGCTCAATGAAGAGGATTTCGACGGGATCGTCTCCATGGCGCGCGATCTGCTTCGCGATGGGTCGCACTTGATTGATGTCTGCGTGGACTTTGTCGGCAGAGACGGCGTGCGCGACATGACCGAAGTGATCAGCCGGATCGTCACGCAGGCGCCGACGCCGATCATGATTGATTCGACGCAGGTTGAAGTGATGGAGGCGGGGCTCAAGAGGGCGGGCGGCAAGTGCATCCTCAACTCGATGAATCTCGAAGAGGGCGAGGAGAAGCTCGCTCAGATTTGCAGCTTGGCCAACCGGTTTGGAGCAGCGGTTGTTGCTGGCACGATTGATGAAGACCCCATTGAAGCGATGGCCAAGACGGCGGTGCGCAAGATCGAAATCGCAAAACGCATCTTCAAGCTCGCAGTTGGGGAGCATGGGTTGGCGCCTGCTGATGTGTTCTTCGATCCGCTTGTCTTGCCGGTGACGACGGGCGTCGAGGCGGACCGCAAGCTCGCGCTCGAAACGATCGAAGGGATCAGGCTCATCAGCAATGAGCTGCCCGATTGCAACACCATCGTGGGTTTGTCCAACGTGAGTTTCGGGCTCAAACCCGCTGCCCGCGTCGTTCTCAACAGCGTTTTTCTGCATGAATGTCTCGAAGCGGGGTTGACCGCGGCGATCGTTCATTTCTCGAAGATTCTGCCTCGCAACAGGATTGATGATGCGCGGTGGGATGCTGCGCTGGATCTCATCTACGACCGCAGGCGGGAAGACTTTGACCCGCTGCACGTCTTCATCGAAATGTTCCCCGATGGAGATGCAGAGGATCGCGAGCAGGCTGCTCCTCTCGCCGACCTTCCGGTTGAAGAACGTTTGCAACGGCACATCATTGACGGCGAAAAGAAAAATCTCACCGAAACAATCGACGAAGCTCTCACCAAGTATGCCGCGCTCGAAATCGTCAATGACCACTTGCTCGCGGGGATGAAAGTGGTCGGCGAACTCTTTGGCAGCGGGCAAATGCAGTTGCCCTTTGTGCTGCAATCCGCGGAGGTGATGAAGTCCGCGGTCGATCAGCTCAAGCCTCACATGCCCAAGGAAGATGCGGGCTGCAAAGGCAAAATCGTCTTGGCGACGGTGCAGGGCGACGTGCACGACATCGGAAAAAACCTCGTTGACATCATCCTTTCCAACAACGGTTTCGAGGTGATCAATCTCGGCATCAAACAGCCAATCACAAGCATTTTGCGCGCCCAGGAAGAACACCAGCCTGACGCCATCGGTATGTCCGGCTTGCTCGTCAAAAGTGTCGGCGTCATGCAGGACAACCTCAAGGAAATGGCGGATCGCGGGCTCGATGTTCCCGTACTGTTGGGCGGGGCGGCGCTGACCAGGCATTACTGCGAAAACAATTTGCGCGCTGCGTACCAGACGGGCCGAGTCTATTACGGGCGCGACGCCTTTGAAGGTTTGCGACTGATGGACCGGATCGTGCGGAGCGAGTTTGACTCTCTTGAAGAGGAAATCGGCGAACGGCTCGAGAAGCGCGCCCGAGCGGAAGAAACGATCAAGCGATCCAAGTCGGCAAAGGGAGCGACTTCTGCATCAGCTTCGGTCGCGGTCATCGAGCGCAGCGAATCGAAGCGCAGTGAAGTGGCCCGGCAGGTGGAGATTCCGATGCCTCCCTTCTGGGGATCGCGCGTCGTCGAAAGCATCGAGCTTGACGCGATCTACCCCTACATCAACAAGACGGCTCTCTACCGCGGGCAGTGGCAGTTCAAGCGAGGCGCCCTTGGCAAAGAAGAGTTCGAGGCGAAGACGCGCGACGAGGTCGAGCCGATCTTTGCGCGTTTGTCTACCCAATGTCGCGATGAAGGGATTCTCCAGCCCAGCGTGGTCTATGGCTGGTTCCCCGCAGCGAGCGATGGTGACGATTTGATCGTCTTTGATTGCGAAGACCATTCGCGCGAGATCGAACGATTCCGATTTCCCAGGCAGTCATCGCGCCGCCGGCTGTGCCTTGCTGACTTCTTCCACGATGTCAACGACGACCAACGCGACACATT
This sequence comes from uncultured Phycisphaeraceae bacterium, assembly GCA_964392425.1. Classification (GTDB taxonomy): domain Bacteria; phylum Planctomycetota; class Phycisphaerae; order Phycisphaerales; family UBA1924; genus CAYMQF01. Next base: position 2,386 of record CAYMQF010000042.1, read on the forward strand.
GGGGCTGAGCTGTGTGACCATGGGCAGTGAAGTGTCCCGCTGCGCCAAGAAACTCTTCGAGAACGACAACTACACCGAATACCTCTACATGCACGGCTTTGGTGTCGAAGCTGCTGAAGCGCTTGCCGAACTCTGGCATCAACGCATGCGCCAAGAACTGGGCATTGCTGGAGACGATGCGCCAACCACGCGCGAACTGTTCACGCAGAAGTATCGCGGGTCGCGCTACAGCTTTGGATATCCAGCTTGCCCGGAAATGAGCGATCAGGAAAAGTTGTTCCGCTTGCTCAAGCCCGATCGCATCGGCTGCGTGCTCACCGAGAACTGGCAGATCGACCCTGAACAGAGCACCAGCGCGATGATCGTGCATCATCCCGAGGCGAAGTATTTCAACGTCTGAACGCTCAATGCACAGCTCGGAGAGCTGTGCCACCAGGCTAAGTTCAGTCGTGTGAAGCTCAGTTCTCTTCCGTGGACATTGGCTCAGGCGTGAGCGTCAGCGATGAATCGTTGATCTCGGGTTGAGGCCGAAGGACCATCTCGACTCGGCGTGCCCACGACGGCGGCGCCGGGATCACGTTTTCGAGTTTTCCGAAATGCGTTTTCCGCTCCATGATCGACCACTCCATGATGGAGGGCATGTACTCATTGGAGTTGTCATCGCCTTTGTCGTCGAACTTGACGACGAGCTGTTTGTTGGGGGGGACATCGACGGACCAGAGTGTCTCGCCGGTGCGGGAGTCGATGAGCGAGATGGTCTTTGGCAGGTGCTCGGTGCTGATCCAGGTCAGCGGGGCGTTGCCGGAATAGACTGGGCCGCCAGGCTGGTAGCACCCCGCAAGGGTCGCCGTTCCTGCAAGGGTAAGGGCGATCGAGAGGATGGGTAGGCTGCGTCGGTTCAGAGCGGGCATATCGTTTCTCCCAATGGTGAGGTCCGCGGACCTGTACCATACGTTGAGCCGGGCCTGCGGTGTTCGCCGGCCGGTGCGATTCTCTGTGTTCCATCGTCCGAATAGCTGATCCACTCAAGCTGAGACCATCGTATGGCTGCTGACTTTACACCGCCGGGGTCGATTGAAAAGGGTGATTTGCCGATGGCGCCACCTTTTCGCGTCGGGCTCGGGTGGGATCGGCACCGTTTGGAGGCGTTGGCGCCAGCTGGGGCGGGCAAGCCGATGATCGTCGGCGGGGTCCAGCTCGAGCATGACCTGGGCCCGGTGGGGCATTCGGACGGCGACGCGCTGTTCCACGCGGTCACCGATGCGATCCTCGGGGCGGTGGGCGGCCCGGACATCGGCCAACTCTTTCCCAATGACGACCCCCGAAATGCTGGGCAGGATTCCGCGGTCTTCCTGACCGAGGCTGTCAGGCGCGCGCGCGAGAGCGGCTGGATGGTCGGCAACGTCGATGTCGTCGTCATCCTCGAAAGGCCGAAGATCGGGCCGATCAAAGAGAACATCCGCGCCAATCTCGCCAAGCTGCTTGGTGTGGGCGCCAGCGCGGTCAACGTCAAAGGCAAGACGGGCGAGCAGGTGGACGCGACGGGGGAAGGCCGGGCGATTGATGTCCACGCCGTCGTGCTGATGTCGCGCCAGTCTACCGAAGCGGGGAAGGCGAGATGACGCCACTCTGGCAACAGGCGATTTCGTTTGCTGGACGGGCGCATGCTGGCCAGTTCCGCAACGACGGCGTCACGCCTTACGTCACTCATCCAATGCGCGTCACGATGACAGTGCGCGATGTATTTGGATGCGACGATGAAATATGCCTGGCTGCAGCGGCGCTGCACGATGTCATTGAAGACACGCCGACGGATTTCGATGATCTGGAAGAACGCTTCGGCATCGAGGTTGCTCAGTGTGTCGCAGCGCTCACCAAGGAGATGAGGCTGCGCGAGCCGGAGCGAGAGCGGGCGTATGACGAGGCGCTGGAGCAGGCGGACTGGCGCGCCAAGCTCGTCAAACTCGCCGACACCTACGACAACTTGTGTGATCTGTCATCGCCTGGCAAGCAAAAGAAAATCATTGGCCTGTGCCGACGTGCGATCGCGATTGCAATGCCCGCGATGAGCGAGCATGAGGCGGTTGGCCGAGCGATCAAAGCGGTCGAAAATTTGGTCAAGCAGCGAGAGAATTCGCCGAGCTAAGTGACCGGTACAGTTGCAGCAATCATCTGCCGGGCCGACTGCCGCCCCCCGTTTTTCGCTGTGCTGACCGGCGTTTCATCATTTCCGCTCGCAGCCCTGAATCTTGCGCGTTGCCGCTCTCAGCGTCGGACGCGATTCGTTCATTTATGTTGTCGCGGAACTGATCGCGCCGTTCTTGTTGCTCTTCGGGGGTCATGTTTTCACGACCGGGGCGATTTCCACGCTCTCCATTGCCCGGGCGTGGCCGACGTTGGGGCAGGTCTTCGCCGCGCGCATAGCGCCGAGCGATGTCATCGAACCGCTCCATCCAGAGCTTGCGCATCGCTTCCCGGTTGGCTTCTTCCTCCATCAGCGCCCGGCGTTCTTCTTGGGAGAGCGCACGCATGAGCCGGGACGCCTCTGCTTGGTATTGCCGTTGTCGTTCTTCGTCGAGGTGATCGAACTTTGCCGACGCGAGAACGGTGATCGCTTCATCAACCGTGCGAGGCAGGCGAGGCGGGCGGTTGGCGAGTGTGAACCACACGCTTGCGCCGATCGCGACCACCGCAATGGTCACTGCGGCCGTGGTGACCGCAGCTTTCTTGCGCGGCGACCAGTGCGCATCAAGAGTCGTGCGCCCAGCGATGGCGTCATCAAGATCAATACGATGTGATTGCGGATTGGTCATGGTGGTTTACTCGATGTGTCCGTCGGCGTAGAGGATATTTCGCCGATTGTGGAAGAAATCGATCTGAACGATCTCGCCATCCTGCGTTTCAAAACCCCCGCCATCAAAGTCGTGGGAGAGGGGGGTGTTGGCGGGTTCATGCCTGAGAAACTTGGCGAAAAACGACTGCGCGTGGGACAGCCCCGAGAGCCCCACGTTGTAGGTGTACGACATGCCGGTGTGCGATTGTGGGCCTGCGTTCGCTTCGGTCGGGAAATCAAAGACGATCGGATCCCCCGGGCAGCGCCACGCGTCCTCCGCTTCGATGTACGACTCCATCGCGACTCGCAGCGGCGGGTCTTCATCGCCCGAGAGCCAAGGCGGTGGCATGTATCGCGCTTCAGGGAACTTGTCTTCGTGCTGATCGCGGTACATCTGGAAGCCTTGCGCGATGCCGTGATAGTTTGCAGCACATGCGGTTTTGCGCGCGGTATCCCGGAGCCGCGGAACGACCGGCAGCAGCAGCCCCATGAGCACCGCAATGATCGAAATCGTCACGATCAACTCGACCAGCGAGAAGGCGGGCGAACGGTCAGGCGATCGGTGCATACATTTGCTCCTGAAGGAACTTACCCCTACCTGATCCAATGCTGTCTCAGACGAGCACCTTGTAGGCAAGGTGTGATATCTCTGAGAATCGGTCGGGTGGCGCCTCTCTCTGGATTGATTTGGACGGTCTGAGGGCGTTTGTAGCCCCAAATCCCTGTCCCATAGGCAATATGGGTCAAGGGTTGCCTACGTCCGTGCCGATATTTTGAGCATGGATCCAATCGGATTGCCCATCCAGTCTTCGGTGGCAGGCGCCGGCCAGGCCGAGCGCCAAACCATCGAGAAGCGCGCCAACAAGGATCGCGAAGCCAAGCGGTTTCGTCGGGTTCTCGATCAGGCTGAGTTCGGCGACGGGCTCGATCCAACCGACACGATCGACGCGGTGCGAAGCGTCAAAGGCAACAACCAGGAGGAGTCGCGCGAGGATCGTCAGGAGCACGATCTTCAGCCCGGCGCGGATCAATCATCTTCGCTCGACGTCGAAGGCTAAACAGCCGTGCCGCGCGGCAAGAATGGGTGGATCAGCACGGCCCCCACGCTGAAAGCATGATTGCCAAGTCTGCTGAATCGACAACGCCACTGGAATCCAGATCGGACGGCGTGAAGGCGCCGAGCCCTCCCCAACCGCCAAGCAGGATCGCGAGATCCGCACTGCTTACCGTGTTGTCACCACTGAGATCCGCAGGACAATTGGGCGGAATAATGAAGCTGCCCAGCACACAGTAGTTCCCGAAGAAATAGTTGTTCGGCTGAAACAGTGGATTGAATGGATCATCAAATCCCCAGCCGTACTGCACGCCGTCAAAGTTGGGCTGATCAAAGAGCGGCGCTTGGAGGAACTGGCCGGTGCGAGGCGCAGTGTTGCCCAGATTGTCCCGCGCGAGCCCGATGCCTTCCCGCACGAGCACGGTGAAGAAATCGTCCGGATTGCCGGGATACAGGTTGACCCAGCCGACGGGGTCAGCGTCGATCGGTGTGATGTCGCCGCTGGCCATCCGTGGATCGATGAACGGCGTATTGGCGACCGCAGTTTCCGGCGTTTTGAGCCACAGGCTGTACCCGCTCAGAGGCGCGCTGACGCTGACGTGAGCCATCAGTGTGAACCATTCGTTGACGGGGAAAGGAAACCCACTCGTCGGAGCGTTGGCAAAGAACACATCGCCGCCGCCCGGCAGTTTGCCCAAGCTGAGGAAACGGTCGGTCGCGCCCTGCGGATTGGAAAAGCCTCCCAAGGCGCCCTGCAGGTTTTGCCCGCCGAAGAAGACACGATCGTAAATCGAGTTGGTCCCGAATTCGACGGGACTCCACCAGCCAGAGGTGCGAGGCTGACCGTCGGGCGCGTCAAGGTAAATATCCTGCGAAACAACGATCGGCTGGGTCGATGTTGGGATGAAGAGCTGGTGCTGATAGTTGCCCATGACGCCGATGCCGGAGTTGTAGCCGGTGTTCACGGAGCCGCGCGCAGCCAGAGCAAAGAATGGCGTAGCTTTGCCATGTGCAGGTGTGCCCGACGGGGGAGTGGCGCCAACACTGGTCAGAACATTCGCATCGGCGGCGCCGAAAAAATTACTTCCGGTGATAGTGAAGCCCGCAGGATTGATCTGCCCGGAGAGTGGAATCAGACTGGAGGGAGGGTTCGTCAGATCCGTCAACGTGTACGTCGAGTAATCATCAAAATAACTGCAGTTGCTCAGTGCGGGCAATGGAGGGTTGATGTTCGGGATCGGCAATCTGCTTGGGATCATCGAGCGGCGCATGGACATAGCGTTGTGGTCCATGATCGGATATGGAAATGTCGCGGATCGAGATTGTGCCGTCGCAGCGCTCGGCGCCGACGCAATGGGAATACCCGTACACAAAACCAGCGTGAGCGATCGAAGTGTCATGCCAAAGTTCTCCCTCTGAGTTGCGGGCGCACCGCGTCCCCGATTCTCCTGACCAGTTCAGGTGTTCTTCGCATCCTATCTGCCAAAGGTTCCAACCCGATGGACATTCTCAGGCGTTTTCGATGAAACACTCTCCAATGGATCAGAAACGCATTTATTTCGATCGCCATCGGTCTGACGCGGAGGATTCTGTTTGAGCCTGAGATCGCCCGCAAGAAATGCATCGAACGCACGGTGGACCTCATCAGGCGATTTTGCGGTGCGAACGATCTCTTTCATCGGTTTGCACGGGCCGAGCCGTTTCCCAAACCAGGTGATCCGCCGGCGCATATGCGTCAGCGCGTAAGGCTGCCCGCGCTGTTCGAGCATGAGCGTGAAGTATTGCCGGATCAGAGCGATTTTTTCTTCCAAGCTTGGCTCGGTCGGCGTCACACTCGTCCGTTGAAACTCCCAACAATCGCGAAAAATCCAAGGCGCCGAGAACGACCCACGCCCGATCATTACGCCGGCGCACCCGGTTGTTTCGATCATCGCGGCGCACTGTTGGGCGGTGGTCACGTCACCGTTGCCGATGACGGGGATGCGCTCGACCGCTGCGACGACCTGCGCGATGCCTTCGTGGTTGACTTCACCTTTGAAACGCTGTTGGGCGGTCCGGCCGTGCACGGTGATCGCTGCGATGCCAATCTGTTCGAGCTTGCGAGCCAGAGTCGGCGCCACGATGGAGTCTGCATCCCAGCCGAGTCGGACTTTCGCCGTGGTTGGCACGCGCCCATTGCTGGCGCGATCCACCGCGCCCACGACGCGCTCCATCAAGCTGAGAGTTCGATCGATATCGCACAGCAGCATCGACCCGCCATTTTTCTTGACGACTTTGTCAACGGGGCATCCCATGTTGATGTCGACGACGGTGGCGCCATGCTCGACCGCCCACTGCGCACCTGAAGCGAGAATCTCCGCGTCGGCGCCATAGAGCTGCATGCAGATCGGCTGATCCTCAGCGTTGGTGCGCGCGAGGTCCAGGCTTTTTTGACTGTTTTTTAGGAGACCATGCGGACTGAGCAGATCGGTGCACGCCAGCCCGACGCCGCCACACGAGCGCGCCGTCATGCGAAAGGCGAGATCGCAATACCCCGCGACGGGCGCGAGCAGCAGGTTGGACGCGAGCCGAACCGATCCGATTGTCAGGGGAACGCCGATCATTGAGGGCACTATATGGCCGACGATGGGCAGCGGGGAGTCGGCGGGAGCAGAACCGGCCCAATCAAGCGGAGCTAGTTGTGCAGCTCGGGCTTGTTTGAACTGAGCTTGGTCGTCTGGACATTGATCGGCTCAGACTCGTTTTCGTCCTCGGCGCCCTCGTCTTTCTCTTCCTCATCATCTTCCCACTCTTCGTCTGACTCGAGCTCGTCTTCCAACTCTTCCTCGTCGTCACCCTCTTCGTCTTCGTCTTCTTCCACTTCGTCTTCGTCGACAACGTTCCCGTCTTCATCGAC
>CAYMQF010000042.1:9268-14297 GCA_964392425.1 uncultured Phycisphaeraceae bacterium
GCAACAGTCGCAGCGCGCAGTTCCTCGCGCATCTGCTCCCACTGTTCGGGCGTGACGACGACCTGCCGAGCGACGGTTCCCTTGTAGGCGCCGATGATCCCGACTTCGCCCATCAGATCGACGAGCCTGCTGGCGCGCGTGTATCCGATTGCCAAGCGGCGCTGCAAGAGCGAGACGGAACCGCGCTTGGTTTCCAAAACAATCTCGACAGCCTTCTCAAAGAGAGGATCATCGAGGGCGGACTGCATGCCTCGCGCTTCGTGGTCTTCCGGCTCGTCGCCAGTGCGGAGCTGGACAAGTTGTCGCTCGAAGCTGGGCGCTGCGATCTCGCGGAGGAATCGCACGACTCGGCGTGTTTCGCGGTCGTCAACGAGTGTGCCTTGTGCGCGCATGAGTTTGTGCGAGCGAGGCGAGAGAAAGAGCATGTCCCCGGCTCCAAGCAGCAGTTCGCCGCCCTTTTGATCGAGGACGATTCGGCTGTCCATCCCGCTGGCGACCTTGAACGACATCCGCCCGGGCATGTTGGATTTGATGAGCCCCGTCACCACGTTTGCCTGCGGACGCTGTGTCGCAAGAACGAGGTGAATCCCCACCGCGCGAGCCTTTTGTGCGATGCGGACGATCGACCCTTCCACTTCTTTGTGCGTCATCATCATGTCGGCGAGTTCGTCGATGATGAAGACGATGTAAGGCAGTTTGCGCGGGATGCTTGCAGCCTGCAGTTCCGTCGCGGGCGCCATCCGTTCGAGAAGTTCTTCTTCGTCAAGCTCGTTGTAGCTCACAATGTCGCGCACGCCCGCCTCTGCGAGCAGTTCGTACCGTTCGTCCATCTTGCCGACCGCCCATTCGAGGATCGCAGCAGCACGCGACATCTCCGTCACCACCGGGCACATCAAGTGCGGAATATCGCGGAACGCAGCAAGCTCGACCATCTTGGGATCGATCAAAACCAGCTTCAGTTCGTTGGGTTTTTTCGTAAACAGAAAACCCATGATGATCGTGTTGAGGCAGACACTCTTGCCCGAGCCGGTCGTCCCGGCAATCAGCACATGGGGCATCGCAGCGAGGTCTTCGATCAACGGCTCGCCACTCGCATCCTTGCCCAGGAACATCGGCAGGCGCATCTTCGTCACGTCGTCAGTGTTCGAAGCACTGGTCATCAGCTCTTTGAGGCGGACTTTTTCTTTCTTGAGGTTGGGCACTTCGACGCCGACCGTGTCGCGTCCCGCCATGTTGGCGACGATGCGGATGTTGATTGCCTTGAGCGCGCGGGCGATGTCGCTCGAGACGGCGTTGAGCTGGCTCACCTTCGTTCCCGGCGCCAAACGAACTTCATACAGCGTGATGACAGGCCCGGAGTCAATCCCCACGACTTCGCCTTCGATGCGGTACATCCGCAGTGCTTTTTCGAGAGATTCTGCTTGCTCGCGGACAAACTGCTCCATCTCCTCGGAGTACGACTCTTCGGGATCTTCGAGGAGGTCGATGCCGGGGAAGCGGTAGTCTTCGAGGTCCATCGTGTTCTGGATGTCGCGCAGTTGTTCTTCGTTTGACTCGGCGCCTGCGGTGTTGGCAAAGCGGACGGGCAGGCTTGCGATCTTGGCCCGCACTTCAGCAGCATCAAAGACTTGCGGCGCGCCGGGCAGGCCTTCTTCCTCTTCTTCTGATTCATCGACGACGACCACGGGAGCCGGTTTGGCCTTTTTCTTTTTCGCGGGTCGGTCTGCTGCAGCGACGCGGGCGGCAGCGTCCGGCCCTGCAACGCTTTCGAGGCGACGGTCGTCTTCGAGATCAGTCAGGCGGACTCGGCGTCGATCCGCGCGCGCCAGCCGACGCGCATGGAAGGTTTCACCAACCCAGCCGATCGCTGACCACAAGTAGGGCGCCACACGTTCCCACACCGCTGCGGGCAACAGAAAGACCCAGCGGTCAAATGCGACGATCGCGCCGACACCAGCCAAGAGTGTGAGCCAGAGCGCGGAGCCGAGCGTGCTGAATCGCGAAGTGAGTTCCGCGACCGATGCGATTGCGATGAGGCCGCCTGCTCCTTCAGGGGCTGACCCTGAGTTGGGGAAGAAGAGCGCTTGAAAGCCGGAGACTGCCAGTGCGAGCATCACGATGCCGACCAGGCGGAGCCCGATTTGGGAGACGGTCCGGCGGACGAGCGCCATGACGATCCAGACACCCGTCGCCAGGAGCAACGCCCACAGACCGGCGCCGAGCAACTCAAAACCTTTGGCGGCGAGGTACGCGCCGACTGGGCCGTTCCAGTTCATCACGGGATTGTTGGCGGGGGCAACGCTTTGCCCGGGCGGATCGGCAGGGTCGAAGCTGATCAGGCTCGCTGCGACGAAGAGCCACGCTGCGAGCAGCCCGAGCTTGAACGTCCAGCGCCAGATCGGGGCAGAGGGCGATTCGGTGGGTCGAGTCGAGTTGGATCGTCGAGAAGCCATGTGGATAGGAAGTATCGTCCATTGCGGGATATGCAGCGCAAGATTGGCGCCTGACGGAGGGCTGGATAACCGATCGGCTCCCGCCAACACTGTATTGCGCAGGATATGGCGGGCCTGTTCGACCGATAGTTGTATTGATGGAAGAAAAACAGGACATGTCAGACGGTTCGCTGGGTGGTGTGACGGGTCGAAAACAGTCGTCGTTGCCCAAACAGATCGTTGTTATAGGACTCAAAGAGACGGCAATCCCCGTCGCACAAAGTTTGGCTTCAGCAGCTGGGCCTCCCGTCGTGCGAGGCGTTGTCTTGCTGGACGATCAGGCAGGCGCCGATCAACAGGATGCGGGCGATGATGGGGCAGCTGTGCCGATTCTTGGCGGTGTGGCTGATCTGCCGTTGCTGCACGCGCGATATCGCTTCGACGCAGCACTCGTCACGCTCCCTCGTGCGATGAAAATCGCGATCGAAAGTGTGCGGACCGCGCTGGACGAGCTGGGCGTTGCATTTCGATTTCTGCCGACCGCGCACGACGCCCTCACTGGCGCGAGCCATCAGGCGCCGATCGAAATGGATCTCTCTGCGCTGGTCGGCCGCGCGCCTCGCCCAATAGAAGGCGCTCTCGTTCGGCGAGCCATCACCGGAAAACGCGTCGCCATCACCGGGGCGGGCGGCAGCATTGGATCGGAGCTGTGCCGAATCGCTGCAGCGTACGAGCCTGCTGAACTGCTGCTGCTCGAACGATCGGAAAACGCGCTCTTTGAGATTGATCGCGAACTTGCATCGCGATATCCAGAGGCGCCGACGCGTGCACTGCTCCACGATGTGGTCGATGAACGCGCGACACTCGAACTCTTCCGCCGATATCGTCCGGAAGTCATCTTCCACGCAGCGGCTCACAAGCACGTCCCCATGATGGAAGACCACCCTTCCCATGCGGTGAACAACAACGTATTTGGCACGAAATCCGTCGCTGACGCGGCTCTTGCGGTAGGCGCCAGCCGGTTCGTGTTGATCTCGACGGATAAAGCGGTGGACCCGTCGTCGGTGATGGGCGCCACCAAACGGTTCGCTGAACATTATGTCCGGTCGCTCAACGCGCAGAGCACAACGCGATGCCTGATGGTGCGCTTCGGCAACGTATTGGGATCATCCGGCAGCGTCTTGACGATCTGGTCCAGACAGCTTGCTGCAGCTCGGCCTATCACGATCACCGACTCGCGCATGACGCGGTACTTCATGACGATCCCCGAAGCAGCAGCTCTCGTGATGCAAACTTCCGGGCTCAGCCCTGACGAAGCGGGCGACGCCGATGTCTTCGTCTTGGACATGGGCGAGCCGGTGCGGATTGTTGATTTAGCTGAGCGGTTTATTGAGTCGCATGGGTTGACGCCGGTGCTCGACGGACAGCCAGCCGAAGCGGGCCGACTGGCGCCAGCACATCCCATAACCATCACTTCGATCAGGCCTGGCGAGAAACTCCACGAGCAGCTTGCCCATGAAGTAGAGGAGCTCCGCCCCACGCTCATCCCGGGCGTTCAGGCATGGGCTGGGTCCACGCCTGCTGCGGGGGAGGTGGACCGCATGATCGAGGATTTGAGAGATGTCAGGCATGCGTTCGATGACAAGAAAGTTCTTTCCACCATCACGGGGTGGACACCTAGCCTTGAAAAACAGGGCGTTCGACCCATTGAAAAACAATGCTTTATCGCCAAGACAGCATGACTCACTTTTTCCTAGAATGTGACAAGACATTCAGCCGGTCATCGGTATGATCTCCGGCTCGTTTCACGCCCTCGCGCCGGGCGACTCCTCCGATTTCCAATGGCGCCTCGAGTAGACCCCATGACGCACGATGAACGCGATCAGATCATATCTCTGAGCGCCAAAACCCGATTGAGCCTGTGCGCAACAATCGATCATCTCGAACTCGCCAAAGCGGAGTTGGAAGGTCGGCTCAGCGCAACGCGCGCGTGTGATCCGATGCAAGTCGTCACCGGGAAGACGTCCATCGAGACCGCTCTTGAAGTCACCCAGCGCATGCTCGATCGACTGGATAGCACGTTTCAGCGCGCCAAAAATAGCATGGATCGTTCGCAGCGCGCCTCTCTTGACGCCGTGGCGAGCAATGGTCATGGTGGCGCCCATGCCAACAGTGACACCAACGTCGAAGCCGAACCACTCCGCGTCCGCACCGTGCCAGGCGTCTTCCCAAGAGTTCGCACCAACGGTTCGATTTCGCCTGCTTGATCCGCGAGCCGTCCTCCCCGCATACCACTCTGAACATGCCGCGGGTCTCGACCTGTCAGCATGCCTACCGGCTGGTGAGTCGATCACGCTTGCGCCGGGTGAGATTGCGTTGGCGCCGACGGGTTTTGCGATGGCGATCCCCGTCGGACTCGAGGCACAGATCCGCCCCCGCTCCGGCCTCGCCGTCAAACATGGAATCTCCATGCCCAATACGCCAGGAACGATCGATGCGGACTATCGCGGCGAGGTGAAGGTGCCGTTGATCAATCTGGGCAAAGAGCCGTTCGTGATCGAGCATGGCATGCGCATCGCGCAGATGGTCATCGCCCC
>CAYMQF010000042.1:14397-18617 GCA_964392425.1 uncultured Phycisphaeraceae bacterium
GCAGGTACTCCCAGGTGTAAATCCCCGTGTGATGCCCATCGCTGAAATAGATGCACACCGCGTAGTTGCCGACCAACTCCATGTTGACTGCGAGCAACGGCCCGTCGTTTTTCGTTGCGGGCAAAACGGCAAGTGGATTACTCTCAAGTTCTTCTCGAAGTTCGCGCTGGTCAGCGCTGGGCGACAGCTTGCGAAGGTGCGCGACCGGATAAAACGAACTACCGCCGTCGGCCCACTCGACGGTGAGCCCCTTTTCCCTATCGAGATCAAGACCTTTGGGTGGATTCATTGGCGGATTATACGCTCGCGGAGAATCGGAACCTACGTTGAGCGTGTGCAAGCTCACGGATTCGAATCCGTGGGTTGTCGAGGAGCCATGCGTTCAATACTCAAGACAAACTCAAATCACTTGATGAATCGCATCTTGCCAAAGTTCGGCACCGGGATCCTGCCAAGATTGTGGTGAGGCGACGGGAAATACACGAAGAACGCCCGCCCCATCAAGAGCTCGCGCGGGACCACGCCAGGCCGATCTTCGATGGTCGCAGCGACCCACGGATCGACCTTGTTCCACAGGCGCGAATCTCGGCTCGACGGGCTGTTGTCGCCGCACATGAAGAACTGATTCTTTTCGAGTTGGAACACAGTGTCAGGCGCCGTCGCTCGGGCGTAGTCGCTGTTGCGCTCGTTGACGGTGGTTCGCCAGTGCAGGTCACGGTCGATGCCGACGCGGTGCAGCGTGACGGGGGCGCCAGCGAACGACCACCGGACGTGGGGTTTGATGTAGCTGGCCGCCTCCATCAATGGGGCGCCTCGCTCGCGTTTGGCGTTTTCCGTTGTGGACCATGCAAGCCGTTCAGCAGGTGACCAGTTGTATTCGCCATAGGCGACTCGCTTGCCGTCGAAGCGAAGCTCCAGCGACTGGTCAACATGAACAAACTCGACCTCCGCGACTTTGCCGGGCGAAAACGTCGGCGCGCTTTGCGTGTCCAGCACGGTCCACGAATCTTCCCCAGTTAGCCTCATGCGGAGGATCGCCTGCCCGTCCGCGATGACACATTGGAACTCGTGCTGACGGGCGGTGATCGTCGCGGTGGCGCTGAGCCCCGTCGCTGACGTCTCCACCCCAGCGTGCAGGCGGATATCCGAAATCGGCAGCAGAACCCCAACATTGCGGAAGAGCCCCGCGACGGGATCGTTGTAGGGAGTCCAATCGGTGATGGGCCACGCAGCACTGTCCCACACAAGATCGCCAGGCGTTGAAGAGTCCGCATGGTACGACACGTTCGTCGTGTCCCACCCGTCGCCGGACCAAGGCCCGCGCCAGATGCGGTCGGGAGCCGTCTCCGCTGTTGGTGTGTATTCGCTGGAAAAAACGGTCCACCAGATATCATCCTGCACACGCCTAGGCTTGCGCTGGATGCGCCACTTCTGTTCCTCAGCATCGGAAGAATCAGGCTTGCGAACGAAAAGATCGCCATCGCAGAGCCAGATTTCTTCTTCAGGCAGGCCGACCAGCCGTTTGATGAAGTTGGTGTGAGGCTCCTCTGGATTCTTGAAGACCACCACGTCAAACCGCTTCGGCTCAAACAGTGCGTAAAGATATTTGAGAACAAGGATCCGATCGCCCGCAAGCAACGGCACCTGCGTTCGGCTCATGCCGATGTGTGTCACCGGGTCGACAACCTGAATGGGATTGCGTGAGCCTCGCGCCCCCTGAATACGCAACGGCTTGCCCTCCCGGATGCCGTCGCGAGGGTTGGCGGTCCATTCGAAGCCGCTGTACGGGCTTTGGAAACGCATGTGCGCCCCCATCAGCGTCGGCGCCATCGAACCCGTCGGGATGATGAACGGCTCGATCACATACGAACGCCCGACAAACGCGAGCGCAAAAGCAATGATGATCGAGATCAAGGTCTCTTTGATTGAGTCAGGCTGGGGGGCGCCCGCCTCCGGCTTGTGTGTCGTGGTGTCTGTCATGGCTGGACGACGAGCATACCGGCCAACGAGCAGTTCTGATGCACGAGAGCTTTTTGCCGCCAAGCCCTCGGCTTCGAATCCGTGGGATACAAGGATTCTGAGGACTGCGCACGACGTCGCGTGTGATTTGAATAGCTGCGAGTGTCGACTTTCAGTCACGAATCGGGCGCGCCGCCAGATGGCTGGTCCGATCCGTCCGATCCGCCTTGTCCGCCACCTTTGTTGCGTCTGCGTTTGCCACGCCTGCGCCGTTTCTTCTTCCCAGCGGGTTGCGATTCGCCGTCGGTGCTGGACGGAGCGTTAGGCGCTGGCGCAGTTTTCTCGCCTGAACCTTCGCTGCTCCCGTCAGGCTGACCCGGAGATGGCCGACCCTTGCCTCGACCTCGCCGACGTTTCCTCTTTTTCTTCGAGGAGGAGTCCGCGCGTTCTTCTGCCTGCCGTTCGTTGAGCCCTCGCAGCGGGTCAGGCTCAGCCTTCTGAACCGGAATCGGCGCATCGGGATCGCACAACTCCTCGACAGGCACCGCGATCCGCCGCCGATCAGCATCAAGCTCGACGCGCACAAGCTGTGTGAGAATCTGGGAATCGACCACGATGCCGGGGCCTTCCACAGTGCCGACGCGCGTCTTGCGGTGAGGCAATCGCTTGCGCAGATCCTCGTACGTCTCATCCTCGTAGCGCAAGCAGCACATGAGCCGGCCGCATCGACCGCTGATTTTAAGTGGATCGAGCGTGGCTTTTTGCACTTTGGCTGATCGCATCGACACGGGCTTGAGCACTTTGAGGAACTGCCGACAGCAGCAGTGCTGGCCGCAGCGTTCGTAGTCCGCCGTGAGCCGAGCCTCATCGCGCGAGCCGACCTGCCGCAGCTCGATGCGCGTGTGATTGTCTTCTGCGAGAGTTCGCACCAACTCACGAAAATCGACGCGATGCTCTGCGGTGAAGTAGAAGGTCAGCCGTTCTTCGCCCAGTATCGGCTCCGCCTCGATGATGCGCATGTCCAGCTCAAACTCCTCGACGCGCTTGTTCGCCTGTCGAACCTGATCGTGCGTGGCGCCGTCGAGTTGAGACTGTTTGTTGAGGTCTTCGAGCGTGGCGACGCGAATCGCCCGGCCGTCCGTGTAGAACGGATAATCCTTGCCCCCCGATCGTTCGATGTATTCGAGCATCTCCTGCCGGGTCACGCTCTTGCCGCACCCAGCGTTGGCGCAGGTGCTGGTGAGCATTTCGCCGATCTCAAGGCCGCGATGCGTGCGAACAACGATCTTCGACCCACAGCCCGGCGTGACCGTGCTTTGGTAGGGGAACTCGCCGATGAGCCTCATCGAGCCGAACCGGACGACGATCGTCTTGGGCGCCTGGAGCTTTTCGTATTCGAGCCGGGTTTGCTCGTCAGCCTTGAGGTCTTGTTCAAACTGATCAAGTGGAAATATAGACATGATGAATAAGAGGAATAAAGGGGTTCGCTCGCGTCCGACCGCGCACTTGCCAGTGTCACCCCGTGTGAGGGCTTGACGGATTCATGCGCATGTCATCGGGCGGAGTTTGTAATAGTCCCGCAAGCTGCCCGACCAATGCTTACGGGGTCCAAACGCGATGCGTATCACAGCAGTGTAGTCGCCATGCGGGCGAACTGCGCATCACGCAACCCCACGGATTCGAATCCGTGGGTTATCAAGGACCGCGTGGGTCAAGTCCTTTGATTCTTTGGCATACCCCAGAGCTGCTCTCCCCAGCCCTCTCACGAGCCCTCGCCCGTCTCGGCGCCTCAGAAATCCACGCCGTCCACGCCATTGGGCGTGTCGATGAGCTTGCGAGGGTCGCCTCCAAATGGGTTTTGCACCGGCTCAGCAGCTTCGCTCAGGCGCATCACCGCAGCGTGCCCGTCCGCGAAAAGCATGGGCCGATGATCCATCGTCGCGTTGTTTTTGACAGAAAGGTGCGCCATCTCGCTGTCCCACATAAGAACTTTGTTAGATGGATGCTCAACTTCCGAAACGAGGGTGGGCCTGATGAGCGACTCGTCCGCCTCTGCGTGCCCACTCCACAGCGACGGGCTGGCGACAAACGAAGTCGAGTAGGAATACGAAGATCGGCCTAGCCCCGCGGACTCTCCGATCCCGTCCCACGGGCCGTCCGGGCCGCGCTCCGCGCCGGGGCATATCCACGAATCGAAGTGTTCTCTCCAAGGCGCCACCTTGTGCATCATCGCAGGCCATGAAATCTCTACGTCCCATGTC
>CAYMQF010000043.1:0-18151 GCA_964392425.1 uncultured Phycisphaeraceae bacterium
CGGGCCAGCTTCTTTTTCGATTTTGCGTTGCTCTGCGCGCAGGGATTCCTGCTGCGCGAGAGCGGTGCGATACTGCGCATCGAGTTCGAGCAATCGATCGAGGTCGATGGTGATGTTCTTGGCGCGGGCGCCTGTTCTGTAGCGCTCCGGATCTTCGCGGAGCTTCTTGAGGTCAATCATGGGGGGATGGTACCGCCGGTGGCGCGCGGACGGGGGAGGGTGAGGCGCCGACGGTTGGCATAAATGGTTGGCACAAAAAAAGCCTGAGCCAACCGTTAGGTTGGCCCGGGCTTCTGCCACACTCGACTCACAACAAATGTTGCGTGCCGGGTGCGTAGTCTGGTGGTCGGACTGCGCCACCAATCCCCCAAATGACGTGTCGTCGCTTTCCTTCGTCCGCAAGGTCAGCGTTTCTTCACTCCCAGAATCGGGAGCCGACGTGTAGACCCAGCCAGGCTGGGCCTTCCCTCCGTGTTCATGTTTCCACACGAACACTTCCACTCCTACCAACGCCACCACACTACCGGCAAATCCGGCTCAGTGCCAGTCTTTTTCTGGAGACTTCCGAAAAATGAGCAAAATAGCGACACCCGACCCAACCCTATTCCTAGTATTGACTTGTGGAGGGTGGGAAGGGGGCTAGTCCGGTGCGATCGCCCCAAAATCGGCCTCTCAGCTCTCAGCCTGGCCCCGGCTGGGCGGCCCAGTGGAGCTTGCGGATCAGCGTGCTCCAGTCGGTCGAATCCGGATTCCGCACGAGTTGGATGCTCTTGGTCGATCGGGTGAGCCTGACGCGCCAGCCCGTCTGGAGCTGCGTGAGCACTTGGCCATCGAGTACGAGCGTGGGGCCACTGGCGGGCTCGTCGTTGTCGCTGCGGATGTGAAGCTCGATGGTTCGCTCGCTTGGAATCACGACGGGGCGGAAGGCGAGGGAGTTGGCTGCGATCGGCGTGATGGTCAGCGAATCCAGATCGGGCGAGACGATCGGCCCGCCAGCCGAGACGTTGTACGCCGTGGAGCCGACGGGCGTGGAGACGATGACTCCATCTCCTCGCAGTGTGGGGCCGGCCTCGTCGTCGATGCGCAAGTCGATCTGAATCATGCGAAAGGGTGGGCCCGCTGTGACGACGGCGTCGTTGAGCGCGATCCCTTGAAAGTACGGCGCATCACTATCGGCCGTGAACACCTCAGCACTGAGCATCATTCGGTCGGCGATGTCCAGCTCAGCGTGGTCGAAGAGGAGGGGTGCGAAGCGGACGAAGGAATCGGTGTCGAATTCAGCGAGAAAGCCGAGCGAGCCGACGTTGACTCCCAGCATTGGCAGGCGCAGCGAAGCGCATCGGCGCGCCTGGGCGAGAAGCGTTCCGTCCCCGCCGAGCACGACGATCAGGTCGGCGCCTTGTGTATCGGTGATCGGTTCATCGTCCGCATCGAGAATCGCTGCGACGGAGCCGACGCGCGCAATAGCATCACTGACCTGGCTCAGCGCTTGCTCAGCGCCGGTCTTGGTTCGGTTGACGAGAATCAGCGCAGAACGGGGCATTGGTGTGTCAATATTGATAAGCGATGTTCAGGAACTATTTCGAACACATTTTCAAACACATTGAGTTCAAACGCATTTCGTTCAAACACGTTTAGCGGACAAACTCCCGGTCGGGGCTTGCTGATCGAGTCTGGACTTGCTGGCCGACCCTGCGGTCAACAGCTTCGCGGACCGCACGCGCGATCGACGCTGCGTCCAGCCCAACTTCAGCGAGCTGTTGGTCGCGGGAGTTCTGATAGATCCAGTGATCGGGATGCCCGATGCGAGTGATGGATGATGCGTCGAGTCGACGCTCGTGGCACGCTTCGAGAACCGAGGCGCCAAACCCGCCCGTCAGCGTGTGATCTTCGAGCGTGATGATCGGCACGTTTTGCTCGATGAGAGATTGGATCAACTCAATATCAACGGGCTTGGCGAAGCGCGCGTCATACAACGCGACGGCGTATTCACTCTGGAGTGACTCAATCGCATCGGCTGCATTGAGCACCGGCGATCCAAAGGCGAGGATCGCGACATCCAGCTTGCCATCGGGTTTGAGAAGCTGGCGAGCTTTGCCCAGTTCAAACGGCGGGCACTCTTGATCGGTGAACCGCGCACTCACGTTGTCGCGCGGATAGCGGACCATCGAAAGCCCGGCGTCGTAGGTGCGCATGAACTCAAGGGCGGCGCGCAAAGAGGGTTCGTCGATCGCAGCGGTCAATGCAGCGTCGGGCATGGTTCGCAGGAGCGAGACATCGCAGAAGCCGTGATGGACGGCGCCGTCCCCGCCAACCATTCCTGCGCGGTCCAGACAAAGGCGAACGGGCAATCCCTGCAGCGCGACTTCCTGAAACACCTGATCGAAGGCTCGCTGGAGGAACGTCGAATAGACCGCGAAGAACGGCTTGAACCCCGTCTTGGCGAGTCCTGCGAGCATGTCCATCGCGTGGGATTCGCAGATGCCGGTGTCCCAGGTGCGGTCGGGGAACTGTTCGAGTGCGGGCGCGATCCCCGAGCCGTCCGCCATTGCAGCGGTGCAGGCGACGACCTTCTCGTCGCGCTCCATGACGTCGATGAGCGCGTCGGCAAAAGCCGTCGTAAACGATCGGCCTTTCTTCTTGATCTCGATGCGGCATCCCTCGACCTGGAAAGCAGGGGGAGAGTGGTACTTTGTGGCGTCGCCCTCCGCGTGCGTGAAACCTTTGCCTTTGATTGTCTTGACGTGGAGAACCATCGGGCGATCGAAGTCGCGCGCCTCTGCGAGAAATTCGAGAAGCGTCGGGAAATCGTGTCCGTCGATGGGGCCGACTGTGAGCAGACCGAAATTTTCAAACCATGAATGTTCAGCGACCATTGCTTTGGTTGCTTCGCCGGCGCGGTGATAGGCCTCGCCGATGAGGGACCCGCCCGGCACATGGTCGAGGACCCGGCGGGCGTGTTTTTTCAGATCCGTATAGACCTCGGAGAGTCGCATCTTGTCGAAGTACCGCGACATGGCGCCTTGCGGCTTGCTGATCGCCATCCCGTTGTCGTTGAGGACGACGAGGAACTGTCGGCGGAGTGTGCCCGCGTTGTTGAGCCCTTCCATTGCGACGCCGTTGACGATGGACGCATCGCCGATGAGCGTGACGACTCGCCGACCATCCGGGCGGGCGCCTGGCTCAAAGCTTTCGCCGTTGAGCAGATCGCCTCGCGCCATGCCGACGGCGGTGGAGATGCCCGTTCCCGCGTGCCCGACGCTGAACTGGTCGAAGTTTGATTCGCGCGGCTCGGGAAAGCCGGACATGCCTTCACCGGTGCGGAGCTTCTTGAACATGTCTCCACGGCCCGTAAGCAGCTTGTGGGGATAGCACTGGTGCCCGACATCAAAGAGCAGGCGGTCGCTCGAAAAGTCAAAGAGATAGTGCATCGCGATGGTCAACTCGACGACGCCCAGGTTGGGCGCGAGGTGCCCGCCGGTTCGGCTGACCTGATCGATGATTGTTTTGCGCATGTCCGCAGCAAGCTCGGGGAGCTGCTCGACAGAGAGCGTTCGTAGATCGGCCGGCGTTTTGATCTCAGAGAGAAGATTCATATTTCAACCATTCATCCGTGCCAGGGGTTGTTCAAAAAAGAAGTGGGGACGACGTGCCCTGTGTCATCAACGGCTATTTTGTGCGAACTGCAAGAAAATCGCAAAGATCGCGCAACGGCGAGGCGGCGGCGCCCAGTGGAGCCAACGCGTCAATCGCTTGGCGGTGGAGTGTGTCAACCGTGACCCGGGACGCTTCGACCCCGAGCACGCCGGGGTAGGTGAGCTTGCCGGCGTCAAGGTCTTTACCGGTGTTTTTGCCGGTGTGTTCAGCGGTTTGTTCGACATCGATCAGATCGTCGACAATCTGGAACATCAAGCCGATGGATTCGGCGTAGATCGTGATGAGATCGAGAGATCGGCTCGCTTCCCCTTGCGGGGCATTTTGCAAGCCGACGAGGGCGCCCATTCGGCAGGAAGCTCGGATCAAGGCGCCCGTTTTGTTGGTGTGAATCCGTTCAAGCCGTTGTTGGTCGGAGAGATCAGCGTCAAACTCGCCCAGCGTGTCGTCAACCTGCCCAGCGATCATCGCGTTGTTCCCAGCGGCGAGCTCGCAGACGAGTCGGCCTGACAGGGCGGCATCGATGGATGCGTCCGAATCGACCAACGCGGTAAAGGCAAGGCCCATCATCATGTCGCCTGCGAGGATCGCCATCGCCTCACCCTTGGCGATGTGCAGCGTCGGCCTGCCTCGGCGGAGATCGTCGTCATCCATCGCGGGCAGATCGTCGTGAACCAGGCTGAACGCGTGGATCAGCTCGACAGCCATCGCAGCGGGCATTGCATTATCTGAATCGCCACCCACCGCTTGGCAGGACAACAGCGTCAGAACGGGGCGCAGACGCTTGCCTCCATTGAGCAGGCTGTAGCGGACTGCTTCGCGCAGGTTGGTCGGCATGTCGGCGCGATCAACAAAACGCTCAAGAGCCTTATCGACCTGACGCGACTGCTCGAGCGCCATGACGGGCGGCTCTGCTGTATTGGCGGTGGATGATGCACTCATGGTCAGCGTTGCGCTCCGGGAGGGGATGGTCACTATGGAGGCCACGAGAGGCCGCACTCCGATCGGGCAGTGTCGGTCAACGTGACGCTGCAAAGTGTGGAGTCTACCTGCGTCAACCCCTATAGACAATCAAACCGGCTTGAGGCAGCATCGGCGCGCAGGCCTGCGATGGGTATGATCCAATCCATGCAGAGCACCGCATGGGAGACAGCACGAGAGATTTTCGAGCAGGGCGGATGGGTTATGTGGCCCTTGCTGCTGTTCAGCGTGGTCTCTGTGGCTCTGTCGCTGGAGCGATCTTTCTTCTGGATGTCGACCCATCGCCCGGGCCGGGGCAACTGGCTCGATCGGCTGGCGGATCGGCTCCGCGTCGGCGACTGGCCCGCAGCACAAGCGATCACCGCCAAAGATCGCTCCATCTACGGCCGGGTGACAGCCAAACTGCTCGATCGATCGCCCACCGAAGCCACACTGATCGAGCTGATTGAACTGGAACGGCCCAAGATCGAACGATTCGCGCTGGGGCTTTCGACGATCATCACCGCTGCTCCACTCATTGGAATCCTCGGAACGGTGCTGGGCATCATCGAAAGTTTTCAACTCTTGGGTGGTAATGGTGGCGGCCCAATCTCTGACCCGACGCTCGTCGCTGGGGGAATCGCCAAGGCGCTCGTCACGACGGCGTTTGGTTTGATCGTCTCCGCGTTTACGCTGTTTCCGTATGCGATGCTTCGCGCCAATGCGTCGCGCAGCATTGGTCGGCTCGAAGCGCTGGGCGCTGCTGCGATACAAGGCGCCGCAGCGAACGAGAAATCGAAAAAATCAGTGTGAGACGCCAGCCGCTTCGTGTTCGAGAAGCGCTTCGTACACGTCTTCCGGACACGTCGCGGAATACAGACGTTTGCGATACTCATCGTTCATCAACATTTTGCTGATGCGCGCCAGCGCGTGGATGTGTTCGCTGGTGCGGTCGGTCGGGCTTGCAAGCAGAACAACGAGTTCGACCGGATGATTGTCGATCGAGGCGAATTCGATTGGCTTTGCCGGTCGGCCGATCGCCATGGCGAGTTCGCGCACCGCATCGGTTTTGCCATGCGGGATAGCGAGCCCATGACCGATGCCGGTGGTGCGGGTTTGTTCGCGCGACCAGACCGCTCTTTTGAGTTCGTCGGCGTCGGCGACTTTGCCCGCTGCGGTGAGGACATCGACGAGTTCGTCAATGACGCCTTTCTTGTCGGTGGCGACAAGCGGCGCTTTGATGCATTCGAGTGAAACGATGTCCAACAGGTTCATCTGGAACCTCACATATTGAGAAATCGAGGGCCGGCTGAAGGGATGATTTCTCTCCGAAGATCCCTTCGCCCGCATGAGTGGAAAGCGCAGATACTATCGACCGTGCGGGCTTGATGGAAGCGCTTATTTCGTATTCTTCTCGAGATTATTTGAGCAAGGCCGAAAAGCCGCCGTCTGCTGACTGGGTTGACTCTATTCCCGGGCCGCCTGTGGGCCACTGCTGTTGAGTTTTTTCAACGCGGAAGGGGTGCCATCGCTCGATCCAGGTGGTTTGTTCGTCATTTTCTCGGGAGTCAATGCTGCATGTGGCGTAGAGCAAGGCGCCTTGCCGGGTGAGCAGGGAGATCGAGTCCGCAATAATCTGGCGCTGAATATCGCGGAGTTTTTCGACGGATTGGTCGCTCCAACGATGACGAGCCTCGGGGCGTCGGCCCAGCACTCCCGTGTTGGAGCAAGGAACGTCGAGCACCACCAGATCCGCCTGATTGGCCCACTCGGTCAGCCTGTCCGATGGGACGACCGTCACCTGTTCATCCTCGCTGAAGACCTCATCGAGGACGTCCAGCCGGTCATCGTTGGTGTCGGTGGCAAGAATCCGTGCGTCCGGGAACATCGCGCGGAGCTGGCGAGTTTTCGTCCCTTTGCCCGCGCACACATCGACGATCAGATCCGGCGTCATCCCAACTGCGGGAGCGAGCGCCGCTGCGGAGGCTGGATCCTGCACCCACAGATCCTCATGCTCAGCGAGCAACTGCCGAAGTCCGGCTTGGTTGCCGGTGAAGACGTGATGGCCGGGCATTGCATGGGGGAGACACGTTTGCTCGGGGAGAGGTTCACTGCAATACGCGGAGTTCAGAATCGTGGGTGGCTTGGAGATCGAATGCAGCGCAAACGCCCGGACTTCCTCAGGCGTGAGCGTTCGCTCGATGTGCTCGAGCAGCGTCGACTGAAGCCCTGTCGCGATCGCGAGCCGATCGAGAGGGTCGTCAGGCAACAGGTCACCGGTCAACACCACCGACCCGCCATCAGCCAATGGAAGTTCATCAAGCCGATCTTCCCACTGTGGGCGGTGGAGCGGGCGATCTTCTTCCTGAGCGACGCACTCCATAATCCGTCTCAGCACCGCATTGACGAACCCCGACGTTTTGCGACCCGTGGCGCCTTTGACCCATTCGACCGTCTCATCAAGGACCGCGTAGGCAGGGAGGCGATCGAAAAAGATCAACTGGGCGGCTCCAGCAAGAAGGGCTGCCTTCGCCTGAGGCGGATGCGCACGAAACGGCCGTTTCAACTTCGGCTCGATGAGATAGACAAGCGTGCTCCACCGCCTGATCACCGTGTCGATGAGAGCGTGGGTCAGGGCGGCGTCGCGAGGGGAGAGCCGACTATCGTCGATGGGGATCGGCTGGAGATCGGGATACCGCCGAGCGTGGATGGAGAGCAGGCGCATCGCGCAGGCGCGGGCGGTGTCGGATCCGGTCTGGGTGTTTGGCTGGTTCACGAAGAGGCAAGTGTAGGCGCCTCGCTCTTCTTGTGGAGCAACTCAATCGAATGAGCATCAATCGTGGCGAAGTGCGACGATGGGGTCTTGGCGTGCTGCGAGGATCGCGGGATAGATGCCGAAGATCAGCCCTGTCGCTGTTGCTATTGAGAACGACAGGACGATCGACCATGTGGTGACGGTGGTGGGGAGTTCGACGCCGGTCTGGAACAATCGCCCGAGCAGTGGGAAGCGGGGCAGCAGCGGGACGACCCATTCGACCGCGATGGAGATCCCGATCCCAAGTGCGACGCCGATGAGCCCTCCAATCACGGAAAGAACGCCTGTTTCGACGAGGAACTGGGAGATGATGTGATTGCGGGTGGCGCCGATGGCGCGACGGATGCCGATCTCGCGCGTCCGCTCCGTCACCGATGCGAGCATGATGTTCATGATGCCGATGCCGCCGACGAGCAAGGAGATGCCCGCGACAGCGCCCAGCACGAGGTTCCACGTCATCGCGCTCTTGCGCGCATTTTCCAGGAGTTCATAGGGGACAATCAGCGTGATGTCCTTCATGGCTGGGTGGCGCGTCTCGATCAGGCGTTTGAGTCGGCCTGCGTCAGCCGTGACGCGCTCGCGCGATGGAGACTCGATATAGATTTCGTGGATCTGCACTTCAAAGATTTCGCGCGAGCCGCTGGATCCACGAATAATCAGATCGCCGAAAACGGTGCGCGCCGTGGTGATGGGGATGTGGACATCAAAGTTGAGATCGCGTCCGACCAGCGCCCCCCCCGCGCCTCCCGAAAGCCCGACGGGCGCGAGCACGCCGACCACCGTCACCACTTTGTCGTCAATGCGAAAAGTTTTTTCCAGCGGATCGTCAAAGGGGAAGAGCGTTCGGGCGACTTCCGCGCCGATCACTGCGGACATGGATTGGTCTTCCAGATCCGCCTTGTTGATGTATCGACCTTTCTGGATTTTCAGCCCCGCCAGCTCACGAAGATCGGGAGTCACGCCGAACGATTGGCTCACCCGTCGGCGTTGCCCTCGGAGAATCTGTCCGCCGACCGATTTGAGCGGGACGACTTTGCAGTCGGTGGGGAGGAAGTTCTCGTTGATCACCTCGAGGTCTTCGCGCGTCAGGCCATATTTGTTCGCCCAGGATCGTGACCGTCCACCCCCCGAGCTTTGGCTCTCTGCGGGTTTGGCTGAGCGGATAATGATGTTGCGGGCGCCGAGCCTCTCCAGCTGCGCCAGCGCCTCACGTTTGGATCCTTCGCCGATGCTGACCATTGTGATGACCGCGGTCACGCCGAGAATGATCCCGAGCGTGGTCAGGATCGACCGGAGCATGTGCAGGCGCAAGTTGCGCAAACCGAGATGAATGATTTCGAGCATAAACATCGTTGCTCTGACTGTAGCCGGTGGGAGCCTGCTCGGTTGCGTTTGTCTTTGTGTCAGCGATCAATCCGATAGCATGGCGCCTATGAACGATGGCCCCGATGCGCCCGATGTGACGGTCTTGAGCGAAGATGAGGTCGCGCGGGGTTGGCGTTTTTTGATTTCGATCAAAGCGGGCAAGGAGAGCCGATCCATCCGGCTTCGCCTGGACTGGTCGGATTACAACCTCTGGTCCCAAGGTCGGCTTTCGCCCGCTGAAGTCGCGGCTGGAGTTGTCGCGTGTGCTGCTGAACTGCTCGGCGTCGACAGCCTGCCCGAACAGGTCGACGCTGCGACACTTCGGCGAAAAGCGCGCGAACTGGAAGATCGACTGGACGAATATCTCGATCGATGAACTACAGAGAGAACTCAGGAGCCAGCGTCAGCGGGCTTATCGTCTGAGTCAGTGGTTTCTGTTCCGTTCGTGTCGTCCGTGTCTACGTCGGCGTCATCGTCGCTTCGGCCAACCGCGACGAGATTATGCCGGGCTTTCATCGGCGCTTCGGAGAAGGGCCATTCGTAGGAGCCACGAAGAGACGTGCGTTTGTAGAGCATGATCTGATTGGCGATGCTCCGGTACTCTTCGATGGAGATGGGCTTGATCGACGTGATCTCCAAGAGAGCCAAACTCAGAATCGAAGGCTGCTCCACCACGACGATCCGTTCAGCCAATGGGAGATCCGTCGTGGGGACGGTTGGGTCCAACGGCTCAGCCTTGGCAAAGACCGCGTCAACCAACTTTTTCACATCCTCGATCGAGGCGCCGCTTCGGCGAGAGATTGAACCTCGCTTGACGATGACCTTGGGATACATGATGTCCAGATTGAAGGGCAGCGTGGCGACTCCAAGGCCGTTCTCCATCGCGTCGGTCATGATCTCGCTCTTGCGCTCGACCAAGGATTTGTACGCAGACATTCGTTTGAGATCGTTGACGATCTGGGAGCGGATCTCTTCGACACTGTCAGGCGGGGAGGTTGGACGAGCGCCGAGAATACGGAAAAAGCACAGGCTCCCATCTGCAGCTTGCAAGGGATCCATGTACGCCTGACCTACTTGGGCGCGCATGTCCCCTTCACCGCCCACTTCGGGGACGGAGAAAACAAGGGTGTTGAAAAAGATGGGGCGCGAACCAGCGGAGATGCTGCTCGTGCCGATGATGGGGACGGTCGAGACAGCCGTCCGCGTGAGCCAGCGTGGATCGGAAAGAGTGTCAGGGGGAACGATCTCAATCCCAGCTCGGCTCTTGATCTCATCAGCAACGCGCTGGGCAATCGCATCAAAGGATGGACGACGACTCGCCCAGTCAGCAGGGAGAATCGGCATCCCCGTGCTGTTGGTTTCAAGGCTGCCCGACGCCTGGAGCAGCTGCCCCTTCACCACCTGGCGAGCGACGCGGAGAATGCGATCCACCTTCTGGTCGTGCAGCTCTTTTTCGACCCGGCCTTTGGCTTCGTTGAAGTCATCGCCGAAACGATCTTTGTTGCGCTGCCAATGCACATTGACGTCGATCGGATCGACTGTCACAACGTTGTCAATCTCAGGCCGGCTCAGAATCATCCACTCGAGTTGAACCTGTGGTTCGCGCTGATAGCCAAACCCAAACTCGCCCGTGCGAGGCGGGACATTCTTGTACGTCTCAAATTGCTGACGGATTTCGTCCGCAGTCGGCTCGGGGGTGGTGTCATCCACGATCGAGGCTGCCGAGATGTGAGCCGAGGTCACTTCAACTTCGCTCAAGGCATCTTCCGCAGCTATTTGCAGTTCAGGCTTGGAATACGTCTGGGCGTTGAGATACGCGGTGTAGAGCCGAACCACGCCTCGGGCGCGGGCGAGAATGCGATCAACAACAATGTCGGGCTGACCACCATTGATAGCACCGGCCCGAGCGTTTTCCAACACGGATCGGATCGAACTGATCGCAGCGTCCCGCAGCGAAACCCGCTGCTGGAAGTTGTTCGGGTAGATCTGATTGAGTTCAAAGTCGGCAAACGTGATCGCGAGTTGGTTGAGCGAGTTTCGCCCGTCGTCCGGCCCGCCGACCAAGCCCGCAGCCTTCGCTTCGCGTGTGAGGAGGATCCAGTGCTCCGGCTTCTCAACATTGAGGAGAACCTTGGTGAACGCGGGGTGCAGTTGGCCGAGGAACGCCAACTCCCGTCCAGCCTGGACAATCTCGCCTTGGGTGATGACCCCGCCGTCGTAAGTGAACGAAGTCCGATTGTTCGGATCGCCCACAAGCCGATTCACACCGGCTGGCAGCAGAAAGACAATCATCAGAAGGACAAATCCGACTCCGAGAATCGGTTTGTTGTATTTCCGGAAGAACTTGAGCATGGCCGAGCCCCGGTGAAGTTGGACAGGCTGCGTCGAATGTAGACCGCGGCCGAAATGCGCGACGGAACGCCGGCAAACGATTTAGCGATAAAACTCGACGACGAGATTCATATTCACATCAAAGGGAGTCTCGACCGCATGAGGCTCGCCGATCGCGGTAATGGTCAACTCCGCTGGGTTGACTTCCATCCAATCGGGAACAATGTGCCCCGCCATGGACTCCATCATGTCGCGAACGACGGGGTGGAGCCCCTCTTTGATGGTGATGACATCGCCGGGGCGAATCGTGCAGCTCGGCTTGTCGGTCTTGACGCCGTTGATGAGGACGTGCCCGTGGACGATGAACTGCCTGGCTTGCCAGATCGTTCGCGAGAAGCCCGCACGGCGGATCACGTTGTCCATCCGGGATTCGAGGATCTGCAAAAGCACATCGCCCGTGTTTCCCTTGCGACGCTTGGCCTCAACCATGCATCGGCGGAACTGCTTTTCGAGGATGTTGTAGTGGTATCGAAGCTTCTGCTTTTCGATGAGGCGAACGCCGTAATCGCGCAGCCTGCGCCCGCGGTATCCGTGGACACCGGGGGGTGTGAGCTGTCGGCGGGCAGTGTGCTTGGGGATGTCAGCGATGGGGACGCCGACGCGGCGGGAGAGTTTGATTTTCGGTCCAAGATAGCGAGCCATGGGGTTCCTCCGTCTGGTCGGTCCTGGGGAAAGAAAACCTTTCTCAGGCCGACGGTGCTCCGAACAATGCGTCAGGGGAGCGATCAGCGTGGGGCGTCCGCGACTGCGGCCCATCTATAGTCATCACCGATCCGGTCCAACATTTTGCCAAACGACTATTGCACCACAAGAGCCCGTCCAAGTCAAACCGACCCCCCCGGTGTTGATCGGACGGCTTGACGCCGCTAGCGTCGGGTCAGAACGCGAATCAGAACGCGAGTCAGACGCGATCACCGTGTCGCCCAACCGTCGGGGAATCAAGTTGACACCAGACGTGCCGTTGTCGGTTCTCTCATCCCCCGGAGCGATCGAACCGCCCTGCGATGGGGAGCCTGAGAAAAAAGAAAAGTGCGGCGTATTCGGCGTCTGGGGCGAATCCCACTGCGCCCGGCTGACGTATTACGGCATCTACGCCCAGCAGCATCGCGGGCAAGAGTCCGCTGGGATTGCCGTCACCGATGGGGACGAAATCTCCGGGCACGTCGGGATGGGGCTTGTCGCGCAAGTGTTCACGGAACGGATCCTCTGGGATCTGGAGCAGCGACCCAACCGCCGAACCCCCGAGCAAAACGGGCACGCGGCTCCATCATCGCGAGGCGCCATCGGGCACACCCGCTACTCAACCACAGGCGCCAGCATCGAATCCAACTGCCAGCCGATTATCGAATCCTCCATCGCCGGCCAACTCGCCATCGCTCATAACGGCAACCTCATCAACGCAGCAGCAATCCGCCGGGCGTACGAAGAAAACGGGCACATCTTTCATACCTCCAGCGATACAGAAGTGATCGTCCATCTGCTTGCCTCCCCCGCGCAGCAATCGACGCGCGATCCCCTCGCTGCATCGCTTCGACGTTTGCAGGGCGCGTTCAGCCTTGTCTTTCTGTTCCCCGATCGAATCGAAGCCGCACGCGACCCGTGGGGTTGGCGCCCGCTCGTGCTGGGGCGGACCTCAACAGGAAAACCCGTTGTTGCAAGCGAAACCGTCGCTTTTGACGCGATCGGCGGTGAGTATGTTCGCGAGATAGAGCCCGGCGAGATAGTCACGCTTTCCGATGCGGGTGTGACATCGCGCCACTTTGCAGAGCCTGACAAACGGCAGGCGCACTGTGTTTTCGAGCATGTGTATTTCGCCAATCCCGCCAGCCGGGTCTATGGGTCCACCGTCCAGACAGCGCGCGAACGCATGGGCGCCAGGCTCTCCGTCGAGGCGCCCGTCAAGGCGGATTACGTCATGCCGATGCCCGACTCCGGTCGAAGCGCCGCCAACGGCTACGCCCACGCCAGTGGCATTCCTTATAGAGAAGGCATCGTCCCCAATCGCTACGTCGGCCGAACATTCATCAAGCCGACGCAGGAAGAACGCGATCTCGCAGTTCGCCTCAAGCTGAACATCATCGGTGAAATCGTCAAAGACAAAAGCATCATCATCGTTGACGACTCCATCGTGCGAGGCACCACCACGCGCACCAAGATGAGCCAACTTCGCCAGGCGGGCGCCAGCGAGATCCACTTGCGAATCAGTTGCCCGCCGATCAAACATCCGTGCTTTTTCGGGATTGATTTCGCCGACCAGACCAAGCTCATCGCTCACAACCGGTCGGTCGAGGATATCCGGGATTTTCTGGGGATCGACAGCCTGCACTTCCTTTCATTGGAAGGGCTTCTCGAATGCGTCGCCACGGAAGAGACGCCCGGCGAGCACTACTGCACTGCCTGCTACAGCGGGGAATATCCGATCGACATCGAACATCCGCTGACGAAAGGCATTCTCGAACGGCGACAGATGGAAATCTTCCCGCCAGCCGTGTGAGACGAAGCCGTACACTTGTGTCCATGACACAGACTGCACCGCCTCCATTTGCTTTCGCCGATATCGAGTCCGCCGCTGAACGTTTGCAAGGTGTCGCTCATCGCACGCCGGTGATGACTTCGCGAACGTTCAACGAGCGGGTTGGCGCCGAGGTGTTTTTCAAGTGTGAAAACTTCCAGCGCATCGGCGCGTTCAAGTTTCGAGGCGCCTACAACGCGCTATCCCGCCTGTCAGAGGACGAAAAAGCGCGAGGCGTCGTCACGTTCAGCTCCGGCAACCATGCGCAGGCCGTCGCGCTGGCGGGAAAGCTTCTCAACATCCGAACCGTCATCGTTATGCCTCGGACAGCCGTTCGCGCCAAGCTTGATGCGACGCGAGCCTACGGCGCCGAGGTTGTCGAGCACGATCCCTCAGAAACCGCGCGCGAACAAGTCACACACCAGATCGCTGAAGATGAAAAACTGGTTCTGATTCCACCGTTCGACCATCCCCACATCGCTGCGGGACAAGGAACGGCGGCCAAAGAGTTGATCGAAGAAGTCGGCCCGCTCGACACGCTCGTAGTGCCCGTCGGCGGCGGGGGATTGATCTCGGGCTGCGCGGTGGCCGCCAAAGCGATGTCGCCAAACTGCACGGTCATCGGCGTTGAACCCGAAGCCAGCCCCGACGCCATGCTCTCTCTCAAAGCAAGAAAACTGATATCCGTCGAAGTTGGATCGACGATCGCGGACGGCGCCCGAACTCCATCTTTAGGGAAGGATGTCACACTGCCGACGCTGCTTCGGACCGTCGATCAGGTGGTCACAATCAGTGATGAGCAAATAATCAACACCATGCGATTCATGTGGGAGCGCATGAAGCTCGTGATCGAACCCACCGGCACAATGGCTGCCGCGGCGTTGTTGCAGGGAGTCCTCTCGCAGCAGGGGCGGTGCGTCGGCGTCATCATCAGCGGCGGCAACGTCGATCTCAATCAGGCATTGACGCTCTTTCATTCACTCCCCTGAACAACCACAACCACACATGGGTATCGTTTGCAACATAGGAGGTCACTATGAACGACGAAATCGCATCGCTTCAAAAACAGATCTGTGAACTGAAACAACAGCTTGTCAATGCCAGACGCAGCACCGATCCTGAGCCCGTCAAGGACTACACACTGAAAACGCCTGACGGTGATGACGTGCTTCTCAGCGAGCTTTTCGGCGATCAAAACGATCTGCTCGTCGTGCACAACATGGGCAAAGGGTGCGTCTACTGCACTCTCTGGGCGGACGGGTTTGTCAGCATGGCCGATCATCTCAACAGCCGGGCTGCATTTGTGCTGTGCTCTTACGATGATCCCGCAACGCTCAAAGAGTTTGCCTTGTCGCGCGGCTGGACGTACCGAACCGTGTCCAATGCGGGCAGCGAGTTTGCCCGTGAAATGGGGTTTGTCAGTGGAGACAGTCCGCAGCCGGGCGTGTCCGCGTTTCACAAAAACGAAGATGGCTCCATCGTTCGCACCGGCATTGCGCCCTTTGGCCCCGGCGATGACTTCTGCGCTGCGTGGGCGTTTTTCGATCTACTCAAAGATGGCCCGGGCGAGTGGGCGCCAAAATTTGTCTACTGAAGTTGAGTTCTACTGAGTTGAAATGGTCTCGTGCCTCAACTGGCCACACGCTGCAGCGATGTCTCGGCCTCGGCTGGCGCGCAGATGAGCCGTGATGTCCGCATCGAGCAGTATCTTCTGGAACGCATGAACATCGCTTGAGAGTGGGCGTTTGAACTCCAATCCGTCCACTTCGTTGTAGCGGATCAGGTTCACATTGCTGCGCAGTGTGCGCGCGATGGTCGCCAACTGGCGGGCGTGTTCGGGACGGTCATTGACGCCTCCCATCAGTGTGTATTCCAGCGTGATCTCCCGGCCGGTTTTTTCAAACCACCGCTGACACGATTCGAGCAGCGATTCGATCGTCGTGAACTCGCTCCAAGGGATGAGCCGTCGGCGTAGCTCGTCATTGGGCGCGTGCAGCGACAGCGCAAGCGTGACAGGAAGATTGAGTTCCTCCGCCAATCGATCGATGTATTTGGGAAGCCCCACCGTGGAGAGTGTGACTTTGCGAGCCGAGATATTCATTCCCCACGGCGCGCAGATTGTCTCGATGGAACGCCGAACCGCGTCAAAGTTGGCCAATGGCTCGCCCATCCCCATGAAAACAACATTGGAGATTCGGCCGACGTGTTCGAGCTGCGACAGTCTCCAGACTTGTTCGACGATCTGACCTGTGGTGAGATTGCCATCCAAACCGCCGAGCCCGGAGGCGCAGAAGTGACAGCCGACCGGGCAGCCGATCTGCGATGAGACGCACGCGGTCTTGCGGCGTTCTGTCGGGATCATCACGCATTCTGTTTGGCGGGTGGGATCGGACGCCGCCTGCGGATGCACCGGCAATGAAATCCCCTCGCTGGAGCTTTCACTCGATGGGAGATCGGCTTGCGCATCTTTCTTGTCGTCTTGGCGCCATTGGATCAGGAGCTTTTGCACGCCATCTGAAGCGAACTGATGTGCGACAGTGTCGCCTGACAGGAACGTCATTTCCGCTGCAAGGGTATCGCGGTCCCGGCTGCTAAGGTTGGACATCGCGCTGGGTTCAGCGACACACTTGCCATACACCCAATCAAGAATCTGATCAGCGCGAAACTTGGGCATGGATCGCGCATCGCACCACTCGCGCAGTGAATCAGGCGTCAGAGAGAAAAAATGGTCCTGCTCATGGTCAGACATCACCCCATCGTACTCAGAGCGATGATCGGTGTAGCTGGCGCTATTTCTTCGGCTGGTATCGCGTGCGCGTTCGGCTTGATGCCTGGGTGGGCCAGAATGAGTAGCCCACGAGTTGGCGATGGATGTAGTCAGGCGCCTTGACGAGAAGCTGCCCGTTGAAAAAGGTGATGTTGCCGCCGTCGCCGCCGTTTTCGCGCCACTGGTCAGACTCGATGAAGTTGACAATGAGGTCGATGATATTTTGCGCCTCTTCTTCGTCGGTGCCTCGCGCGTCGTTGTCTTCCACGGTGAATGTGGTCGTGCTGCCGCCGCCTTGCCCTTGCTGGATTCGCCCCAGCCCGAGGTTTGGCACATCGTCGAAGTTCTGGATGAAAAAGAGCAAATCGCGGATGTCATACACCTTGAGGAAGGCTTCGTTGTTGAGCCTGCTCTTGGGTCCGATTTCGAGATCGCCCAAATCGTTGAACTGCCAGGTGGCGCCGTCGAAGCCGTCGTAGGCGCGCTTGAGTGTGCGCTCGAGCATTGAGAGTGCGGGCATTTCTTTGACGGAGAGTGTGACGGTTGCATCTTTGTCAAGGCCGTCCGCGTGCTTTGCGTCCAGCCACATCACGTCGAACGTGGTGCCGGTGAAGTCCGCAAGGAACACGATGATGTCTTCCAGCCGGGCGTCGGTGAAGTTGACGGTGATCGGCTTGAGCATTTGCCTTGCGGTCTGGGCGCGAGGGTCGACGCTGCGCCGGGGTTGAGCAGCAGCGGGAGCTGACAGCGAGAGCAACGCCAGTGTGACAATCAAAAGTCCCAACAGTGAAAAGATTCGGCTCATCGTGCGCTCCTTGCAGAAGTCATCGACCGCGGGATTCTACTCCCCTCGTCGATGTTCAGTCGGCGCGGGGAAGTGCGGTCTTGTTCATACTGTTTTACGCAGGAGCGAGCCGATCGGTTTCGACCAATCGAAGGATCATTGATCGTCGAATCACTGTTCGTCGAATCAGGGATCGTCGGGATGGGCGCTTTTGTGGGTGATGTTTTCGACCGAATCGAGCGTTTCAGCGATGAGCAGGAGCGCCATGGCGGTTGTTTGGACCGGCTGGCGATGATCCCACACGGCGAGTCCGACACCGCCAACTGCCCGCTGTGGGGCTGGAAAGATCGCGCTGCCCGGCTCGTCAATGGTGAGCTGCATGACAAATCGCAACCCACTCAAAAGCTGAACAAGATGGGGGGTGCGCTCATTGGGATCGGTCAGGCGATCGTCGCTGAGCATGACGGCGAGAAAAATCAGCGGGCGAATCG
This sequence comes from uncultured Phycisphaeraceae bacterium, assembly GCA_964392425.1. Taxonomy (GTDB): domain Bacteria; phylum Planctomycetota; class Phycisphaerae; order Phycisphaerales; family UBA1924; genus CAYMQF01. Next base: position 17,740 of record CAYMQF010000043.1, read on the forward strand.
ATTGCCACGTTGGCAGCCGAACGACGCCTTGCGTGAAGACAATGCCGCCAGCCAGATCATCGTCGCCGGTGGTTTGGACATCGGTCAGCGAAATTTGATATTGCTCGACGAGATCGCGAAACTCGCGCATCACGATCGCAGAAGGCACGCGATCGCCTGGCTCCAGCAGCGCAAGCTCAGCCAAACCCAGCCAAGGCATAAGCGCGGCAAGCTCCGCGATCGGCGTGTCGCGGAACAACTTGCGAACTTCGCCTCGCGCCAGAACCCGCATCTCGTTGTTGTTGTGCACGAGCGCGTTCATGGCGTGTGAATACGTTCGCAGTGCAGCAATCGGTGGCGCCACCGGCGGATCATCCCGTTGAACCGAAACCAATGGCGCGCCGGCAACTGGCGCAGCGATCCGGCCCCGCGA
>CAYMQF010000044.1:0-18119 GCA_964392425.1 uncultured Phycisphaeraceae bacterium
TGCGTGAACGCCGGGAGGACATCCCGCTGCTGACCCACCATTTCATTATGAAATACGCTGACGCGATGAGCCGACCGATTCAAGGCGTATCCAACGGCGTGATGCGGGCGCTGCTTGATCGCCCGTGGCGGGGCAACGTGCGAGAGCTGGAAAACGTGATCGAACACGCGATGATCTTCGCGACACCTCCCATCATCAGGCTCGCCGATCTCCCCTTCCAAACGCGAGGCGTAGAGGATGACGCCCCCGATGCGGGTGAGGACTTGAAAGACGCGCTGCGGGAATTTGAACGTCGGCACATCATTGCTTGTTTGGAGCGACACGAATACGACAAGGCGGGAGTGGCCCAATCGCTCGGCATCGGACTGTCGAGCCTGTACCGGAAGATGGATGAGCTTGGCATCCCCAAGAGCCCGATGGACTCATCGGACGATTGCCCCAGCAACAAGCCCGACATCGGCTACAGCGATCACTCCGCCACGCCTTGACTCCGCAGCGTTCCCGACTGTGGGAACCGAACAGACTCATCACCGCGATCGCCCCGCATCTGCCAATCGGCCTCCCGTTTGCACCAGACCAGTGTGATGCTTCGAAGACGTCTGTTCACCATCATTGGCGCCCTCATTCTTGCGATGCTTCTGACGGCAATCGCAGCGGCGATTCTTCTCCAACTCACAGCTTCAAAGCTGGGCGAAGTGGGCGACCATTGGAAAGCCGTGAGTCAACGTCATATCGAAGTGACCCAACTCATGGATCGGATCAGTGAAGAAGCGGTGTTGGACGGCGCCGATCCTGCGGCGCTTCTTACATCGCTCGATCAACTCGGCGAAGTTCTCGCGCCAGTTGCAAATGAGGGTCAGCCTGAAGCGGCAATCGTGCTGATTCTTCTGGACCAGTTCGGTGCTGCGGTTGCTACGGGGTCTGAATCTTCGGAGAACCTGAGCAGACTGGCCGTCTCCCTTCACGATGCGCTGGCCCGGTTGGATCGAGCGGAACAATCTCACCTTCGTGATGGACAGCTCGCAGCGACTCGCCGACTCCGGCTGATCCTGCTCGGGTTGACACTTGCGTTTATTGTGTTGATCAATCTTGCGGTGGTGGTGATTCTCCGCACCTCCCGGCTTGTCGTTGAGCCGGTGGAGAGCTTGGTTCGGGCGAGCCGACTCGTCGCAAAAGGGCAGTACAACACCCGCGTCGAAATTAGGTCTGACAACGAGTTTGGGGAGCTTGGTCGGGCGTTCAATGAGATGACCGCAGGCTTGGAAGAGCGCCAGGCAAAGCGGATCGAAACGATGAAACAGGCAGCAGCCGCGGTCAGCCACGAACTCAACAACGCCATCGCCGGGCTTGATCTGCAACTGGAGCTCATCAAGCGGGCAGCAGCTCAGAATAAGCCTTTTGATGAGTCAATCCAGCGAGTTCGAGAGGCTGTCCAGCGGATCGCCCGGACGACCGATTCTCTCCGCCGAGTGCGACGTATCGTGCTGACCGACTACGCTGGTGGGGAAACCATGCTTGATCTAGCTCGGTCCTGTGAAGAAACGGATACCGGTCAGCCCGCGGGATCAGACCGACCTGCGCCCTCTGCCAAAGACTGATGATGAACGCATCCACACATAATCTTCCCCCTCGCGCCTCCCTGCTGCTCTGGTTGATCCGTCTGCGCTGGGTCATCGGCATTCTTGCCGTCGGCGCATCGCTGGTTCCAATCGCGATGCCCGGACTTCCATGGGGTGATCGTTGGGTGCTGCTCTTTGGCGTTGGGGTCGCGATCTTGGCGCACAACGCTCTGCTTGTCGCCACGGTTCGCCAGCGAGCACCCGAAAGTGTGGTGCATGGGGAGAACGCATCGATGATTCTTGTCGGCGCCGGCCTCGACCTCATTGGTTTGTCGATACTGACGGCGTACTCCGGCGGCGTCTCCAGTCCTTTCCTGATGTTCTTTTCCGTTCATGTGGTGCTGGCGGGCGCTGTGTTTCGGCCCTGGATTGCACTGGCGGTCGCGATAAGCGCGATCTCAATGCTTCTCGTGATCTTGCCGATTGCGGACGCCTGGCCACAATCACAATCGCAGTTCATCGCGCTGGTAGGTTGGGGCGGCGCCCTCGCACTCGTCGCGATCATCTCAGCCGGACTGGCCTCATCTTCGCGCAGCGTCGAACGAGGGCTTCTCGAAGCACAGCGCCGCGCCGACGCGGTTCTCGACACTGCCGTTGAGGGCATCATTACGATTGACCGTCACGGCGTGATCGTGTCGTCCAACCAAGCTGCCGCCCGCATTTTCGGCTACGCACATCACGAACTGGAGGGACAGAATGTCTCGGTGCTCATGAGTGAGCCTGACCACTCCCAGCACGATCGCTACATCGAAAACTATCTGCGCACGGGCAACGCAAAAATCATCGGCATCGGCCGGGAGGTGGAGGGACGCACACGCAGTGGGAACGTCGTCCCGATCGATTTGTCAGTGAGTGAAGTCCGATTGCCAAGCGAAGTTCTCTTCACGGCGTTGGTGCGCGATCTCAGCGAGCAAAAGAAAGCGGAAGCTGAGATTCGCGATGCCAACATACGGCTCAGCGAACAGCAAGCCGGTCTGGCCCAGCAGGAAAAACTCGCCGCAGTCGGCCAGCTTGCTGCGGGCGTCGCCCATGAAGTTTCAAACCCTCTTGCTGCAATCGACAGCATCCTGCAACTCGCCGACCGTAGGGACATTCCACTGAACGCCGAACAGGTTGCTTCGATACGCGTGCAGGTCGGCCGGATGGGCGAGGTGCTCCACCAGATCACGTCCTTTGCTCACCCCGGGGATTCCGCGATTGGGCCGGTGTCACTTCGCGAGATAGCAGAGGAAACGCTCGACCTCTTCCGGCTGGACCACCGCATACGCCGAGTCCACGTTGAGCAGGAATATCTTGACGACGGCGCCACCACTTCAGCCAGCGCTCGCGTCATCCAACAGGTAGCCGTGAACCTGCTGTCCAATGCTCTCGATGCGCTCGACAATGTTGACGAGCCTCGGCTCGTGGTGCGAACCAATGCGACTGCTGATGAGTGCACACTTGAGGTCATCGACAACGGGCCAGGTGTGCCGGCGGAAAACCGCGCCAAAATCTTTGATCCCTTTTTCACCACCAAGCCGCCCGGCAAGGGGACCGGGCTTGGCCTGTCGATCAGCGTCCGGAGTGTGGCGGAGTTTCGTGGCCGGTTGACCTTCCGAACGACCGAAGGCGGCGGCGCCACCTTCGAAATCGCCCTGCCCAGAACTGGATCGGCCAAGACGGCTCCCTCCGGTCAACGGGAACATGGAAAGCCATCGGTTCCTGATTCCAAGAATGATCAGGGGGGGAAGCCCCTGTGAGAAGTCCTCAGACAACGGGAAACGAAGCAGAGAAGCTGCCAGGCAGGTGTTGAACTGGCATGCAACGTGCAGAGGGTCGTATGAGGAGCCGATCCTATGCAGCCACCCCAGATTTCCCAAGAATCAGACACATCAATCTCCATCCGCCCCGGACGAACCAACCTTGTTGCGGTCGTCTCCATTGCGAGCTTGGCGGTCGGCTGGATCGTCATCAACGCAATAGCCCAAGACCAGACGCCGCTACGAAAGCCAGTCGCACCAACGAGCGTCTGCGCCACCGAGAACTGCCATACGAGCATTGTCGATCGGCCGATCCTTCACAAACCCGTCGAAGATCGCGACTGTCTGGACTGCCACCAGTTCGCCGACCCGACCCAGCACACATTCACCGTCAAAGAGATCGACGGCGACACCTGCATCACGTGTCACAAGCCGATGGACAACAACGTTGTACACGGGCCAGTCGCCGCCAAGCAATGCCTGACCTGCCACGAAGTGCACGGCTCAGATCATCCGTCCTTGCTCATCGCGGACCCCGCCAAGGATCTCTGCCTGACATGCCACGACAACGATCAATATCTGTCCAAGGATTTTGTTCATGGGCCCGTCGCGGTGGGCGCATGCATCGTCTGCCACGAGCCACACTCCTCCGCGGCGCCTTCCCTACTGAGGAAATCGCCTCCCGACCTCTGCCAGGACTGCCACTCCGCTCAGAGACCGCCTAAGGAGTTGAACCCCACCTTTGTTCACGATCCAGCCAAAGAAGATTGCACGCTGTGCCACGATCCGCACGCTTCGAACTATCGACTCCAGCTCAAGGACACCACCCCTGAACTCTGCTATTCGTGCCACACCGATTTCCCCCCCATGCTCGCTGAAGCCCCAATCACGCACGGCCCCGTCACCGAGCCCGACGGCTGCCCCAAGTGCCACAACCCCCATTTCAGCGAAGAACCCAAACTTCAGAAGATCGCCCAGCCCGAACTGTGCTTGAATTGCCACAACAAACCAGTCAAGGCAACCAACGGAAAGATTCTTACGGACATGGCTGAACTGCTCGCGGACAACCCCCACTACCACGGCCCGATCCGCGAGGGCAAGTGCACCGCGTGTCATCAACCCCATGCAGATAAGAACTTCCGACTGCTCCACAACGAATATCCGCCGGAGTTCTACGCGCCCTTCGATATTGAACGCTACAAACTTTGCTTCTCATGCCACCAGCCAGACCTCGTGCTCAACAAGGCTGGGACCGGCCTGACCGGCTTCCGCCAAGGGGACCAGAACCTGCACTTCGTCCATGTCAACCGAGAGAACGGCAGAACGTGCAGAGCCTGCCATGAGGTGCACGCGTCCAAGGAGGCGTTCCACATCCGCGAGTCCGTGCCTTACGGCGACAGCGGCTGGATGCTCCCCATCAACTTCAAGCAGGCTGAAAATGGCGGCTCCTGCGCACCGGGTTGCCACAAGAAGCGATCCTACAACCGAACCGCCACAGTCGCGCCGCCGGACAGCCAAGCAATCGGCTCCCCACCAAAATGATCGCCGATCGCGTTCCTCAATGGAGCAATGGAGTTTGACGCATCATCGATGATCGTCGACGAATGTTGATTGTCGATTGGATGCGCGTCTCGCCCGACGTTCCATCCGACAACAGCACGAAGCGACGGACACGACTCCATCATTGGCAGAAGCCCACACCGCGTCACCACTCCGGCTACTCAGGGGTATTCCTTGGGAGAATGATTCTCGCCGTGACAGCGGAGATAGCAGCGCCCCTGGAACCGTCCCATGTTTTCAAACTCCAGCCGGCCGGTGCTCGGGTCGGGGAACACGATGGTCCGGTCGAAGTTGATCAGGTGCGAGTTGTTCGTCGTATTGCCTTGGAAGGAGCTCACGCCGTGCGCATCGTGGCAGACCGAGCATGGCGCATCCTCCCCGACGATGTGTTCCTTGTGCTCCTTGAATGACGAGTCATTGAGAATGCCCCCCTGCCCGTCGCGCTCATGACATGTGTAGCACAGCGCGTACACCGAGGCGCTTTCCTGCGTAAAGTCCAGCGTCTCATACCGATCAATCAACAACGGCTCATAGTCTGAGCCATGCACGCCGTCCGGCCCGGCGCCTCCCGACTTGGCGCCCGTGTTCGAGTTGTGGCAATCCGAGCAGTAGATAATGGAGCTCTCGGTGAACCCCGTCTTCAAGCTCGGCACATCCGGGTTGCGGCCCGGCCCCTGCACCGGGTGATACGACGACGCAGCAAGGTCAAACTCCAGCCGAGTGTTCGTCTGCGTAATCACCCGCTGGACAAACGGCGTCGTGAACACGTTTTGATCAGCATGGCACTTGAAGCAAACCTCAAACTCAGAGCTTGCAACGATTTTGGGAGAGCCCGTCGTGTCCACACCGCTGATGTCGCCGAACCTCGGCGGCACGGTCGGCGCCGACGCAATGCCCGTCTGAATCGTGTGCGGATTGTGACAACTGGCGCAGTGCACTTCGACCGGGATGTCATCCTTCTTGCCAATGGTTGCGTTTGTGTCGTGGCTGCTGAAGCGATTTAGATTGGACGCAATATCCGCAGCGCCCGGCACAGACCCATCGTGGCACGTCAGACACGTGGTGGTGACGCGGTCACCCCGCAGCAGAATGGGGCCGCTGGGCGCCGAGTGAGTCTGGTGACATGTTCGGCAATCCTCGTGCGCGGTCACCGTCGTCGTATTGATCTGGTGGCACGTCATGCACAACTGCGACGTGTCATTGTTCTTGACAAGGAACATGCCCCGGCTGTTGTCGTGAGGTTCGTGGCACGTCGTGCATTGCAACTCACGATTGGCGTCGAGCGCAAGCTCCGGAGGCAGTGAGTTGGGCGGGACGATCTTCGGGTCCTTCGCAGCAAGTGCATTGTCATAGACAAAAGAGATTGGGTGATCGTCGGACAAGTCCGTCCCGAGGTTGGTGGCGCCCGGCGGAATGGTCGTGACGCCTGACGCCATCTGAATGTCTTGCGCCCGCGATATCACACTCCCCAGAGCGATCGTTCCATCATGACACGACAGGCACATCTTCGACGCGCCGGTGGGCTGGGCAGGTTTGGCGTCGAGGGAGTTGCTTGAATAGACGCTGTACGCCGTCATCGGGAGCAACCGATTCCAGAGCGGCTGAATAGGCGATGCATTGTGCGGCGCATGGCAGAAAATGCAAACCTGATCTTCCCCTGCAGCGCGCACCGCGCCAGGCCCGGAAGCCGAAAGATTGTGTGGCGAGTTGACCACGCTCGATTGCGCAACAGCGCCAGCATGGCAGGACAGCGCAAACGCTCCAGTGACTATCCCGTATATCAGTTTCATGGAGAGGCCTCCTCGACAACGCGAAAGACTTGCACGCGTCTATTATATGAATCCGCAACCCAGATTTGTCCAGTCCCATCTGCGTGCACCCCCGCGGGCAGCCAGAACTCGCCGGGCCTTTGCCCTTCCCGTCCAAACGAGAGCAGCAGTCGACCTTCAGAGTCAAAGATCTGAACCGCCTCGAAGTGAGCATCAACGACAAAGAGCAGGCCGTTTTCATCGACTGTGATTCCCTTGGGAAGGCCGAAATACCCCGGCAAGTCGCCCTTTTGCCCGATCGTCCGGATCGGTGTGAAGGCTGCGTCAAACTCCTGAATTCGGAAGTTGAGCGAATCGCTGACGAAGATATGGCCCGTCGGCCCGACCGCCACCCCAGTGGGAAAGTTGAACTGACCAATCGCCGACCCTCTCTTGCCGATCACGCTCTGCACGCTGCCTGCCAGATCAAAGACGACCAACTGATGCGCCGCTGAATCAGCAACGATGATCCTCCTGCCGATGGGGTCAAAGGCGATCCCCGCGGGGCGCGTGAGCTGTCCATCGCCCCACGCGCCGATGAACACGCCTTCACGATCGAATACATCGATCACGCGCGCGACCGCGTCAGCAACAAGCAGTCGATCCTGATCGTCGATTGTGATCGCAACGGGTTGGCTGAAGCCGCCAGCACTTTCGGGAGGCTTCCGCCGAGCATATTCGCGAGTCTCCAAATCAAAAACATGGACCACCTGCGCGTTGGAGTCACACACATACAGGCGCCCCGCTTGGTCCGAGCTGACATCAATGGGTGAAAGCATCGTGCGGATCTCTCGACCGCCAAAGAGCGCCCGCCCCAGCGATGCTGCAAACGAAACGCGTGGCTTCAAGTCTGACTCAAGAGTCAGGGACCCGACATACTCGATCCGGGCTGGTTCAGGAGGCGCGGGCCAGCGCGGCGCATCTTCCATCGGCTCGAAGATCACACCAGCCGGGTGGGCACAACCTGTTAGGACGATCGCTGCCCCAATCACCGCCCCGGCGCCCCACTCAAGCACTGATGATCTCAACGACATGTCCGTGAGTGCAAGCATCAGAAGCTCCGTCGATATCCAATCAGGAAGACCTTGGAATGTGTGTCCGTCGCAGAACTGTCGACAAAGGAGTTTCGCACGGACGCAAAGATTTCAGTTTGCCCCCGGCGCCAGGTCAAGTTCAATCGCTGCTCAAACGCGAACGAATCGGGGCCTGCGGAATCCTGCTCGCGCCGAAGAATGAACAGCATGTCCCCGGACAACTCCTGTAGGATTCGGCCATTCCATCGTGCGGTGAGCGAAGACACTTTGGTGCAAAAATTCTCATCCGTGCGATCGATGTCGTCATACCGAAGATTGAGCGAGAACGCGCCCGAGGCGCCAGCACGAGCGGTGTACTGCCCCTCGAACAATGTTTCAACGAAAGGGGAGAGAGAGCTGTTGCGGATTTCACGCTGGGCACGGAGCGACAAAGAGCGCGTGTCATACTCGAGCCCGAACACCAAATCACTGATGTCCGATACTGGCAAAATGAACGATCCCTCTGAGTTTCGAGATTGTCTCTGGTTGAAATACCGCACAAACGGCGACAAGCCGCGCATCGGTGTTTGCTCCAGCGTGTATCGCAGCGAACCGGAAAATGATGTGGTGACCGTCGTGTTGGCGGGATCAGGCGTAAAGATGTAATCCGCCAGCACGGTGTCCCCGGACAGGATGTCGCCGCCGGGCACGAGCCGAATCTCGGTTCGATCGCCGAGCTGGCGAACACGGTAATCGAGGTTTTCGACAAACGTAATCAATCCGGTTGGATCGGTCACGACGACGCTCGCCGAATCGATGTTTCGCCGAATAATCTTGGACAGCCCAGCCGAGTCAAAGTTCAAGAGGACGTCGGAGACGGGAACGCTCCCGCCTCGATCGCTCTCATTTCGCCAGTCCGCATTGGATGTAAACGTCGCGTAGATCTTCCCACATGGCACGCGTTTGCTATAGCGAGTGTCAAGGAGGCCGAACCCAGCTTTACTCGTAAAGTCGCCGTCCGTTGACGTGATGTATTCGCCGCCCGCCTGCGCGATGGTGACCAGACTTTCAAAGAGTCGATGCTCAACTCGCGCCAACCCACGATGCATCGTCTGGGTGAACTCCGGGCGCACCTGCTGGTCGAAAAGATATTCGTAGCGAGTGTCGAGATTGGGCCCGTGTTTGAAGCGCAGGATTTCATTGAGGCGGAGTCTTCGGACTTGGAAGTCACCCGTGTTTTCAAAAAATCGCAGGTCAGACCGAATGCTGTCCCGGTTGTCCTCGCCGAAGCTGTAGTCGTGCGTGAGGACTGCATCTTGCCTGCGAAACGAATTCACCGGGCGAAGCGTTCCCGTCTCAGTGACGAAGTCCAAGGTGTACGTCCATACGAGTTGATGATTGGCGTTGGGGTGATACTGCCCGCGATAAGCAATCGTGTGCTGCTGGGCGTCAAAGCCGGTGTTGCCAAACGTGTCCTCCTGCGCCTGGATGCGCCGCCGATACTCAATATTCATGGGGGCGATCGCCGATCGGTAATCGAGCCGGGCGCCCATCTCGGTGATCGTCGAATCCAGAGTTCCGCCAAAGGAACGAGTGAGCAGCAACTGATCGCGCCGGCCGAAGATGGTGAATGGGAATCGGCTCTTGCCAAGAAACACGCCTCGTGTGTCGAACTCACTGAGAAGTTCGAGCGAGTTTCGATTTTGTCCCGCGGATTCACTGCTGAGAAACTCCTCGCTGATGCGCAGCCGACCCGTTGCGTCGAATTGGAACAGGTTCCGGTGCCCGACCCACCCCGCGGTGGAAAGCACAAGAGTTTCCCGAACGAGGTCTTCGCGATCGGTGACTGAAGCACCGACGGCGGGTTTGGTTTGATCACCCACCCGCTGGGCGAACACTTCCATCGCCATGTTGACGTAGTCGAGGTGCAGCCCGCTCAGCTTGGCGCGTTCACCAATCACCAACGGCTCCTCTGGCTGGGCGATGGCACGAACCGATGCGACAGCGAACCCCGCAAAGCATGCAGCGGCGCAAACAACCCAGCCGATCGGTTGGCGCTGATCATGGCGTAACATCGTCTCCGCTCGATTTCTTTTTGATGTTCTGCGCACTGGTGCGCAACATTCCCGGCTCCGCGCCGCCGTGCCCGTAGTGACACACCAAACAACTTTGTGTCAGGTCCGCGTGCTGCGGACGAAGGAGATCACCCGATGGAGTGCGTGTCTGAAGCTGCCCGCTGGAATGACATTGCATGCACAACTCCGGCGAGGGCTTTCGCAACAGATTCTCAGTCTGCGAAAAATGAGGGTTGTGGCACCACAGGCACGCCTCCCCAACCACCGGCCCATGCATGAATTTGAACTGCTCCGTGACACCTTCATGACATTTCAGGCATAATTCGCCGCTGTCGCGCGTCAGTGTGACACTCGACGGATCGACGTGGCATTCCAGACAGCGATCTTCCGCAAATGGCACATGCACACTCGCCATCGCAGCAAGCCCGCCACCCGCGGGAGCCCACCCATCCGTTCCAACAAGGCTGGGATCAGGCACCCCATCAAAAAAGAAGTTCATCAACGCATATCGACGGTCGGGGCTGCACGCCGTCCAGGTCGAGCCTACTACTGCAAGCGCTATAAGCAGGGACAATCCCCCCCGGTTGCCAAACGTTCGCCGACCGGACAGTTCGGGAACAGATTGGCCGTGAGCAGTCACCTGATTGCTCCCGGTGGTTCTTCATCCCCTCCACCCTCTTGCTCTTTTGTTCCAGCTTCACCGGGTTTGGTTGACTCAGGCGCTCCGAGCACGGGCGTCGGACTTCCCGGCGCGTCGGGATCATCCTGGACACCGGTGGGAATCTTTGTGAGCGACTCGGTAAGGTCTTGTGGCGTCGCGCCGGGCTTGAGAGTTCCCATCGCGTAGACAGAAACCTTGTTCACCCCAAACTGATTCGTGACAATCAACAAACGCTTGGCGTCAAAGAGCGGATGAATAAGATCCGCGAAGAGAGCCACATCCGCTGGGTCTTCATCCAAAGCCATCCCCGCGGGCAAGTTCATCCCTCCCGGGAAACTGCCAGCCGATCCGAAATACATGAGGATTCGCCCAGTGCGATCGAACATTTGCACGTTCTGGAATCCGGCGTCAACGATGTACATGATTCCGTCGCGGTCGATGGCGAGATGCTTGGGCCGAACAAAAGTTCCTGCAGAATCCCCGATCTCGCCAAACGCTCGAATGAGTTCACCCGACGGACTGAAGACCTGCACCCGGCACTTGATGACATCACTGACAACAAGATTTCCATCGGGATTGACTGCAATCCCGAGCGGGCGAACGAAACCTCCATCGTCTGGACCGGGCCCGCCGATCGAACCGATCCGCTCACCGGTCAGGCGATCGAGGATCTGCACGCTTTGACTTGCAAAGTCCGCTACGTAGAGGCGATCTCCACCCACCGCGACTCCCGTCGGCTTGAGCTCGGACCAACCAAAGGCGCCCACGCTTCGGTCGTCTGCATCAAAGACAAAGATCACGCCTCGTTGAATGTCGGCGACGTACTTTCGTCCGTCCTCGTCAATGCAGATATCAACAGGCTGACGAAAGCCGCCCAACCCGCGCGCCAAGAGAACGCGCGTCTGTCGTTTGACAAGATCGAGCACGACCACGGAGTCGCCTCGTATGTCGCAGATGTAGAGTTTTCCATGCCACATCGCCACGCCGTAGGGTTTTGCGATGGGCAGCACGTTGGCGTCTTCGCCGAAGATCGCACGACCGAACCGGGATCGTTTTTCATCCTGAATGTCAGAGCTGAAACGGTAGGACCTCAGGAACTGCACTCTCGGCTCCGCGGGGAAGTGAGGCCAGAACGAGTACATTGTCGGTCCCGACGGGCCGGACGAACCGGATGTTGTCGCGCATCCCGCCAGCGTGCTGGCCGTTATGACGAACGCTGACCAGAACACCAATCGAAACAGTGGGCGCAGCAATCCCGGAGCCAACAGGTTGTGTGTTTGACAGTTCATGTTTGAGTTTCGAGTTGCCTCTGACCCAGGGAGAGTCGGAGTGTGAGCCATCGGTTCAGAACGGGAGTAAAAAGGACCGGCAAAGCACGATGGCCGCCGGCCCTGCGCGATCGGCTTTCTTAAGAAATCAAGACGCTGGACGCGGTTCTCTCCAGCGCCTCGATTTTGAGGGTCACTTGATGTGACAACTCAAGCAAAGAGCACTTGCGGCATTGGACATGCGCAGTTGATCTTCAAAGCCCTTGTAGTGAGGCGTGTGGCACGTCATGCAACTGACGATGTAGGTAGGAACGCCTGCAATGTCGAGCGTGCGCAGTTTCAGTTCGCCGTTGGGTCCGAGCTTGTGGTTGGTCGCAGCGTTGAAGTCCGAGTCGCCTGCTTCGGGATACACCGCGACACTTCCGACGGGGTGATCGTCCGTCAAATCAGTGCCGATCAAATGTTCAGCGTCAATGAAGCTGGCGCCGGTGTTTCCGCCGAAGCTGTCTAACGCAACGGTTCCGTCATGGCACGACATGCACAGCCGACTCAGCTTGTCAAAATCGTTGATCGAGTCGCCGGTGCTCCCGTCAAAGAGCGTGTAGGTCGCGGTCGTCAGCTCGTGGTTCCACAAGTAGCCGATTGGGTTGCCAGCCTCATCGTTGAGCGCATTGTGCGGCGTATGGCAGGGCAAGCAGATCTCGCCTTGCGAAAACGCCTGCGTGCTGAAGTCATGCGCCTGACCGACCATGGACTGCGCCTGGGCGGCATTGCCACCCAAACCAAAGACGAGCCCCAACGCGAGCCCCGTTGTCAATGTTCGCCGGGGTCCCATTACACACCTCCCTTTATTACTGGTGCTGGCTTGTTCCCCCCGGACGCCGGGGGCCGATCCAAGCTCGACACTCCAATGATCCGTTCAAAGAGATTGCAAGGCGCATACCACTATTGCTCGCGTTGACTATTCCTCATTCATCATCCCTATTGGGTGCTTCAAGCCGGTTTCCTGCCCGGAAACATCCGGCATTCTCTCACCGTCTGGAATAACACTCCCAATCCTTCTCGATCTTGGACTGTGCCGCTGGAGACAGGTGAAGCATGGCCCGCACTAAGCCGATGTGAGCAGGCGCCACCATGACCTATCTGCCAGGTATTTCATCCCGCTCAAAAGTCCTGATCAAAACCTCTCTCTGGGGTATGGGTATTGCTGTCGCAGCGGCGTATCTGATGTCAATGCCACTGCTCGCTAAAGAATCAGAGCCAACATGGATCGCAGCGGTGAACGACACGCCCAATCTCACGGTCCCGCACAGTTCCCCGACGACCAAGTGCAACGCCTGTCACATGCCTGACACCGAGTTCTCACACCCAGTTGGTGTTCGCCCCAGCAGATCCATCCCCGCAGGATTCCCGTTGCTACAAGGGCAAATGACCTGCATCACCTGCCACACCGAACATCCAAGCACAGCCGCTTTGTCCTCATTTGACGCTCTGGCAGGACAATTCCAACTCCGGGGAGAGTTCACAGGCTCACAGTTCTGCGCTTCCTGTCACGACTCCAACAGCACGACTTCTTCCGATGCTCACGCCATGCAAGTTGGACGGGCGCATCTGGGCTGGGCGCTTAGTCCGCCGGGCATGAACGATCGCACAAAGAGCTGGGCTCAGTCGGGGCCGGAGTCCACATCGATCGGCTGCATGAGTTGCCACGACGGATCCATCGCGACCGAAGTTGGGCATCGCCCCATCGCAGCAGGCGGTTTCGCTGTCAGCATGCCCGAGTGGGGCTCCAACGAACATCCCGTCGATATCGCCTACCGCTTGACCCACCGCGACACGGACGGCCCGCTCACACCAGTCGGCTCGCTGGATCAGCGAATCAGGCTTTTTCAAGGCGATATGACCTGCGCAAGCTGTCACTCGATCTACTCCCGCCAGCCGAATCACCTCACGGTCTCGAACGTCCGAAGCGGTCTGTGCCTGAGTTGTCATCAGTATTGACTCGACGCTCGCTCGTTCCCGCAGTCGGGAAGCAGCGACGCCCTGCTGTGCCGGGATCGAGAACAGGGGTCACGCCCCCCATCCCCCGCCGATCACCCTAGCCGCCGGTAAGCCTATTTCCCGGCGATTCGGACCGGCGCCCGACCCATAGCGATCAATGGCGCCCCACTTGCAATCACTCTTGGAGACTCACTCTTCAGGAGGGCCGCAATGAGCCATACCAAGATAAAAATGATCGTCGGCGGGCTGACCATCCTTACTGCTGTCACCGCCCTCGCGGTGCTCGGCGTGCGCGATGGGTGGGCCTATTTCCTTCCGGTCGATGAGTTCGTCGCCAGCCCCGCAAGGCAGACTCAGCGAGTCCGCCTTCATGGGATCGTCCAAAGCGATGGGCTCGAAGCCAGCGCAGCAAGCGTCGGCGTTTCGTTCACCTTGGGCGGCGAGCAGTCTTCACTCCCCGTCAATTACACCGGCGTCGTCCCCGACATGTTTCAGGCGGACCGCGAGGTCGTCGTGGAAGGCAAACTCGATGACCAAGGCGTATTCCAGGCTGACGTTCTTCTAACCAAATGTTCGAGCAAGTACACCTCCGATGGCCAGTCGATCCATGACGATCCTCGCATCGCTGACGAGGAGAGTGGATCATGATCGCTCCACTGGGCGAGTTTGTTCTGGCCGGCGCTGTGCTCGTCGCTGCGGGCGCCCTTCTCGCAGCAACGGGCGCAGCGCGCCTGCGCTCTGAACGCCTCCTCCGCGTTTCACGCATTGGCATCGGGGGTGTCTGCTTCCTTTTCCTCGTCGCTGCGGGAATCCTTCTCTACGCACTCCTCGAAAATCGCTTCGAGCTTTCCTATGTCGCGGAGTATTCCGAAAGCGGGATGCCTGTCGCATACAAGATCGCAGCACTCTGGGCCGGTCAGCAGGGAAGCATCCTTCTCTGGGCGGTCATGGTCGGCGTGATGAGTTTGATCGCCGTCGCAGCGCTGCCCAAAGGGCCGCTCACCCAGCGCGCTGTAACGACAGCAATCCTCGCTCTCATCTGTGGTTTCTTTGCAGCTCTGCTCGTGTTCGCCGCTGACCCATTCGTCCTCTTCAACAACTTCACACCCGCGGAAGGCCGTGGCCTCAACCCCATGCTCCAGAACCCCGCGATGGCGTTTCACCCGCCGCTCCTCTTCCTTGGATATGCCGGCTTCACCATCCCCTTCGCGTACATGGTCGGCGCGCTTGTTGCTAAACGCGAGGACAACCATTGGTTGGCGCCCGTCCGCCGATGGGTTCTTTTTTCGTGGATCACGCTGACCGCGGGCATCGCGCTTGGCGCCTGGTGGGCGTACGTCGAACTGGGATGGGGTGGCTACTGGGCGTGGGACCCCGTCGAAAATGCTTCGATCCTGCCTTGGCTAACCGCCACCGCGATGATCCACTCCATCATCGCTCAGCAGCGCCGGGGCTCTTTCAAACGTTGGAACGCATCGCTGATCGCAGCCACCTTCGTCCTGTGTGTCTTTGGAACCTACCTGACGCGATCAGGCGTGATCAGCTCAGTCCACGCCTTCCCCGCTTCCGTGCTCGGCGAGTTCTTCCTCGTCTTCATCCTGTTCTCAATCGCAGCATCAACCGTGTTGATCGCGGTGCGCTGGCGCACACTCCGCCCCGAGCATCAAATCGAAGGTCTTGTCTCCCGAGAAGGCGCCTTCCTCTTGGGCAACATACTCCTCGTCCTGATGATGCTCACCGTGCTCATCGGCACCATCTTCCCCATCATCAGTCGATCCTTCCTCGGACACGAGATCACAGTCACGGCGCCTTTCTACAACCGCGTCGTCCTTCCAATGGGATTTGCAGTCGTCGCGCTCATGGCGCTGGGACCCGCCCTCCCCTTCGGGCATAACATCGCTCCGCGTGTTATCCGCGCACTAACCATCCCCGCAGTTCTCACCGCCTCAGCCGTCCTGATCGCACTGGGCATCGGCGTCCGAAGTGGTTGGACACTCGCAAGCATCGCTGTCGTCGTGATCGGCACCAGCGCCGTCATCATCGACTTTGCCCGCGCCTCCTCCGCCCGCAGGCGTAGCACCGGAGAAGCGTGGCCCGTTGCGATGATCCATCTCCTTGACCGCGACCATCGACGCTACGGCGGACAAACCGCGCACCTCGGCATGATGATGCTCTCTGTCGGTGTCGTCGCGTCGGGCCTGTTCAGCCGGGAGATCATCCACCGCCTGTCGCCCGGCCAGACCGAAAGCTTCGCTGGCTTTGACATCACGCTCAAAAGCTTTGATCAAGTGCGAGGCCCGAACTACGACGCCGTTGAAGCGACCGTCGAACTGGTCGGCCGGGGCGAAACGCTCCTGCTCACACCTCAACGTCGGTTCTACGACACATGGTCAGACGATCCCAACAGCGAAGTCGCCATCGCAAGCAACTGGAAACAGGATGTCTATCTGTCTTTGGCTGGCTGGGAAGAGAACGGCGCCATCGTCGGTATCCAAACGCGAATCAATCCGGGCGTTGCCTGGCTCTGGATCGGCAGCATCGTGCTCGTCTTTGGTGGCGCGGTCTCCATGATGCCCCCCTTCCTCCCGCGCGCCAGACCCGCTGCATCGACTGCCCAGCCTCGCTCGCGATCGAACAACCACATCGCAAACGCCAAAGCACAAGCACCTCGCCCGGTGCTCACACACCCAACCACGGAGAGCGTGTCATGATCGTTCGCAGTGCTCTACTCATCACGACTGCCCTGCTCACCGGCGCCACAGCGCTTGCTCAAACGCCCACAACGCCGACATCTCCAACCGTTGAGCCCGGCATGCTCATGACACCCAAGGCAACGACCGATGCGCCCGTCGCACCGACCGGCAGTGTTGCTGTTCGCGCCATCCAACGAACGCCCGGCGGTCCAGCCATCGCCGACGTCAAAGTCGAACTCCTATTGATCCACAACGGCGCCGTCCTCGACACGCTCACCGCCACACTCGACGAGCACGGCGTTGTCCTCTTTGAAGATTTACCGGTTGTCATGGGTGTCACGCCGATGGTCCGCGTCAGCTACAAGGACGTCGTCTACCAAACCACTGGCGAACTCATGGACCGCACCCACCCCCAGCAGATGGTCGAAGTCGACTGCTACGAGCTCACCGAAGACGCCCCCAACTGGGACATGCACATGCGGCACGTCATGGTCAACCACGGGCCAAGAGGCGCCCACGTCACCGAACTCTTTATGCTTCGCAACCCCAGCAAGAAAACCTGGGTTGGCAAACGCGACTCCACGGGGAAGGGAGACACCACGTCCTTCACGATCCCCGCCAGTGCGCAAGATGTCGAACTTGGCAGCGGCTTTCACGGCTGGTGCTGCACAACCAACATATCGGGCAACATCCTCAACACGCAGCCCCTCATGCCCAGCGGCGCCGAACTCAGCCTCTCCTACGTCGTCCCTACAGAGGGCGGCGAAGCAACGCTGCATCTGGAGGCGCCCGTCGCAATCGGACAGTTCATGTTGGTCGTCCCTTCTGATATGCAAGTCCTCAACGAAGAAGATTTCACGCCCGGCGGGGAGACGCGCATCGCTGACACCGATGTCCGGTTCTATACAATCAGCGGCTTGGCTCCCGACCAACCCGTGCATGTCTTCCTGGCGCATGTGCACGATGGGCCACAAACAACAGCCCGCGCAGCGGACACCCGCCAGACTCCTGCCTCACCAGCGTCAGGAGAGCCCACCGAAAAACGCTCGACGTTCGCTCCCGCACTGATCGCAGGGATTGGCGGCGGCATATTCGCACTCCTTCTCATCGTCGTTCTTTTCATGAAACCGGCCCGCATCGACCCCGCTTGACCCACGTCCAAACCATTCGCCCGGAGATCCAATGTTCGCGATCCATGTGCCTACGAAGAAGCCAGCCGCGCAAGCAGTCGAGCGCTCCGGCTTCTCTACAACTGAGGTCGTCAGAGCAGTAGGGATCGAAAAAACGATCGACGACCGGCCGATCATCCGCGACTTGTCCTTCGACATCCCGCGAGGCAGGTTCGTCGCGCTCATAGGAGCCAACGGAGCCGGGAAGACCACGCTCCTCAATATGCTCGCGACGCTGACTTCACCCACGCGAGGCGAACTAAGCCTCTTTGGTGAACGAGTGCGAGCCGATTCTCCAGCTCACCGCGCCCGGATCGGAGTCATCAGCCACCGGCCAATGATCTACCGCGAGTTGAGCGCGATGGAAAACCTGACATTCTTCGCAAAGCTCTATGGCGTGCGCAATCCGCACGATCGAGCACGCGAACTTCTCGAATACGTCAGCCTGGACTTGCGCCGAAACGATCCCGTTGCGACATTCAGCCGAGGAATGACGCAGCGTGTGTCGATCGC
>CAYMQF010000045.1:0-2807 GCA_964392425.1 uncultured Phycisphaeraceae bacterium
CATCATGGGCCCGAACGGCTCGTCGGCGAAGCGCTCGCAGAGCAGGCAAACAAGGCAGACATGGTGATTACGACGTACGCGCTGGCGCAGCGGGACTCCGACGCGCTGACGACGATTCCTTGGCGCCGAGTCGCGCTGGATGAAGCGCAGAACATCAAGAACCCGTCCGCCAAGCAGACCAAGTCGATCATGAATCTGGCGGCTCCTCGCCGAATGGCGCTGACGGGCACGCCGGTGGAGAACCGCCTGAGCGAACTGTGGTCGATTATGAACTTCTGCAACAGCGGTCATCTTGGAACTCTTGCTGAGTTTCGCAGGCGTTTTTCAGTGCCGATCGAGCGCCGGCACAGCCGATCCCGTGCTGAACAGCTCCGAAGTCTCACTCGACCATTCATTCTGCGCCGGCTCAAAAGCGACCCCGCAATCGCAGCGGATCTTCCTGACAAGATCGAAAACAAGGTGTACTGCCACCTCACTCCCGAGCAGGCGGAGCTGTACGGGCGAACCGTCAATGGAATGCTCGACAAGGTGGATCAGGCGCAGGGGATGCAACGGCGAGGCGTCGTGCTTGCCACGCTGATCAAACTCAAACAGATTTGCAACCATCCGGCGCAGGCGCTTCGCGAACCGATGGACACCGCCCGCGCTGCAGACAGCGCGCGTAGCGGCAAGTGTGCTCGCTTGGTCGAGATGCTCGACGAGGTGTTGTCTGAGGATCAAAACGCACTGATCTTTACGCAGTTTCGGCAGATGGGCCTGCTCCTGTCGTCGATCCTTCGGCGCGAACTGGACCAGGAGATTCTGTTCCTCCACGGTGGCACGCCAGAAAAAAACAGGCGCAAGATGATCGACCGTTTCCAGGAAGCGGACGGGTCGGCGCCGATCTTCCTGCTCTCGCTCAAAGCAGGTGGTTTCGGGCTCAATCTCACTGCGGCGAGCCATGTCTTCCATTACGACCGTTGGTGGAACCCTGCGGTTGAAAATCAGGCGACCGACCGTGCCCATCGCATTGGTCAGACGCGCACCGTGCATGTTCACAAGTTCGTTGTTGCCGGAACTCTCGAAGAGCGCATCGACCAAATGATCGAAGAAAAGAGCGATCTCGCTGACCGAATCGTCAACTCCGGCGAACGCGGCTTGACGGAGCTTTCCACGTCGAAACTGCGAGAGCTGCTCACGCTTCGCAGCGATGTGTACGACTCTGCGTCGGCGCCATCCGCTGAGCCCGTCGGTGTGGAGGAATGAACTGATGTCCCGATTTGATCGCAATCCGCCAAACCGTAGGCCTTTGCCTGACAAACCACGCCGAGTGACGGGCGGCGCCAAGTTGATGAGGCTCACGCCGGAAGATCGGCATTGGGCGTCGCAGCGCTGGATCCGCATCCTTGAAGAAGGCGTCGACGGCGCAGTCTTCATCGAAGGGATCGACTATGCGCAGCTCGGGCAAACTCGGTCGGTCGAAATAAAGACCGGCATGGTGACCGCGGCGATCCAAGGGCGCCGACGCATGGCGCACACCGTCGAACTCAAGATCAATACGTTTCCCCAGCCGGTGTGGAATCTCATCACCGACGCGGTGATTGAAGACCCATCCCTGGCGGCTCCATTGCTGGTGGGCAATTTGCCGCTCACCGTTGAGGATGCTTTTTCCGCGCAGCAAAAATCGTTGCTTCCTCGTTCGCTTGAAGAAATCGAACCCAACTGCACCTGCATCGGCACGGAAGGCCGCTGGTGTTGGCATGCGGTCTGTGCTGCGAGGCTCGCTGCTGATGTGATTCATCGCGAGCCGATGTCGCTCTTTCGTTTGCGGGGGCAGGAGCCGGTCGATTTCACCGAAAGGATCAGGCGCAGGCGGGCGACCAAGGGATCGGCGATGGGGTCGACGCTGGCCTATTCCCCCGCGGTCAATCTCCCTGATATGGAGGAGCCGACGCCGATCGAGGCGTGTCTGGAGCATTTCTGGGAGGGCGAACCGGACGTTTTCGACCATATAGATACGACCGCGACCCGTGCTGAGCCGACTCACGCGCTGCTCCGCCGGCTCGGGCCGACGCCGTTTACGGATGTTTCGTTCCCACTCGTGGGGCTGCTGGCGACGTGCTACGACGATATCGCCCATTTCGCGTCGCTGGGGCGGGAGGAACGGCGTGCTGCGGACGCCCGGGCTGCAGCTGAGGCTTCGGCTTCTAATGACGAAGATTGACGTAGCCAGCACAGTTTCTAAACTACTGAACCTGTCCCCACTTGGAACGGGTAGCCCGACGGCTCAGAGTCGTTGGGAGGGGTCCTCCCATCGCGGCTGATGGAGGGTCCGGCCTATTGGGGATGACGCCGCGGCCTTGCGGATCCTGAGACCTCTGCTGATGCATCGCATCGGCGTACTCGGGTGAATGCGGACCGCGATGAGCGTGTGTCTGTGTTCTCAGTTGGCGTCTTTGTGTGGCGTCGGCTCTCGTAGTACGAAGAGGAGGTCCGGTTGCCGGGTCGTTGGCCCGTGGTGTAATGGTAGCACATCGGTTTTTGGTGCCGTTAGTTCAGGTTCGAATCCTGGCGGGCCAGTTTCTTTTTTTGAAACTGACGCATCGGCGCGTCACACCACGACTCAGGCAACACAGGATACGAATGGTGATGGATTCAGCGCTCAACGCGATCATCCTGGCAGCGGGTCAGGGCAAACGCATGGCTAGCGATCTGCCCAAAGTCGCGCACGCTGTGGCTGGCGCGCCGATGGTTTCGTGGGTGGTGCAGGCATGTCAGGATGCGCAGTGTGCGCGCATCGCCGTGATCGTCGGGCATCAGCAGGAGGT
>CAYMQF010000045.1:2907-16923 GCA_964392425.1 uncultured Phycisphaeraceae bacterium
GCCACAGCATGTGTGGACGATCCCGCTGGGTATGGACGGGTTTTGCGCGATGACGCCGGTCAGTTTGTCGGCATCGTTGAAGAGCGCGACGCGACTCCCGAACAGCGCGCGATCTGCGAGATCAACCCCAGTGTCTATTGCTTCAACGCAGCGGCTCTCTTCGCGGCACTTCCCGATCTTTCGCGCAGCGCCTCCAGCGGTGAGTATTACCTGACGGATGTCCCCGCACTGCTCGCAAAGCAGGGAAAAACAATCGAAGCGGTCAACGTGTTGGAGCCTGAGGAGGCTCTTTCGATCAATACTCCTGAGCAACTTGATGCAGTGAGCGCGATTCTTTCTGCACGACTGACGGAGGCGCCCGGCGGGTAAACCATGGCCAGCAGCGACTCCAACAGTGTGAAGATTTTCGCGGGACGCGGGCAGATTCAGCTCGCTGAGCGGATCGCCCATCGCCTGGACCTTCCCCTCGGGCAGGCGGCGACGAGCGCGTTTCCCGATGGTGAACTGATCGTCAAAACGACCGAAGATGTGCGAGGGCGCGACTGCTACGTCGTGCTTTCGACGTGCCAGCCGGTCAACGACAATCTGATGGAGTTGTTGATCTTCATCGACTGCCTGAAGCGCGCCAGTGCGTCACGCGTCACCGCGGTGATTCCCTACTTTGGTTACGCTCGGCAGGACCGCAAGGACGAGGGGCGCACGCCGATTACGGCAAAGCTCGTCGCCAACCTCATCACGACCGCTCGTGCGGATCGGGTGCTCGCGATTGATCTTCATGCAGCTCAGATTCAGGGCTTTTTCGACATTCTTATGGACCATCTCTCGGCGGCGCCTGTGTTTCTCGAATATTTCGAGAGCATCCGCGAGGAGCTCGGCGATCTCGTCGTCGTCAGCCCCGACGTTGGCAATGTCAAAGTCGCCACGAAATATGCAGCTCTGCTCGATGGCGACATTGCGATCGTTGATAAACGCCGAGTCTCGGGGTCGGAAGTGAAATCGACCAACCTCGTGGGTGATGTCAACGGGCAGACCGTCCTCATGATCGACGACATGATCTCGACAGCGGGGACGATCTGCGAAGCGGCTCGCGTCGTGATGGACAAGGGCGCCAAGCAGGTCATCGCTGCAGCGACCCATCCCGTGCTCGTCGGGCTCGCGATGGAGCGTCTTGCCGAAAGCCCGATTCATAAGATCGTCGTCACTGACACCATTCCCGCCAACGGTCGGTACGCGCCGATCGCTGACAAGATCGTCGAACTGCCTGTGGGGGACCTGCTCGGCGACGCCATTCATCGTATTCATCACAACCTGTCCGTCAGCGCCCTGTTCAAAAAAGGGAGCGGCACGAAACGCTAATCCGCGGGGTGTCGACCGACGCACCCGCTCTGATATTTCAAGGAGCCAGCAATCATGACCATCACCACCAACGAGTTGACCGCTGAACCGCGCGACCAGCTCGGCACGCGAAACGCACAGAAGATTCGCAAAGAGGGCAAACTGCCCGTCGTTCTGTATGGGCACAAGAAGGGCGCCGTCCATCTTTCGCTCGATGCAAAAGTTGCGATCAAGCGCATCGAAGCGGGCGAAAAGATCTTTTCCATCAATACGGGCGGCTCGAAGCCTGAGACAGCGCTTCTCAAGGATGTGAACTACGACTACATGGGCATGGCGATCATCCATGCGGACTTCGAGCGAGTGAATCTGGACGAAGTGGTCACGGTCAACGTGCCAATCCGCCTTGTTGGCGACGCGGTCGGCCTGAAGACGGGCGGCGCGATGCTCATTCACACGGTCAACGAGATCGCCGTGGAGTGCAAAGTTGCGGACATGCAAGATTCGATTGAGGTTGACGTCAGCACTCTTGACGTGGGGGGCACCTTCCACTCACGCGAAGTCGAGCTCCCGGCTGGCTGGAAACTTCAGTCTGACCCGGACGCGGTGATCGCAGCGATCCAGATCAAGAAGCAGGAAGAGACGGCTGAGGAGGCTGAAGCTGAGGGCGGCGCTGAAGAGCCTGAAGTGCTCGCTGACAAGGATGACTCCAAGAAAGACGAGTCCAAGGAGTGAAGCTGATCGTGGGTTTAGGCAATCCGGGAGCTGAATACGAGCGCACCAGGCACAACGCCGGGTGGATGGTTGTTGATCGACTCATCGAGCGTCATGCGCCCGGTGCGATCGCCAAGAGCCGATTCCACTGCGCGGTGGTCGACTGCACGCTTGGCGCCAGTTCCGGCGATGAATCCACACGCGCTCTGCTACTCAAACCGCTCACCTACATGAACCGCTCCGGGCAAGCGGTGGCGGAAGCCATTCGTTTTTACAAGCTGCTTCCTGCTGAGGATTTGCTCATCATCGTTGATGACGTCGCGTTGCCCGCGGGGTCGATCCGGCTTCGAGCCGACGGCGGCAGTGGCGGACACAATGGGCTTGCTGACATTCAGCAAAAGCTCGGCGGTGATACATACGCGCGACTTCGCGTGGGCATCGGCGAACCGGGCGCCGCGGTGAGGAAGGATTATGTGCTCGGTCGGTTCAGCCCTGACCAATACGAGAGCATCCAACCCGCGCTCGTTCAGGCTGTGGACGCTGCGGAGCTTTGGGTTCGCCAAGGCATCACCGTCACGATGAATCGTTTCAACACCAAGCCGGACAAGCCGGCCCGTTCGTCATCTTCCGAGCCCAGTTCGTCGGCTTCGGATTCCAATACAAACACCCCAGTGGCGCGCCTGGGAGGCCGCCCCGATGAGACCGAATAAGGATCCACAATGAAAGAGAATCGCACACACGAATATGAGGCAATGTTCCTGCTCCGGCAGTCAGCCGCTGCGGACCTCGGCGCCGCCGTCGAGAACATCCGTGACTATCTGGCGCGTGCCGAGGGACAGATCATTGCGATGAAAAAGTGGGACGAGCGCCGGCTCGCCTACGAGATCAAGAAGCAGAAGCGAGGCGTGTTCATCCTCGTCTATGTCACGCTGCCGACCGCTGCGATCGCCAAGCTCGAGCGCACCTTGAACCTGTCCGAAGACATCCTGCGATGGATGTTGGTTCGCGTCGATCATCTCAACATCGACGAGATGAAGGCGATGGACGCTCAGCAGGAGCTCGCTGACGAGATCAAACTCCGCGATGACCGCGCCCGTGAAAAGGCGGAAGGCTCGGAGTCCGCCCCAACACCAGCCCCAACACCGGCCCCTGCCCCGGCGCCAACCAAGGATCAGGCCCCACCCGCGGAGCCTGAAGCCAAAGAAGAGCCCGCTCAACTCTGACCCGACCCAACCTCGTTGCACTGGGCGCACATCCGAACTCGGCGCCCTATCATATCCCGTACAAATCACCCCTTGAAAAGAGGATGACACATGGCTGGCAGCGTGAACAAAGTGTTTCTGATGGGAAACCTCACCCGCGACATCGAACTCCGCCACCTCAGCGGTGACCAGGCGGTGGCCAACTTCGGGCTCGCTGTCAACAGGCGTTTCCGCACCAAAGACGGCGAATCGCGTGAAGAAACCACCTTCATCGACTGCGAAGCGTGGGGGCGGACGGCTGAGACCATGAGCAAATATCTGCACAAGGGTCGGCCGGTCTTCGTGGAAGGCCGCCTCAAGCTCGACCAGTGGGAGGATCGAGAGAGCGGCGGCAAACGATCTAAGCTCAAAGTCGTCATTGACAACTTCCAGTTCGTTGACAGCCCCGGTGGAGGGGGCGGCGGCGGTGGTGGAGGTGGGCGGGCCCCAGCCTCTGCGGGGGTCTCCTCCAGTGGTCCCGGACACCAGCCGCTGGACGAAAGCGACATTCCATTCTAACCTGCTTGGCTCCCTCAATCCTGAGGATAGGCCGCTCGACCTGACATACAAGGATATTACCGATGGCGCGCACACTAGAGTTGCTGCTGACTGAATCTGTTGACCACCTCGGCATCGTTGGAGATGTCGTCAAAGTTCGCTCCGGATACGCGCGGAATTATCTGCTCCCGCGAGGCATCGCAATGCCGCCCAGCGAAGAAGCGATTGCGGAGTTGGCGGCCCGCCGGGTCGAAGCTGAAAAAGCGATGCTCCGCCGAACGGAGATGCGCTCAGAGATGGTTGAAAAACTCGCTGGGCACGAGATCCATATCGAGCGCTCCTGCAACGATCAAGGGTTGTTGTATGGATCGGTGACTCAGAAGGATGTCGCCTCAGCGCTCGATGCGGACGGCTTTGAAGTCCACCCGCGCGATGTTCGCCTGCCCCATGCGATCAAACGTCTGGACACCTACGACGTGCTCATCAAGTTCAACGCGGATCTTTCTGCGACGATCAAGGTGTGGGTCATCCCCGATCGCGAGCTGGACACCGACGAACGCGAAGAGATGGAGTTCGACAACGAGGGCAACCTCATCGAGCAGGCCGCCAAGAAGAGCGCGCCAGAGTCGACTGACGCGCCGGACACCGCTCCGGTCGAGCAGGGTCAGCCCGCCGATTCCTGAATTTCGATTCCTGAGTTTCGTTCAGGAATACAAACAGACAATCTTTCAAAGCTGCGGATTTCGATCCGTGGCTTTTTTCATTGAATGACCGCGGTCAACGCCCGGATCGCTGAAGAACCAACGGCGGGTCGAGCTTGATCTTGACCTGAGGGCCCAACCCGAACGAGACGATCGAAACCTTCGCGCTCGGCGTGAACAGGAGCACCAAGGTCTGATCCGATCGGCTGCGACTGAGCTTGGGCAACTGGGACATGCCTCGTATCGGATCTCCAGGTTTGAACCGGATCTCCGTTTTGGTTCTGTCACGATAGATAAAACCAACCGCTTGGTATTGCTGCCCCAGCGTGTCGATCAGTGTCGGCGGGAGCACCTGCTCAGCGGTGTCGAGCGATCGGCCCAGGAGCGACATTCGGCTCGGGCCGCTGATATCGACCTGAACCATGGTCAGCCCCGGGCCGGTTTTGAATCGATTGACTCGCAACTGCGTCGGGACATTCGTGGCGCCCGCGTCCTTTTTGAGTGTGGCAGAGCCGCCAAGAATGCGATTGTCCTCGTCCAGTTCGAGGCGGCCTCGGCTCTGCTTGTTCATGTTGAAACCAAGCGCGTCGGTCTCGCGTATTCCCGAACTCTGTTGGCCTCGCTGAGCTTGCTTCGTGGAGACGGTGGCGGGCCCGGAGTTCGCGCCATCGCTGACCACGACTGGAGCTGAAACACTCTGTGTCTGCAGGCCGATGAGCGAGCCGGAGCGAGTCATGTCGTCGCGCTGTTGGACCGTCAACCCGTCTTGTAGGGGAAGGTCGGCGACGGAGGTGCGGATGTTTTTGACGAGCAGGTCCGTAGGCTCCGCGTCAGGCGGCACGACGAACTCGAACGCCATCGTCGACTGGGAGGCGCCTCCGACTGAAGCTGCGTAGACACCTTGCCCGTCAAAGCGGTAGCGATTGACCTGCAGCGTTGACCCACTGGCGCGCGTCACAAACGCGATGGGACCAAGGCTGATGCCGCCCTCGGGTGTCGTGCAGATCAATCGGATCTGCCCCGGACCGACGACGGTCTGCCCTTTTTTCTCTTTGGACCCAGCGTTGAACTGGACGACGTAGCCTTCCAGTCGCGAGCCGGGCGGAGGCGACGAACCGTCCGGCAGCGTCACACGCTGGGGCACGGGCGCGCCATCGGCGGACTGCAGGAACGAATCAGACAAGAGGTCGTTCGGGTTGTCCGCTTCGACGATGTATCGACTCTTGACAGCAACATCTTCGGGTTTGAGCGTGGTTCGGCTGCGATCCTCATACGTCACGCGCATCATCCCCGCTTGCTCATTGACGTTGGGCAGACGCGTCGCAAGGGGGGTCGCGGTCGAAAACGAACCCGTACTCAGCTTTTCGTACACCTTGGCGGTGATCATGTCGGCAGGCACCCAGAGCCCGGAGCCTGCCCGCGCATCGACGGCGCCGGTGGCGCTGTCCCAGCCGACCGGTTGATAACCCATGAAGTTTGCCGGGACACGAAGGAACCCGATCGAGATCACAATGACGCCCGCCGTCAGCACGCCTGACAAGACGCCAAACACAGCGCCGCCTACGAAGTTGGTCCCGTCGTCAAAATCCATGTTTGAGGGGATAGCCTTGTTCGTCGCGACACGCAGGAGCGCCAGCGTGATGACAAACGGCGCCAGCAGCCCGATCGTCCATGCGATGTCCGAGCGGATTCCGAGCAGCAGGCCATAGGTCAACGGCTCCCATGCGGCGAACGCAATGGCGCCAGCCACCAACACGCACAGAAAGTGAATCAATGAGGAGAAGAGCCCTTGGCCCGCCCAGAAGTAGGCAAGCCCGAGGACAATCAAAATTACTGCGATGTTCATGATCGGCATGATGTACGCGGTCTCCGAGTGGGTGCGGTGAAATCAATCATTGGGTCGGCGCAGGCTGAGCGGGGGGCTTGGCTTTTTGCGTCGGTTTGCGATGAGACGATGCGGTGATGCGGGCGACTTCCTCGACGCTGGTGATGCCTGCGATCGCTTTACGGATCGCAGATTCTTGAATCGTCGGGAGCCGTTTCTTCTGGATGGCAGCGCGCAAGCCGACCAAATCCTGCTTGGCGATCAACGCCCGCTCTTCGTCGCTGAGCATGAAGACCTCGAAGACGCCTTCTTGCCCGAAGTAGCCGGAGCCTTGACAGACGGGGCAGGTGTCCGGCTTGTTGCGGATGAGCACTTGGCCGCCCTTGCGGTAGAGCTTGGTGACCTGCCCGGGTTTGACGCCGAGCTTCTTGAGCATTTCGGGTGTTGGCTGATATTCCGCTCGACAGTTTGGGCAAAGCTTGCGAATGAGTTTCTGCGCGATCACACCATGCAGGCAGGCGCCAGCTGCTTTGGGGTCGTTGGTTGCTTTGGTGAACGCCTGGATCGCGCCCATCGAGTTGTCCGCTCGCAGGCCGACATACAGGCGGGAGCGTTCGTTGTCCGCTTTGGTGACTTCGACCGCGGTCGCGGCGTCGGGCAATTCCGCGATTGCGAGCACATCGGGATCGCGACGGAGGATCGAACGCACGGTCGTCGAATATTCTGCGCCATCCTCGGAAGGATCAAACTTGTTGTGGCGAACGCCTTCAATCATGCCGATGGGCTCGAGCTCGATCGTCTGGACGTTCGTGGTGTACGCGTCGTGGGCGCGAAGGATCGCGTACAGCGATGATGTTCTGCCGTTGTAGGGCGGAGCGGCCAGCAGGACGACCCCTTGAGCCTCCTCGATCAGACGGTCCAACTCTTCACGTTGGTTGGGGAGTAGGCCGACCTCATCAAGATCAAACCTGATCTGCGCTTCGGGGTCGAACTGGCCTCTCAGGAGCAGCCCGCCAGCAATCCCGCTGGTGGTCACGCGGAGCGGCGTCTGGGCGCCCGCACGTTCGATCCCAATATCGCCTTGCAGTTTTCGGCGGAGATCCTGGATGTCCAGCCCCGCTGCTGATTTGAAGAAGTTGATGACTTCGATCGCTTGCTGTTGAGGGATCGTTTTGCCTGCTTGGGACACGCCATCGACGGTGTAGACCAGTCCATAGCTTTGCTTGTCGATCGGGCGAATCTCAAAGCGGTTGGCTCGGCCGTCCATCGCATCGATGAGCACGCTTTCTGCAGCGATGCGCAGGTCATACTCAGGGGCTTCCTTGGGTGGCGGCGGGATGACGCCGTTGGGCCCGCGAAAGGTGACCTCAACGTTCTTCTGCAGCTTCATCGCTTTGCGCTGTTCGGAGCGATCCTTCATCGAGGAGAAGTTGAGCGACCACTTGGCGTGCTTGGGCACACGATCATCGCGGTTGCGCAAAAACGCATAAACCGCCAGATCAAGGAAGAGCAGCACCGCCATTGCGGGCCAACCGATCCAAAAGGATGGCGCCAGCGCGATTGCGCCGAGGGACACGATGGCGACGAGCAGATGGGCGCCGTTCCACGCTCGGCGTTTGAAATACCAGCGCAGCGCGTCCTTGTCATAGATAGTCGAAACGACCCACGCCCACCCGATGAACGGGAGGATCACGAGAATCGGTTTCCATGGGGATACGAGGAAGAGGCCTTGCATGCCTGAACGTCACCTCCAAGAGAGCGCCGACAAAGCCCGATGCGGACTTCAGCGGAGCGGGACTGGCTCATGTTAGTCGATGCCTTTGAGCCTCATTTTCAGTTCATCCACATTGGGTGAGGCGTCCAGCGCCGTCCGCATGTGAATATATTCATCCTCGACCAACTTCAACAGCGAGCCGTTGAAGTCGCACATTCCCATTTTGACCGATTCCTGGGCTTTGAGAACCCCTGACAGTTCGCCCTCACGACCTTCGAGAATGTACTTTCGCACGACCGCGTTATTGAGGAGGATCTCCACCGCTGGGATTCGTGCAATGTTCTTGTGCAGTGTAGGGAGAAGCTTCTGGTAGACGATCGCCCGCATCTGATAGCCCATGATCTTCCGCACTTGCTCGCGCTCTTCAGGCGGAAAGAGATCGTAGATTCGGCTGAAGGTCTCAACAGCGCCTGATGCGTGGATCGTTCCAAACACAAGGTGGCCCGTCTCCGCTGCGTGGAGAGCCGCCTCGAATGTTTCAGCGTCACGCATCTCGCCGACGAGCACGATGTCGGGATTTTCCCGAACGAGCGCTCGAAGGGCGATCTTGAAATCCAGCACATCGATGCCGACTTCACGCTGATGGATCGTCGCCTTGAGGTCTTCGAAGATGTATTCGATCGGATCTTCGATCGTGATGATGTGCACCGGCTTGCGCTCATTGATGTAGTTGAGCATCGACGCGATCGTGGTGGATTTTCCCGAACCCGTCACGCCGGCCAACAGCACGATCCCTTGAGGCTGCATGCACACTTCCGCCATGATCTCGGGAAGATACAAATCCTCAAACCGCTTGATGTCGCTGGTGATGAGTCGGCAGGCGCACGAAAGTTTGCCACGCGCCTGGAACAGATTCACACGAAAACGATTGTGGTCGTCGTAGTCATAGGCAAAGTCGACGGATCCAAACTTGTGCAGATCGGCCTTCTGCACCGCATTCAGAATATGATCAATAATCCCAGCATATTCCTCGACGCTCACGGGATCGGTGTCGAGGGTTTTCAGCGCGCCTCGCAGCCGAACGACGGGAGGCTTGCCCGTCTTGACGAGTAGATCGGAGGCGCCCAGCTTGATGCACGCCTGCAAAAACTTGCCGAAGCGAGTCGCATGCGGATCGTTCTTGGCGGCCGGGGGGTGTGCGACGGCGCCAGCGGCGTTGGGTTCGGATGTGTCTGTGCTGAGTGGGCTCATGCCGGGTCGATCTCCTTGCCCCTCCTCTGTGGTGTGGCTTCAACTTCTTCGCAATACATACGCACCAAACTCATTGCCGGTTGCCACCACAGCGCGAAAAAACGCCTTTCAAGCCCTTGGGCCGCCGGGTCGAGTCGATCCATTCTAGCAGTCGCAAAGGATTGGGCGATTCCATGCGAAACTTTTTATGACCAGCGTCAAAACTCCGCGTTTTTGGGCGATCGTGCAAACGGGATTACGTCGCGGATATTGCTCATCCCGGTGGCAAACTGGATCAGCCGTTCAAAGCCGAGCCCGAAGCCCGCGTGGGGGACGGTGCCGAATCGACGCAGGTCGCGGTACCACCAGTAGTCCTCTTTGGGGAGGCCCATTTCGTCGATCCGCGCGTCGAGCCGATCGAGGCGTTCTTCGCGCTGGGAGCCGCCGATGATTTCGCCGATCTTAGGCGCCAGGACATCCATCGCAGCGACCGTCTTACCGTCCTCGTTCATGCGCATGTAAAACGCTTTGATGTCCTTGGGATAATCCGTGACGATCACCGGCCGTTTGAAAACCGTCTCCGTCAAGTATCGCTCGTGCTCGCTCTGGAGGTCAATGCCCCAGCTCACGGGAAACTCGAACGACTCGCCCGATTTCTCCAGAAGAGCCACCGCGTCGGTGTAGGTGATCCGCTCGAAAGGTGATTCGATCATGTGTTCGAGCGTGGCAAGCACCGTGTCGTCGATGCGTTTGTTGAAAAACTCCATGTCGTCAGCGCGTTCGTTGAGCAGAGCCTTGAAGAGGTACTTCAAAAATGATTCAGCAAGATCAGCGTTGTCGTTGAGATCGGCAAAGGCGATCTCAGGCTCAACCATCCAGAACTCAGCCAAGTGCCGACTCGTGTTGCTGTTCTCCGCCCGGAAGGTCGGCCCAAACGTGTACACACGCGACAACGCCAGGCAATAACACTCGACGTTGAGCTGACCCGAGACAGTCAGATGCGCTTCGCGCCCGAAAAAGTCCTTCTCAAAGTCAATCGAACCCTCGGGAGTGCGAGGCGGATTGGCCATGTCCAGCGTGCTGACGCGGAACATCTGCCCAGCCCCTTCGCAATCGCTCGCAGTAATAATCGGCGTGTGAATCCAGGCAAAACCCTGTTCGTTGAGAAAACGATGAATCGCCTGCGCCAGGCAGTTTCGCACGCGCGCAACGGCAGCGATCGTGTTCGTTCGCGGGCGGAGATGCGCGACTTCTCGCAAGTACTCAAACGTGTGCCTCTTGGCGGCGATCGGGTACGAATCGGGATCGTCCACCCAGCCAACCACGCGGATCGAGTCCGCACGAAGCTCGACGGACTGCCCTTTGCCCTGCGACTCAACAAGCTCGCCATCCGCTTCGATCGCGCAGCCCGCGGTGAGTTTCTGAATCTCATCGCCGTAGTTGGAGAGCTCCGCCGGCGCCACGATTTGCAGTGTCGCAAAGCAGGAGCCATCTGTCAGTGCGATAAAGGAGAGCCCCGCTTTGGAGTCACGCCGAGTGCGCACCCATCCTTTGACTGTCGTTCGCTCGCCCGCTTTCGCCTTCATCGCGTCACGCACCATCATCCAACCCATCGGCGTCTCCTTCTCTTTGTCGTTCTGTGAGATTCAGCTTATTTCTTCGAATAGTCGTACACGCCGGCGCCCGTCTTGTCGCCGAGCCTGCCCGCGCTGACCAGCTGCTTGAGCATCGGGCACGGGGCGTACTTGTCGTCGCCAAGCTCGGCGTAGAGCACGTTCATAATGTGCACGCAGGTATCGAGCCCGATGAAATCAGCGAGCCGTAATGGGCCCATCGGGTGGGCGCAGCCGAGCATCATCACGCCGTCGATCGCTTCAGGCTCTGCAACGCCTTCCATCCAGGCATAAAACGCTTCGTTGATCATCGGCATTAAAACACGGTTGGAGACGAAACCCGCACGGTCGTTCACCTTCAACGGCGTCTTGCCCATCGCTGTCGCAAGAGCCATCGTGCGCTCGACCACATCGTCGCTCGTCTGAACGCCCTTGATGACTTCGACAAGCTTCATGACGGGGACGGGGTTGAAAAAGTGCATGCCGATGACGCGAGGCGCTGCCGTGCCGATGGATGCAGCAATCGCGGTGATGCTGATCGACGACGTATTCGTAGCAAGCACGACGCGATCGTTTGTGAACATCGCCGCGAGTGAACCAAAGAGCTCTTTCTTGACCGCAAGGTCCTCGACAATCGCCTCGACCACCCAGTCGGCGCCCGACAGTCCGTCCATCGCGTCAGCATAGGTGATGCGCGCCAGCGCAGCGTCCGCCTCCGCCTGCGTCATGCGCTCTTTTTGAACAGCGCGCGAAAGCAACTTCTGGTGAAGCTGCTCACACTTTTTCAGCGCTTCAGATCGGCTGTCAAAGACCACCGCGTCGATCCCCGCAACGGCAGCGATCTGCGTGATTCCGCCGCCCATTTGACCGGCGCCGATGATCCCGATTTTCTTCACTCCGTGGGACATGATTGTTCTCCATCAAGTTGTTTCTTGTCTGCGCATCGACGCAACAGTCTGGCGACGACCAGCCGGGCCAGTGTATGTTCAAGCAGGCGCCATGACAGCTTGTTGACCCGCACTGAAAGATACCGCAGCCGAAGGTGGTACGTCACTATGTTGTAGCGCCCCAGAGCGGCGAGAGTGTTTTCGTAGTTTGCGCGGTCAATGCTTTCGGTCGGTTCACCCCGGCGGAACAAGTAGGCGAGGTTGGGGTCGTCGTCAGAGCCGAATCGTTGGACGATTTCGAGCCCTGCTTTGCGGGCAAATGCTTCGAGCGTCGAGCCGGTGAAGTTGAAGATGTGCGCCCGGTGGAAGAGCCGACGCGGGCGCGCAAATGGCGCCCCGAGGTTGGGGCATTCGACGTAGAGCAAGCCGTCTTCGTTGAGCATCGAGGCGATCGTCTTGAGCGCCCAGAGCGGATCGCGCAGATGTTCGATCACATGGACGAGCAAAATAAGGTCGGCAGTCGGCTCGGTCGGCAGTTCCTCCAGCGTTGCGCGTTCGACGGGCGCATGGAGTTTGTCGTGCGAATACGCCTGAAAATCAGCGCCCGGCTCGATCCCGCGCGCTCTATACCCTGCAATCTCAAACGCCTTGACCGTGCAGCCGATCCCCGCGCCGATCTCGAGCACAGTTGCGCCCGGCTTCAGTTCGCCACTCAGCAGATTGAGCAAGCGAGTTCCCTGTCTCCACGCGCGCATCACACGTCGCGGCGATGGCGCCGACTCGTGGTGGTAGTCCATCCGGTACTGCGACGCGTAATATTCGGTCAGCTCATCAGCAGTCGGGATAGACGCATGAGTGACAAGCCCGCATTGTGTGCAGATCGCGGTGTCCAACGGCTCGCCGTGCCGGTCGCGCTGGCTGAGGAGATCACGCTGCCCGCTGCTGCACAATGGGCAGGCGGATTGGCTCGATCCTTCGTTGGAAATGGCAGCCACGACGGGCGATCAGGCGAAGTGCGCGAACGCCTTGTTCGCCTCAGCCATGCGAATCGTCTGCTCGCGTGTCTGCATGGCTTTGCCCTCGCGTTTGGCGGCGTTGAAAAGCTCATCAGCAAGCCGACCAGCCATCGGCCGACCCTTTTCGCCGCGCGACGCTCCGATGAGCCAACGGAAGGCGAGCGATTGCTGGCGCTTTCGGCTCACCTGCATAGGCACTTGGTAGTTGGCGCCGCCGATGCGCTTGGAGCGCACCTCGACGGGAGGCTTCACATTGTCGATCGCTTGGCGGAAGAGGTCGATCGAATTCTCAGGAGCCTCGGGGTTGTTCTCTTTCTTGAGCCGTTTGTCGATCTGATCCATCGCGTCATAGACAACGCGCGTTGCGACGCTCTTCTTTCCAGCAAGCATCACGCAGTTGATGAACTTGGCGAGAACAAGATCCCCATAGCGGGAATCGGGACGGAGTTGCTCTTCTGATTTGGTGATTCGACCGGCCATTGCTGTAGCTCCTTGTGGCTCATCTGCTGCGGCGATCCGCAGTGCTGTTCACCCTCAGGAGCCGACCAAAGCGCCGAGGATTACTTGCCTGAAAAATATGTTCTACGTCTACGAACTGGCCCCTTACTTGCGTGCAGGGCTCTAAAACTTTTACTTGCTGCGCTTGGCGCCGTACTTGGATCGACCCTGCTTGCGTCCATCCACACCCAGGCAATCGAGCGAGCCGCGAACGACGTGATATCGCACGCCGGGAAGGTCACGAACTCTGCCGCCACGAACGAGGACGATCGAGTGCTCTTGCAGGTTGTGCCCTTCGCCGCCGATGTACGCGGTGATTTCTTTGCCGTTGGAGAGCCGGACGCGAGCGATCTTTCGCAGCGCGGAGTTGGGCTTCTTAGGCGTCATCGTGCGCACCTGCAGGCAGACGCCACGCCGTTGCGGGCAGTCGTTGAGATCCCTCGCCTTGGATTTCATCTTCGGGGTTCGGCGGGGATTGCGGATAAGCTGATTGATCGTCGGCATCGAGCGGGTGCTCCTACTAGCGGGTCCATCGCCGCCCACATCGGGCGGAGCCACACAGTCTAACAATCCCGCCGACCGGGGCAAGCCGGGGGCAGCGGGCTGGAGAAGGCTCGAAATGCCTGATTTTCACTGGGGAGGTAGTGGGGCGGACGCGGGGTCGGGTGTAGTATTGCCTCAATGACCGATCGGTACGACGTGATTGTGGTGGGGGGCGGGCACGCGGGAGCTGAGGCTGCGTGGGCC
>CAYMQF010000046.1:0-11732 GCA_964392425.1 uncultured Phycisphaeraceae bacterium
ATGTCAGCGAAAAATGAATCGGGCTTTCGCCTGTTGTGGCGCCTGCGTTATCGATGCGCAATCCATCGTTGTCGAGCAACAGTTCGCCGGTAAAGCCATCAATCACGAGGGCTGCTGCGTCCGATTGCCCCGTTGGGCTCAGTCGCAAACCCGTCAGCGGGACGGTCACGCGGTAGGGCGTGTGTTCATTTGTATGGGAAACCACGGCGCTCCCGGAGATGGTCCCGCTGGGGCGCCAACGGCGGAAAGTGTCGATGAATGCAGTCGATTGTGAATGAAGAAGCGTGTCGTGGTTGGGTTGATTGCTGATCGCGAGGGACAGAGCCTGGAGGAAAGTTTCGTCGACGGGCGCGCGTTCAAGTTCGATGCGAAGCGGCGGAGAATCCGGATTGGGAAAGTAAGTGATGGCGCCTGACACGGAGCCGGTCGCGCCGGTGAGCCCGGTGAGAGGGGCGGCGACAATGGTGACTCGATCGCGACCCAGGTGCACTTCCAAAGGCTCGACCCACACGGGGTACGGGAAGGATTCGTGGACGATCCCTGCACGGTCGAATCGAACATCCGCTTCGACGTGGACGATGTGTCCATCATCGGGATGGCGGATGACGGTTGCGTCGATTTGGGCGACGCCGCCCAGTTCGAACTCGGGCGTCTGCTCCAGCGCATTCATATCCGCAAGCTGAGCGCGGATTCGGGAGGCGCGGTCTGACTGGCCGCCTTCGATCGCGCTGTTCAAATCTGTTTGCAGTCGATCCGCTGATCGTTGTGAGGAGAGTTTTTGCGACGGAGTGATGAACACGCCTTCATCGTTGAGGCGATCGAAGAGTGAGCGATCAAAAATATCTTCAACCACGGTTCTGTTTTGTGGCCCGATTGCTTTGAGGAGATATTCGTCGGCCGACATGTTTTCGCTGTGGAAATTCAGGTCGAGCTCCGTCCCGCCGGGGGCAGGGGTGATGGTTCCATATGCCCGGATGCGCGCTCCGGTGGGGCCGACACCGGTGAGTTGTTCGAGTGTGATTGTTGTGTCGTCGAACTGCACAACGCCGGCGATTTCGCTGAGGGGATAGGGAAATTCGACGAAGGAAGCGGATCCATTGGATATCTTCGCCTGCCCGGAGATCGAGATTCCTTCATCAAACGAATTGGATGGAGTGTCGCGTTTGAGTGTGACTCGGCCTTCGATTTGGGCGATCGGCGCTGAAAACTCGTCGAGCATTTTTTGAACGGTGTCAGGAGCGAGTTTGATTGGCGTCCATTCCTGAGTGAGTAAAAATGGGCCGCTGGTGAGATCGAGTTGGAAGGGGGTTGTCTGGGTGAGCGATTGGGCGGTGAGTTTGACTTGGGTTGGCAGGCCGTCGATCAGGCCGGTGAGTTGCGCGGTGAGTGCGCCGTTGTCAATGTCCACTTCGCCGTTGACGTCTTCGAGCGCAAGGGGGGGCGAACTCTCATTGTCTTTTTTGGGAGAAGGGATTTCCAGCTGCATGCCTTCCACTTTCAGGCGGGAGACGAAACCATTGGTCGGGGAATAAGTGACTGTTGCGCTTGCGATTCGGCCAGCTGAGCAGAGGGACCGCCACATCTCTTGATCTCGCTCGAAGGTCAGCGTGTTGATCCAGCGTGGTAAATCAACGTCCCGCGTCAACAGAGAAGCGGTGCGATGGGATGGGTTGATCCAGCCGCGGAGTGTGACCGGATTGGCGCCACCGGACAGAGTGATGGTCAGGTCGCTGAGTGTTGAATCAGAGGGTCGGCGTTGAAGTCTGCCGTCTCCTGTGAACGTGACAACTTGCTGGGGTTGGCCACGCGTCTTCTGGACGAAATGAAAGACGCCTGCTTCGATACGAACGTCGGGAAGAGAGTCGATCGGCGTGCTTGTTGTGCGTGAGCTGGAGTTGGCTGAACTGAGGGGGGCGGGCGCACTGTCCGTCATTGCTAATCGGATCACCGGGCGGGTGATGATGATCTCGCGCAGCTTCAGTTTGGCGCGGAGCAGGCTTCGCCATCGGATGGCCGCGCGGACTTCAGGCGCCTGGACTATGGGGCTGGCTCGACCCGATCGCTCCTGACTCAACGACAGAGAGAAGATGCGGAGGTCGCCTGACCAAGAGAGACGAATGGCTGAGGCTTTGGCATGGAGGCCGGTGAGCCGTTGAATCTGAGGCAGAGTCAACGCGGGGAGCCACCATCCCTGAGTGACGAGGGTGCATGCGACGACGAAGATGAATGCGAACCCAGCTCGGGCGATTCGTCGGCGCCAACGATGCTGCTTTGGAGGTCGCGTTGGATGAATGGGTTGGGTCACTCGAAGGTTCGCTGGGCGTGGGTTGAGATCATGCCATCTCGAAGTTTGGTGTCTGGTCTGGTTGTCATGGAAAGTTTACACGCCACCCGTTGTCCGTCGTGACTGGTGGACCGTGGGTCGGCTTCGCCTGCTCCTGCGAGCGATATACTGCGATCTCAGAGTTCACGGCTGAATCCGGAGGGTGCTGCCTATGGCAGAGGCATGCTCTCAAGATCGGATTGGGCCGTGGAGAACGCGCTCGTAGCTCAGCTGGATAGAGCGACGGTTTCCTAAACCGTAGGTCGGAGGTTCGAGTCCCCCCGGGCGCATTGGATTGCAGAGTTGGATCCAAGGCGATCGCTCAGGGCGAGTTAGCGCGGGGTCGTCCGCGGCCTCAGACGCATTGGTGAAAGTGCGCGATGGTGGGACAAGGGTAAATCGGGGTGAGAGGACACCGTTGAACTTATTCTGGCTGAGATCGGTCTCTGGGAGGCAGAAACGCGGGGTTTGATTTCGCCATCGAAACAAGACCACAACTATTCAGCGTGCGGGCGGAGGAGCTTTGTCAGCTGTTATGGCTTGTGAAGTCGCTGCGCATCACTTGTGCGCCTGCAACGCGACGTAGACACCGACCGGGTCCCGAATTACGGCGTGTCTGGCCCCTGTTGCCTCCCCAATGACCTCACCGCCGCCCTCGCGAACTTGTCGAAGACTCTCCGCGAAGTCGTCGACGGGCAGATGAAGTATCCAGACGGAAGGGATGCCCTCATTGTCGTCATTGAAAGGGCAGATTTCCGCTGCCGCGGCACCATCGGGTCGCCGCATTTCGCGTTCGCCTTCAATGCCGGCAGGGGCCGCCGACCATCCAATAACTTGTTCGTAGAATTTGCACATCGACGAAACGTCCGAGACCACGAGCGATAGCCAAGAGATACAACCAGTTCTATCGAGCTGACTTGCACCGTGCGATTCATCGACTACGACGGGGATTACGCCGAATGCAGCGCCAGTGGGGTCAATAAGAACTGCCCATTGACTTTGCCCGTCGTCGCCTTTGCCATGCATCAGTTCCTGGCCTCCCAGTTCGACTGTTCGCGCGGCGCTCGCGGCCACATCGGAAACCTGGAAGTGCGGCGTCCATTGCAAAGGGAGGGCTTCGTACTCAGGTGAACGTACCCCTAATCCGATGATCGGCGTACCTTGGTTATTGGTGAGATCGTCTCGCCACAGCGGCGCCTGTCCCGTCGTAAGAACCTTCGCGTAGAAGCCGAGTTCCCGCTCATGGTCCGGCACTGCAATATCTGCGCTTAGAACTCCGCCGACGCCGTGGAAGAATGGACTTCGCATGACTACCTCATCTCGTCTGACATTTCCAAATTGAAATGCGCTTTGGCTACGCCGTCGTAGTAAAGCTATTCGATATCGAAGGCCAGTATAGGCCGAGAGTGGTGTATCGAAAGTAGACGGCCCCGGCGTTTGCCGAGGCCGCGGGTAGGTCAAAGTCGGGGTGAGAGGATTTGAACCTCCGACCTTCTCGCCCCGAACGAGACGCGCTACCAAGCTGCGCTACACCCCGGCCAAACAGTACGAAAGAGTATCGCGAGAGCCCGCCTTGGACGCAAGTGGGGAATTGGCGATGTTGATGGAATCCATGAAAAAACCCCGCCGAGGATCGACGGGGTTGGGTGAGTCTTTTTTACTGACGGGGCTGAATCAGCCAGTCCAGTTGGCCAAGAGCGTTGCGAGGTCTCCTGCATCGACGATTCCGTTGCCGTCGAGATCAGCATTGGTTCCGCCGCCTGCCGCTCCCCAAGAAGCGAGCAATGCAGCGAGATCAGCAGCATTGACGGCGCCATCACCGTTGATGTCTCCCACGAGGGAGGTCAAGTTGATGGTCGCAGTCAGGCGATATGGCTGGATGGGCGTGGGGCTCGCGCCTCCGCCGTTGGCCCGAACGCGAATGACATAGGTGTCGTCCACAACGAGGGCAACTCCACTAAGCGTTTCGGTGAGCCCGATGCCATTGGCGTTGGATGTCGCCAAGACGGCGCCTGCAGAGTTGAGCAGTTCAAGGATGAGATCGAACTGGCTCAGTGCAGCGTAGGGAGTGCCTGGCTGGCAGCTTCCATTACCGTTTTGTGCACCAGCGAGATAGGTGTTCCCGGCGGGCGCCGCGACGACCTGAGTGATGACTGAGCCAGCGTTCGCCACGAAGGAGAACATGTCGCCATCGGTGGTGCTGTGAATGCTCAAATCGTTGATGGCCAGTTGTACGTTGGAGGTAAGACCCATCGCGTCAAGAGAGGTTGCTGCACCAAGTGAGTTGTTTGGCTCTTGCGCATCGCCGTACTGGAACTGGATGGACAATCGGTCGTCGAGTTGGGGGCCGACGATTCCCAGATTGATAAACGGCTCCAAGAGCTTGGATCCGTTGGCGGGGCATGAATGGGAAAGCCCATTGCCATGGCCGAGCTCGTGAGTCACAACGTTGCGGAAGAAGAGGTAGGACGGAGCGCCCTGTCCCCAGTTGTCCGCTTCATCGAGGAGCATGTCGCCGGTGGTTGGGAAGAAGTTGAACGCCAAGACAGAGCCGGGCCCGTCGATAGCGGCAGACACGATGCGGAGATCGCCTCGCGATGCTGAGCCGGGCGAGGATGGCCAACCGGCGCCATCGTCGGTGACCTCGGTGTAGGTGTTGCCTGAGTTCGTGCCGCCCCACGCATTGAGAGCCTGAGCAAAGAGGGCCTTCCAAGTTGCCGTTGGGCCGATTTTAGAATTCATCGTCGCAAAGAGGGAGCTGGGCCCGTTGCCGTTGGTGTTCGTTCCGTCCGGCGGGAAGCTATACGTCAGATTGACCGGTGTGCCGACGGGGCCGGGCCAACGCGTAGGCGACACGAACTCAAGTCCTGAGTTGCTGGTGAGCATGTGCTCCAGACCGACCCCGTATTTCTTGAGAAGCTTTTTGTATGACTCCTGCATCTGCCGGGGAGTTGTCCCCTGCGCGAAAATCGCGCTGACTGGGAGATCCAATTCGCCGAACTGTGGAGTGCCAGTGGCTGCGTCGATGGCGGCGCCAGTGGTGGGGGAATGGACGAGCCCGCTTGCAGCGAACGCGAGTCCCGCGCTGCCTGCAAGGATCAAAAGTGAATTGCCCGTTCTCATAGTGTCACACCTCATCTTTCTCTGTTGGTGATAGGTTGTTGCGCTTCCGCGCTGTCTCAGTCCTCATCTCTTCTTCATCGAATGCAACGCTTTGAGCGCATGAGCATCGTTTTGCCTCCATACCTTCAGCAGATGAAGGGAGTGAAGAAAAAAACGCCAAAAACGCCATTGCACCGCATTGATTCAACTCCCAGCGTACTTGCTGGGGAGTTCGAGATCAAGAAAAAAAGAGCAAATCCATGGAATCGGCCAAATTAGGTGGGCATCCCTAGGCGAGGATGTCGAGGCATGGAAATAACCAAGCTGTTTGCCCCTTCATTCGTGTTAATCGACCATGGGTCCGCTTCTCATCTCCGAGGCGTCAAGCCGCCATCTTCAGGCATGGATCGCGCGTCCCTCGGTGGCCAATGCCGCCTCGTGGAGTGCTTCGTACATCGTTGGGTGAGCGTGGATGGTCGCGAGGATTTCTTCGGTGGTCGCTTCGAGCCTTCGCGCGAGCCCCATCTCCGCGATCAGTTCTGTTGCCTGATCTCCCAAGATGTGGGCGCCAAGGATTTCGCCACGGGGGACTCCCTTGATGATTTTGATCATGCCGACGTTGACGCCTGCTGCGATCGCCTTGCCGTGGGATTGGAGCGAGAACTTGCCGACTTCGTAGTCCTCTCCTTTTTTCAGGCCTCGCTCTTTGAGGGCTCGTTCGGTGAACCCGACGCTGGCCACCTGCGGATGGCAGTAGGTGCAGCCGGGGATGACGGTGTAGTCGATCGGTATCGGGTCATGCCCTGCAAGTCGGTCGACGCAGAGGATCGCCTCTTCGCTGGCGACGTGGGCGAGCCAGGGGGGGCCGATGACATCGCCCACTGCATAAAGACCCGGAATGTTCGTCGCATAAGTGATGGTTTCAGGCTCGAGCGTGCCGGGCGTGTAATCCGTTTTGATGTGCCCTTTGACGATCTCCAAACCGAGCGAATCATCGAAGA
Organism: uncultured Phycisphaeraceae bacterium; assembly: GCA_964392425.1. GTDB lineage: Bacteria > Planctomycetota > Phycisphaerae > Phycisphaerales > UBA1924 > CAYMQF01. The sequence goes on from CAYMQF010000046.1 coordinate 6,427, forward strand.
GCCCGTCAAAGCGACCGGTCACGCCGATCGCAAGCAGGACTTTGTCCGCTTCGAGAACTTCTTTCTTGGAATCGTCAGCCTTGCCATCCTTGAACGGCGCCACGGTCACTTTCACACCCTTCTTGGTCGCAGTGATCGCCGTGGTGGTCGTCGAGGTGCGAAGGTTCATGCCCTTCTTCTTGTAGATTTTTTCGAGCCCGACAGAAATCTCATCATCCTCGACGGGGAGAATGTGCGGGAGCATCTCGACGACGGTGACCTCGGTTCCGAACGTGTGATAGAAGTACGCGAACTCCATGCCGATGGCGCCGGCCCCGATGACGATCAACTTCTTGGGCATCGCGCTGAGTGTCATTGCTTCGCGGGCGCCGATGATGGTTTCACCGTCGAACCGCGCAAAGGGAAGGTCCCGTGCGACGGAGCCAGTCGCGATGAGCACGTTGGTCGCGGTGATCGTCTCGCGAGGCTTGGCAGCGATCTCCACCGGCGCGCTGGTCAGGTGGTCTTGAACAGTGCAGTCGTAAATCTCGACGGCGCAAGGAGTGTCGCCGGATCGCCCTCGCACGACTTTCGCCGATGCCTCCTCGTGATCGATTTTGTTTTTCTTGAAGAGGAAGTGGATGCCTTTGTTGAGCTTGTCGGCGACGCCTCGCGATCGGCCGATCACTTGGGACCAGTTGACCTTCAAGGCGTCGAACTCGAGCCCCCACAAGTCCGCCTCATGGCCGACCTTTTCGTACAGCTCGGCGTTGGCGAGCAGACTTTTACTGGGAATGCAGCCCCAGTTCAGGCAGACGCCGCCCAGCTTGCCGCGTTCGACGCAGCAGACCTTCATTCCAAGTTGAGCGGCTCGAATGGCGCCGACGTAGCCGGCGGGTCCGCCGCCGATGACAATCAAATCGTAGTGTCGCTGAGGCACAGGGCAGGTCCTTCCTTTGTGGATGCCACCATCATCGATCGCGACGCCCGATCCACATGGGCGCCACTTGCGGTGATTGTACCGATCGTTCACACGATGCGCATTGAGCTGTCTGCGCATAAAAAAACGGCCGCCCCCTTCTCAGGTAGGGACGGCCGGGGATTCGCGAAAGGGATCGAGAGGAGTTGCCTCAGGAACCGAAGTCGTCGGTGTTGTAGACGTAGCTGGCGTCAAGCGCCTTTTCGATGCGAATGCTGGCATCTTCAAGATGCGCAAGGGTGTACGGGTCGATCTTGGAATCGCTCCGCTCGAGCACACGAGCAATCTTCTTCTTGAGTTCACGCAGCTTGTGAGCGGAGAGCGTCGCGATCGGATGGGCCGCGGCGCCGATCATCCCGCCGGGCATCGTCAGATCGATCAGCCGGTCGAGGTTTTCACTCTGGAGGTCACGCCGCAGGCTCGAAATCATCGGCTTGCGCGCGGTGAATCTCTTGTCTGAGCGATTGTCCAGCTCACTCCACGCAGCGTCGGTGACGCCGTAGAGAACTTCAGGAAGCGTCAAGGCATCTTCATTGGCATCCACGCGATACTCAAGGTCGTAGACGCGTTTGAGCGTCGTCGGGTTGAGCAGCATCGTCATCGCGATCGACTGCACCGCAAGGACGGTGTCATGGACGTCGTATGGGGGATCAGCAAAGAGCACCCTTCGAGAGCCCAGATCGAACCACTTGTCGATGCCCATCTTGGAGAGCAGCTCAGGAGTCAGGCCGTATGCATCGTCGTTGAACGCATTGTCGATGACCAGATTGAGCGCTTCGCGCTGCAGCTTGGGCTCGACGGGGACGACCGGATCGCGGTCGCCCGGATCGCCCTTGCGATCACGATAGACATACGTTCCGCCGACCCAGTTGGCCGCGTTGGAGATAGTGCGGAACTGGAGCCCGAGGGTCGTGCCGTAGGCGTTGCGCACTTTCATCCAGCTGTCGCCATCTTCCATCACACGGTCGATGATGTTCTCGCGAAGGTCTTTGACGAGCTCAACCATAGATTTTTCAAACTCGAGGGGATTGCCACCCATGTCGCGCCGACGCGCGGTTGGGTCAGGGCCCCAGGTGTCTTCGTCGGTGCCGAAGGAGTTCTTCTTTTCGCTGGCGCGGGAGAGGATCTCTTTGAGGTCTTTGTCCTTGGCGGTGTAGCCATACTCGATGGCGAAGTAGTCGTATGGTCCGATGGTGGGCATGAAGTAGGAGACCTGTGTGTCGCCGAGATCGCCGTATTGGATGTTGATGGAGTTGTAATCCATGACCGACCCGGTGAAGGCTTTGCCCTTCATCTCGGGAGAGTTGATCTCTTCCATGGTGTAGATGGTGGACGCTTTGAAGTTGTGGCGAAGCCCAAGCGTGTGGCCGATCTCGTGGGAGATGACATCTTTGAGCATCGAGCCGACGAACCATTCCGGTGCGCCGTCGAGCATCTGATCGTCATCTTCGTCACCTGATGGGTTCATCAGGGGGAGAAGCCCAGCACGAGCCATGGTCAGTTCGATGCCTCGCTCGTTGGTGACGGCGCAGTACCCATTGACCTGGCTGATCTGGCCCGAGAGCCCGTCGTAAGGATCGTCCCCGATAAACCGAGCGTCGGAGTTTGCCGCGGGATGCCCGCCGTAGGGGCGAGCGCCGGAGGCGAGATCAAACTTTCGCTGACGAATGGCTTCCGCCTGTTGGGAGACGGGAAGGAGCCGAATGCGAGGATCCCACTGGGGATGTGTGTCTAGCCAGGCATACGTTTCGGGGCCGAAGTTCTCCATTGCGTTTTGCGGGATCACGTTCTCCCACTGGGAAGCGGAGAAACGCAGCCAACCGTCGTTCATCACGACGTCAGCATCGAGGATCTGGCCGGTGCGAGGATCCACTCTTGACGGGCCAATGGCAAAGCCGGCTCCGTTGGAGTCCCACACCATGAAGTTGTATCGAACATCCTCGGGATCCTTTTCCATATGGGCGCCGGTGGTGGCGTCCTGCTGGTAGACCTCGATCGCGTTGAGAATGCCGACCTTTTCAAAAGCCTTGTTCCATTCGAGGATCCCCTCGCGGACCCATCTGCGGTAGCGGATCGGCACCGTGTGATCGATGTAGAAAACGATCGGCTCTTTCGGTGGGCTCAGCTTCAGCTTCGGGTCCGCCTTTTCGAGTTTCCAGCGGTTGATGTACCGCGTGTAGGAATCATCATCGGGGACTTTGGCGAGGTCCTGATACGCCGTGGCGAAGTAGCCGACGCGTGGATCCGCCTTGCGTGGCTTGTACCCCGTTCGTTCGGGAAGCACGCTGAAAGAATACGAGAACGTAGTCAGGCGATTGTTGTTGGGACGAACCGGCGCGGTGATCGAAATCTCCACGTTCTTGGAGAACGCTTTGGCTTTTGAGATCGTCACGAGCTTGGAGTTGATCCCCGAGGCGATGCCACCGAAAAAGCTCTTCGCCTTGCCGACCAGAAGTTCATCGAGATCAATGACGTACCCGCCGCTGGGGCCTTTGGCGATAATCGGAATATCGAGGATCACCCGGTCGGTGAAGAGCTCGGTGTGACTGTTCTTGGATTCCTGATCGCCGGTGGTGCGAACTTCAAGATTGGGCGCGAGGAGCGCCAGCCGCTTGTCATACTTTTTCCATTTGGCGTAGAACGTGCCGAACTGAATGCCAGCCGTCGGGATGCCTGCGGAAATGGTGGTGGCGATGTACAGGTTTTGTTTTTCGATGTTGCGGGGAAGCTCAGCAAGCATCTGGCCGTCTTTTTCGCGTGTCCAGATGGTGTAGAGAGACTTGCCGCCGTCTGCGGTGGAGACGACTTTCGTGAATCCCTCGCTGACTTTGGAGAAGGGAGGAAAGTCGGGTTTCTTCTTGGGCTTGCTTGCCTTGCCGGCTTTCTTCGGCGCGGTCTTGCTTGAGGCGCGGGCGCTGATTTCCTCCTGCGCGACAGCGGTCCCTGAGACAAATGCAATCGCAGCCACAAGAACGCCAATCTGACAAGTCAGGCGTCTGTGATGATTCTTCAGCATGTTCGTAGCTCCTGGTCTGTAAAAAAATAACTGTGCCGGACCGAGCATGACCCTCCAGAGCCATAGCGCAAGCCGACGAAACCCTCGTATCCGAGAAACAGCAGTATCGGACGATCGCCCGATCACGGTCTATCTCTTCGGCTCCGTATCGTTGTACTTTTAGGGCGTTGGTGGGTTTCAGGTCTGAAAAAGTAGTTTGTGGAAAAAAACAAACCTGCCCAAGTCCGCCCAAGGCAATCACCTTGCCGCGGGAGTCCTCGGTCGATCGGCGCCGACGCCTTCTGTGACAACGATCTCAGCCTCAGCCTTTGCCTTGCAAACCATCCCCACGGTCGGTCGACCGATCGAATGGTGCTCGAATCCCCGCCTTTCCATCGCGTCAGGGCGATACAGATTCCGCCCGTCAAAGATGATCGGCTGAGCGAGCGACCCCCTGAGCCGATCGAAATCAGGCGATTTGAACTCGTCCCAGTCCGTGCAGACGACCAATGCGTCGGCGCCTTGCGCGGTTTCGTACATATCAGTCACAGGCTCAGCGATCTTGCCAAGTTCAGCAACCGCATTGGGAATCGCTTCGGGATCGTGCATGCGGACCCGGGCGCCTGCCCGAGCGAGGTCTTTGATGATCGAAATAGCGGGCGCTTCGCGGATGTCATCCGTCTCCGGCTTGAAGGCGACGCCCCAGATGGCGATCGTCTTGCCGGCGAGCCCGCCTTGCGTCTCAAACCGAGCGGCAATCCGGTTGAAGAATGCTCGTCGTTGCCTTTGGTTGACCTCGTGAACTCCAGCGAGCACATCAGTCGGCTGGCCGGTGCGTTTGCCCATCGCCACGCATGCGAGCACATCTTTGGGGAAGCATGACCCGCCGTAGCCCAGTCCGGGGAAAAGGAACTGCGAGCCGATGCGTTTGTCCGAGCACATGCCTCGCCGAACTTCATCGATGTCGGCGCCCAGCGCTTCGCACAGCGATGCGATCTCATTGATGAACGAAATCTTCGTCGCCAACATCGCGTTGGATGCGTACTTGACCATCTCGCTGGACCGGATGTCCATGATGTGGATGGGGTTGCCCTGCCGGACAAAGGGCTCGTACACCTCTTGCATCATCGTCGCGACGTATTCACTCTCAGCGCCGACGACCACGCGGTCAGGCCGAAGAAAATCATTCAGGGCGGCGCCTTCCTTGAGGAACTCCGGGTTGTTCGCAATGTAAAACGGCTTCTCACCGACCACGCTGTTGATGTGCTCTTTGACCTCAAGCGTCGTGCCGACCGGGACCGTCGACTTGACGACGACGATCTTGCCCTTGTCTGTTTGGTCTGCTGTTTGGAT
>CAYMQF010000046.1:11832-16895 GCA_964392425.1 uncultured Phycisphaeraceae bacterium
CCATCAACTCCCGCAAGCCAGGCTCAAAGATCGGACAGCCGCCCGACTTGAGCAGGTCGATTCGGTCAGGGTCCACGTCGAGAAACGTGACATCGTGCCCGGTGCTTGCAAAGCAGGCGCCTGTCACCAATCCAACATACCCAGCTCCCACCACTGTCATCCGCATCGTGATCCACTCCGTCTGGTCTGTTCAACCAATCATGTCGTAAATTTGATTCTTACCGCTCACTGAGCGTCGATCATAGGCGCCAGCCATGGTGTGTGTGCAGGCGTCCCGCTCGGCAATCACCGCACATCAATAGTTCGGCGTCGGCGCCCGATAAGCGGACATGTCGATCGAACGGAACCAGTCGATCGTTCTTGCGAGCCCCACTTTCAACTCTGTCTTGGGAGCCCATCCGAGCCGATCCCCAGCGAGTGTGATGTCCGGCCGCCGTTGGATGGGATCATCCTCGGGCAACGGCTGATGGATCACCTTTGAAGATGAGCCCGTCATTTCGATCACCAGTTTGGCCAGCTCGCTGATGGTGAACTCTTCGGGGTTGCCCAGATTGACAGGGCCGACAAACTCGTCCGACCCATTCATCATGGAGATCAACCCTTCGACCAAATCATCGACGTAGCAGAACGCGCGCGATTGCGATCCATCGCCGTAGAGCGTGACGGGTTCTCCCGCGAGCGCTTGCCTGATGAAGTTGGAGACGACGCGCCCGTCGTAGGGGTGCATGCGCGGGCCGTAGGTGTTGAAGATGCGGACCACGCGAATGTTGACGTGGTTCTTTCGGTGGTAATCGAAAAAGAGCGTCTCCGCTGCTCGTTTGCCTTCGTCGTAGCAGGCTCGCGGGCCGATGGGGTTGACGCTGCCGCGGTAGGACTCGGGCTGGGGGTGGACTTCGGGATCGCCGTAGATTTCGCTTGTTGAAGCTTGGAGGATTCGGGCGCCGCAGCGTTTGGCCATGCCGAGCATGTTGATCGCGCCCATGACCGAAGTTTTGATCGTTTTGATCGGGTTGTGCTGGTAATGGCCAGGCGCCGCGGGACAGGCGAGGTTGTAAATCTGATCGACTTCGAGCCAGAGCGGGCGGACCACGTCGTGGCGGATCAACTCAAAGTTCGGTTTGCCGAGCAGGTGCTGAACATTCGCTTTTTGGCTGGTGAAAAAGTTGTCCACGCAAATAACATCATGCCCGTCTGTGACGAGACGATCGCAGAGGTGGCTGCCGAGAAAACCGGCGCCGCCCGTAATGAGTATTCGCGCATGGGTGCTCACAGAGCGGAGTCTATCCCCAGTTGGCGAGCAGTGTCGCAAGGTCGGCTGCATCGACGACACCATTGCCGTTGAGATCGGCTGAGCCCGCCGTTCCCCACTGCGAGAGCAGTGTCGCGAGGTCAGCCGCATTGACGACGAAGTCACCATTGAGATCACCTGGCGCAGTGAAGGTCGGATCTCTCCATACCTCGGCGCCATCGAGAAGAGTCATCAACACTTGTGTGTTTGGAATCTGCGCCACAGGGATCGTGAATAGATTGCGATCCAGCACAATGAGGTCCGCCCGTTTGCCCACTTCGAGCGAGCCGACCGTGTTCTCTTGCCTCATCAGGTAGGCGGGTGCAATGGTGTATGCCGCGATGGCGGCGTCCAGCGTTGGCAGGCTCTCGTCGCCTCGTGTCAACGCGTGATGCATGCCGAGAAACGGCGAGATGGACCCGACGTCGTAATCACTGCTGAGGACGACGCGTGCGCCGGTGTCATAGATGGTCCGCAGGCGGTGCGGCTCCTGTGCAAGGACCGCCGGTGAAAGATAAATCCCGTAATAGAAATCAAACGTATTTGGAAACGCGCTCGCGTCGGACATCTGGAAATCCGCGATGATGCCCAGTTGTGAGAACCGCGTGACATCCTGTGGGGCCACGAGTGTCACATGTGTCAGGCGATGCCGAGCGTTGGCGCCGCCGGGCAGGAGTTGTGCCGCCTCGATTGCGTTGAGCGCTTCGCGCACGCCTCGATCACCGATCGTGTGGATGTGGCAATCAAACCCAACAGCCTGCAGTTGCGTGATGTAGTTCGTCAGGCGCGCCTGATCGAAGTAGTTGATCCCCAATGGGCCCGCTAACGGCCCCTGAAAGAAAGCCGGGTCCACCATGTATGGCTGGAGCATCGCTGCGGTCGTGTGCGAGATTTCTCCATCGGAATAGAGTTTGACCTGTGAAAAACGAAGCTTCGAAGCCGGGTCATTGGAATAGAGCGCAGCAAGCGATGCGATCTGCTGCGCATCGTCTTGTATGTATGGATACGCCCACAGCCCGACAATGGCACGCACACTGAGAGTTCCCGAGTCACGGGCGCGCTCCCATGCCTTGACGTATCCGCGTTGCCAATAACAACGCGCATCGCTCAGCGAGGTGATGCCGTTGCGGTTGGCAAACGCCAAGCCCTGCAGCAGCGCGTCGTAGTTCATTTGCTCGAGCACTGGCGTCGGCGTCAGCGCGAGATCAAAGAGGATTTCACCCGCCGAATCGAGCAGCACGCCGTTGGGCTCACCGGTGGCGGGATCGCGGAGGATGACACCACCCGGCGGATCGGGAGTCGCCGCTGTGAAGCCCGCCGCTTGCAGAGCGAGACTGTTCGCCCACACCGAATGCGATGTTTCTTCGAGAAACGCAGCGGGCTGGTTGGGAACAGCCTGATCGAGAATGGCTTTGGGGCTCCCACCCGCCTCCATGAACTGCTGGAGATCAAAGATCGATTGTCCATACCCGAGCACCCAGTTTGTACCCACCTGGTTGGGCGCACACGCCTGGATGATCGGGATATAGTCGGTCATCGGGATTCCGGTCGGCAGCGCACAAGTCCCCGTTGCCTGGTGAAACGCTTCGAGGATGTGGACGTGGCTGTCATGGACGCCGGGCATTGCCATGCGTCCATTGAGATCGATCACGCGCGTCAGTGGGCCTTGCAGCGACAGCGCCGCTTGGTCGGCGCCGACAAACATGATCGCACCGTTGCTGATTGCGATCGCCGATGCGGATGGCTGGGTGGGGTTGACCGTATAGATGAATCCATTGAAGAGGATCAAGTCGGCAACGCCCTGAACGTTTTGACCGACGGTGTTTGGTTGATCCTGCGATCGGCCGGACATCTGAACTGGACTGTTCTTTGGCTCAACGGGTTGTGCACTGGCTTGGAATGGCAGTGCGAGCGCGATCATGCTGTATATGAGAATCGCGCCAGCCCATCGCCATGATGTTTGCATCGTTGGAATCGTTATCCCCAGTTGGCAAGGAGTGTCGCAAGGTCTGCAGCGTCGACAGAGCCGCTGCTATTGAGATCAGCACTGCCCGCGGTTCCCCACTGCGCGAGCAGTGTTGCGAGATCGCCCGCATCGACAAAGCCATCACCATTGAGATCGCCGACGATTGCGGAGACGCAGTTGAACTGTTCGATCTCAACGCCGTCGATTCCCGCTTCGACGATGGAGCCAGCTCCCAAGTCGCTTGCGGTGAAGCGGATGCGCATCGTGCTCGTCGGCGCAATGGTGTCAGCAACACGGAGCAGGCGGTGCTCCCACCCGTTGGTGCTTGCGGGGATTTGTTCAAGCAAAGTCCAGTTGACGCCGTCATCATTGGAGATTTCGATCGTCATGACATCATCGACCGCGGTGCCAAGATCGTTGCTGTACCAGACGAAATAACTGATGAATGGATCGCCAGCGCCTGACGCATCAAGTGATGGTGACAGCAGAGAAGTGGACCCGCCATCCACATCGGAGTTGCCCGCGACGTTTTCGGTGAGGTAGCACTGTCCTGAGCCATCCGCGTCGGTGGGTGGGTCTCCTCGTGTGCCACCGCCGACGGGAATTCCGCGCTGCCACTGTCCTGCGACAGCGTCACCAAAGATAAACCAACCGAGGTCCACCTCGAAGTCATCGACAAAGGTGAGTTGTGTGCTTGTAATGACCACGAAAGAAAGATCGTTGAGCGGGGCGCCTGCGGGGAAGGTGAACACGCCGTCCCCGGTGTCAGCGGCGAAGTGGTAGGCGATCACGTCACCACAGACGAGCGCTGGGATGTTGGCAACGAATTGTGTCGCGCTGGCGCCGGGCGCGAGGGGGAGAGTGAGGGTCGGCCCACCATTGACGGTGTAGACCAATCGTTCGGTTCCTGCGACCAGAGGAAGCCCGCAGTTTTCGGTAATCGTGACGGGGACAGGCGTGATGACTCCGGCTTGTGCGCGATCGGGCGTGCCGCCGTCGATGGAGATGTTCACGCCGATGGGCACGGTGAAATCTTCAACGACTCCATTCGTGCTGGACGTCGGGCTGGCTGCTCCGCCGCCGAGCCCGCGTTTGGCAAAGGCCGGCCAGAGCGTGCAGATGTTGGCGCCGTTGTTGTTGATGAGGTCCGCCATGAGGATCGCATCGCGCGACTGCACCATGGAGGGGGCGCTGGTGGTCGTGAGCTTCATGCCGTCGGTGACAAGCTGAAGCATGACTTGGTTCCCAGTGAATCCCAGCGTATTGATGAGATTGGCTCGACCTTCCCACAGTGCGGCGCACCAGACTTCGCCCACATTGTGCACCTGACTGGCGGTGGGCGATCCGATGACCGGATTGCGCGGGATCAATGGATCAACATTGAACTGGGCATCGTCAATGTCCGCGTAGGTAAGTGGATTGTAGGTCATGTCCGTGCTGTAGGGGAAACGCCGAATGCCGAAGTAATAGTTGTCGAAAAACGACAGTGCGGTGAAATCAAACGTGGAATAGCCAGCCACAGCGTATACGCCGTTGAGTGGATCCGTCGGCTCTGAGTACAGCGCGAGTGAGTAGAAATCGCTCCATCCTTCGCCCATTCCTGCGCCTTGGCCGCCACCGAGCCCGCCGTGCAGTCGAATGGACGTGCCGTGCGCTAGTTCGTGAACAAGGATTTGCCCGTCGATGGCGCCATCGCGCATCGGAATCGGGCCATCGAAGAGAAACATCTGAACTCGCGCAAAGGCACCGTCCGCGCCGGTGCTGTTGAAGTTGGCGTTGTTGAACCCGGCTCCATCATGGACATCAAGG
>CAYMQF010000047.1:0-5305 GCA_964392425.1 uncultured Phycisphaeraceae bacterium
AATCACCCGATCCTGTGCCAGGTGCCGGATGCGATAACAGCTCGGAGAGCTGTGCCACCCCGGAGGCGGACTTTGATCGAGGAAAAACTGGAAAAAGCTGTCGATGCGAAACTCGACAAGCTCGGTGCCGGCTTGCTTTGCTTCATGCGCATCGGCAAGTGCTTGCTCGACCGTATCGACCGTGATGGGCAGACAGACAAACGTCATCACAGCTCCGCCAATCGTTGGGCGACATCGCGTTTGTGCAGTGCGTCGGCGATTGGCGTTAGTTCGCCTGCCAGCGTCTTGCTGAGGTTGAACGACTCTCCCAAACGGTGGTCAACAACGATATTTTCCTTGTATCGATAGGTGCGGATGCGTTCAGCCCGGCCTGCGGAGCCGATCTGTCCAGCACGGTCGGCGGCGCGTTGGGCGGCCTGCTTCTCACGTTCAAGTTCATAGAGGCGAGCGCGCAGAAGGCGCCACGCTTTTTCACGGTTTTGCCGTTGGCTTTTGGTTTCCTGCATGCGCACTTCGACCCCTGTGGGCGTGTGGATGAGGTGGACAGCGGTGGCGACCTTGTTGACGTTTTGCCCGCCTGGCCCTTGGCTGGTCGTGATGTGCTCCTGCACGTCGGCGGGGTCGATCTCCACCTGCACCTGCGTCGGCTCAGCGAGAACAGCGACCGTCGCGGTGCTTGTATGGATGCGCCCCTGCGATTCGGTCGCGGGGACACGCTTGACGCAGTGCGTGCCTGCTTCGCTAGAGAGGAGCGTCCAGACGCCTGACCCTGAGATCGTGGCGACGGCGCGGGTGACTCCGCCTGCGTCGCCGGGCGATGCGTCCATCATCTCGAACGACCAGCCCTGATCGGCGGCAAACTTCTGATACATCGTCAGCACGTCGCCGGCCCAGAGGGAGGCTTCGTCGCCGCCCACGCCTGAGCGGATTTCGAGGATGACCGAAGCGACGGCCTGATCGTCTGACGTGACGAGATGTTCGAGAATCTCCGCAGCGAGTTCGGCGGCTCGTTCTTTCACTTTCGGAAGTTCATCGCGGGCAAGCTGGGCGTATTCGGGATCGTCACCGGCGGTAATCGCATCAGCAAGTTCGTCAGCTTCCACTTCGAGAGCACGAAAAGATTGATAGAGATCGACGAGTGGATCGAGGGCCGCTTTGGCGATGGAGAGATCGCGGACGCGAGTGTGATCGGCGAGCACTTCGGGGTCGGAGAGTTGGCAGGCAAGCTCATCGCGCCGACGGGACAGCTCGTCGAGGCGATCTCGGACCGAAGCGGGGATGGACTCGGGCAACGCGCTCATGGACACAGCGTAGGGAGTGTTGCAGAGTGGGACGCAGGATTGTGGAAGATCAAACCTGGAAGAGCGCTCATCGCACAGCTCGGAGAGCTATGCCACCCCAGAAAAAAACCCACGGATTGGGATCCGCGGGCTTTGATATGCGATTGATGCGATTGATGACGGATCGGGACAACCGGGGTCGAGGACGACCCGGCTCGCTCCAACCCACTTTGAGCAGAACGGGTTTACTTCTTCTTTTTTTGCCTGGAGAAGTAGTCGCCCTGGAACTTCGTCTGGAACTTCTCGACTCGGCCTGCCGTGTCGACGAAGGCTTGCGTGCCTGTGAAGAAGGGGTGCGTGCCTGACCAGACCTCGACGTGGAGTTCGGGGACGGTGGCGCCGACTGTCATGACTTGCTCACCTGCGTGAAACACTTTGCACTCGGGGTAAAACTTGGGGTGAATATCTTTCTTCATGGCATGGTCCTTGTGGCCGACTGTTGGCCCATTCGTGAATCGAGCCAAGCAGGTTACAGGCATTGCATCGAGAGGGCAAACGCCCCAAACTCGTTCGATCGCTCGCGGAGCGAGGCGAGATTGGGCTGTTGCATGCCTGTTCCGACGCGGGAGTCTACACTCGCCGACCTGTCGGAGGGCCCTGTGATGATCGGGGAAGTATGAGACGAATCGGATTGTTCATCGTTGTTGCCTTCCTCCTGCTCATGGCGGGCGCCCCCGTTGCGCTGGCTTCGGGCGGGCCTGCTGCGTCTGCACTTGCATCACAGGCGCTGATCCCACCGGTCAACAGCGTCTCCAGCGGGCTCGGGTTGACCTGCTTGGGAATCTTCATCCTCGCGTACCTCGTTGTGATGACGGAGGGCGTGCACAAGATCAACAAATCGATGCCTGTGATTCTCGCTGCGGGGGCGATCTGGGTCATCATTGCGCTGCGCGCTTCGGAGCTTGGCGCCTCGCGGGAGAGCATTCACGAAGCCGTGCTCTCGGAGCTGAGCGACTTCAGCACGCTCTTCATGTTTTTGCTCGTCGCTATGACGTATGTCAATGCGATGAACGACCGCAACGTGTTTGCAGCGATTCGATCATGGATCGTGCATCGCGGCTGGAGCTATCGTCGGCTGTTGTGGGTGACGGGAGTCTTCGCCTTTTTTCTGTCAGCAGTGGTGGACAATCTGATCTCGGCGCTGTTGATGGGCGCGGTGATTATTGCTGTGGGTAAATCGAGCAGGCGGTTTGTCAGCTTGGCCTGCGCGGTGGTGGTGGTCGCAGCCAATGCGGGGGGCGCGTTCAGCCCCTTTGGCGACATCACCACGCTCATGGTTTGGCAATCGGGACAGCTTTCATTTTTCGAGTTCTACTCCCTTTTTCTTCCCTCGGTCGCCGCTTTCCTCGTTCCCGCACTCATCATGAGTCTGTTCGCGCCGCATGGCTCTCCCGATGCGGTCGACGATGATGTCAGGCTCAAAACCGGCGCCCGCTCAATCTGCCTGCTCTTTGCGCTGACGATCACACTGGCGGTGGTGTTCGAGCATTTTCTCGAGCTGCCACCCTTTTTGGGCATGATGACGGGGATGTCGCTGCTGATGATTTTCACGCATGCGACAGGGCTTTCGTCCGGCTCCAACGGCCACGACAAGCTCGACGTCTATAAACAGGTTGGCAAATCCGAGTGGGACACGCTCCTCTTTTTCTTCGGCGTGATCTTTGCCATCGGCGGGCTCGGCTTCATGGGGTACCTCGAATTCGCTTCGACCGAACTCTACGGCCGACTCGGCCCCAGTGCTGCGAACATCATCGCGGGCGTCTTCTCAGCCGTCATCGACAACATCCCCATCATGTTTTCGATCCTGAAAATGAACCCGCCTATGGACGAATCGCAGTGGCTGCTCATCACCTACTGCGCCGGCGTGGGAGGCAGCCTGCTCTCCATCGGCTCAGCGGCGGGAGTCGGGATGATGGGTGTGGCGCGCGGCCAATACACCTTTGTGAGCCACCTCAAATGGACGCCGGTCATTGCGCTGGGATACGCTGCGGGCATCGTGGTCCATTTTCTCGTCAGTGGATTTTAGAGCAAAAAAATCGGACTTTCTAACGGCGCCTGCGTTATGCGGGAACCAGCTCGCGCGTGGTGTGCTCAGCACGGGAGCGGACGTTGTCCAGCACGTTCATGAAGTTGATGTACGCGTCATACGGCGACTCGTACGGGTTGAAATACTTGTGGACGTCTCCGTCGGAGAAGTATTTCGTGCACATGTAGTAGAAGTGATCGCTGGTGGTGAGCTTGCGCCAATCTTCGAGCAGATTCTGGGCATGCTTGAGATCGGTTGAGCCGGCAAGCTCAGCCTCGGCCAATCGCTCCTTGATCGGCCGTTCGAGTTTGTACAACTCGTAGAGGGCGTTGGACTGCATGGAGTTGCCGAGCCATGCGGAGAGGTCGCGCTCCATATCCGCCCATGAGATCATGTTGGGCGCGTCGTACTCGCCGATTGGTTCGAAGCGTTTGATCGCCTCACTGGGCGTATTGAAATGATTTTCGCCAGGATTGACATCGAAGATTTTTTCGGGCAATGCATCGAGAAACTCGAAGATTCCGGTATCGACCCATTGGTGCTCGCCGAACGTTTCGTAATCCATAAAGAGGTTGCAGAGATAGCCGTCGCCGTTGATCTGGTTGACCCACCCGGCGAACTTCTCAGCAGAAAGCGGCCACTCAGCCCAGTCCCGATTGGAAAAACGAAACGCGACATCGTCGCTCAGGCGATAGTTCTTCAAGAGGAGTTTGAAGGGAGTCTCGCCGCTGCGCCAGGAGATGCCCGTCGGCGTGTAGGCGTAGTTGGGCGAACGATAGCCGAGCAGATTGTCGACGCCTTCGCAGAGCACGCCGAGGAAGCGGGGATCGCCCGCGTCAGTTTTCATTGACGCGATGAAGTGCGCCAGATCGTTGTTGTAGATCAGTTCGGTGTTGCGGAAGACGCGAGGCGTCTGGCCGAACAACTCTTCGATGCGCTTGGTGTGGAGATCAACCTGTTGGCGGAACTCTTCGCGCGAATAAAGAAACGCCAGCGAATGGTGAGAGGTCTCAGCGAGAAACTCACAGCAGCCGGTGTCGGCAAGCTCTTTGAACAGATCAATCACGTCAGGCGCCCACCGCTCAAATTGATCGAGCGCGACGCCGGTGATGGAGTACGACACACGGAATCGGCCTTCGTGCCTGCGCACGAGATCGAGGATCTTTTTCGTGGCGGGGCGATAGCACTTGTCGGCCACCTTCTTCATCACCTGTTCGTTGTGGTGATCGTCGAAGTAAAAGGGGTCCGCATCGAAGACGGAGTACCGCCTGAGCCGAAACGGTTGGTGAACTTGAAAATAGAAAACTACTGACGCCATGCTGAGCCACCTTCCCTGGAAAACTCGCCCCGAGGCGCCTGGTCCAACGCGCCCCGCTACCCCCCATTGTCCCGGGCATGATAGTGGCAGACAAGGGCGAATATGAAACTTTGTGAAATCTTTTTCTTTGGCGCCAATGCAGGGAGTTGACGCGCCGCTAATGAATGACCACGCTTGGCCCATGCGATACTTTTCCTCTGCTGTGCGTGTGCTGATCCCAGCGTCCATCCTCGCCTTGCTGGCCCTGTCGACGGGGTGTGCGTCAGGCTCGGGCCAATCCGCAGGAGTTCTCGCCCAACAGCGTGCTCTTGAAGAGACGGCCCCCGACACGCTGCCGATTTTCGATGGGGAAACCGGCGATGCCATCACCTGGAGCGAGGTTGTCGAGCGAGCGAGCGGTGCGGATGTCGTCGTCATCGGCGAAATGCATGGGCATCCCGTCGGACTCGCGACCGCTGCAGCCCTCTTCGACCGGATCGTCCACCACCGACCCGACGCTGCGCTGTCGCTCGAATTTTTCGATCGGGATCGGCAGATCGCGCTGGATGACTTTCTCGTGGGCGTCACCGACGAAGACGCCTTCCGAAAGGCGGGCGGGCGGACGGATGGCAACTACCCGCC
>CAYMQF010000047.1:5405-7227 GCA_964392425.1 uncultured Phycisphaeraceae bacterium
TTTGTCCAGCGTGTCAAAGAATTGGCGCCCGACGCGGAGATATTCACCATCAGCATGGCTGAGTCGGACGACCCCTCGTTTGACACTGACGATCTGCACCGGGCCAGCGTGGTGATCCACGTTGGAGAGGCGCCGGAGTAGGCGTTCTTCCCGCCTCCCTTTACAAAATCAGCAGACAGCCGACGATCCACACGCCTGCGATGAGCATGAGGATTGACGTGTAGCCCACGATGTCGCGCGCTTTGACGCCTGTGACTGCCAAGAGCGGCAGCGCCCAGAACGGCTGGAGCATGTTGGTCAGTTGATCTCCATACGCGACGGCCATGACCATCTTGGCGGGGTCGACGCCTGCATCGAGTGCCGCCTGCATTGCGATGGGCCCTTGCACGCCCCACTGCCCGCCACCTGACGGGATGAACAGATTGACGAGCCCTGCAGAAAGAAACGTGACAATGGGGAGCGTTGTCTGGTTGGCGCCTGCGGCGAGGGAGTGGGCGAGCTGGGCGGTCAAGCCGCTGGAATGCATCATGCCCATGATCCCCGCATAAAGCGGAAACTGCAGGATGATCCCCGCGCACCCTTTGACGCTCTCTTCAACGGCGCTGAGGTATCGGCGAGGCGTGCCATGCATGATGAGCCCCAACATGAGCATCGTCAGGTTGACGGTGTTGGGCGTCAGACTCTTGACACCGGTCTGGGAGAGATCCGCGGGAAAGTAATACCCAAACGCCCACACGGCGATCAGCCCAGCAAGCAAAATCGAAATAATCGGTGTGTTCTCAAGAAGATTGGGCAGGAAGGGCGGCTTGGCGTCGGTCGTTGGTGTTTTGGCGCGCGGTGTCTCGTCAATATCTGAAATGAACAACTCGGCGCCTTCTATGTGGCCATCGCTTTTGGGAGTCAGCAGCATCATCACGATCGGCGCGAGGATGAGCAGCCCGCCGGTGACGATGAGATTCATCGGGCTGAGGATCGTCTCGGTGATCGGCATGGGGCTGATCGAGTCCGCCGTCGAGCCGAGCACGTCGCGCAGTTCGCTCTGCGTCGTCACTTTGAGAGGGGCGGTGCCTGAAAACCCGCCGTGCCAAACCATGAGTCCGACGTATCCCGCTGCTGCGAGCAGTGGATAGTGAGCGCGCACGCCTCGGCGGTGAAGCGATCGTCCGACATCGCGCGCCAAGAGGGCGCCACCGATGAGCCCGAGCCCCCAGTTGAGAACACCGAGCATCCCTGCGACGAGCGCGATCAGGCCGGCTGCCTGGGCGGGTGTGCGGGGGAGATCAGCGAGCCTGCGGAGAAACGCTGCGACGGGCGGGCTTGCTGCAAGCGCGTGCCCGGTGACGAGGATCAAACTCATCTGCATCGCAAAACCGAGAAACGCCCAGACGCCTGAATCTGCGGACCACGAACCGACCACCTGCATCGGCGATTGATCGGTGAAGATGAGAACGAGCGCGAAGGTGAGCGCGGTCAGCAGGACTGCGATCACGAACGGGTCCGGGGCTGAGGCGCGGAAGACCGCCGAGATGCGCGAGCCGAGTCTTGCGAGCATGGGGACAGCGTACCGACTGCGATGTAGTGACAAGGAAAGTCGCTTTGAGCGGGAGTGTGCTGCTGCTCAGTGCCTGCGAAGGCGGGCGTATTCAAACAAGGTGTAGACGGTCAGGGCCCCGACTCCTCCCCAGAGGATGACGAGGCCGACGGTCTGGTTCTCCGCGACGGCATTTTCGCCCCCCGAGATCGTGATGACCGAACCCAACGCGGGGAAGAAGCTCCAGAGATAGACCTGCAACGGCGCCCCGTTGCGCAGCCGAAGCGCGAG
>CAYMQF010000047.1:7327-16510 GCA_964392425.1 uncultured Phycisphaeraceae bacterium
AGAAGCTCCAGAGATAGACCTGCAACGGCGCCCCGTTGCGCAGCCGAAGCGCGAGAATGGCGCCTGAGAGAGTCATGAGCAGACACGCAGAAGCGAGGGCGAAGCGCTGATTGTTGTTGCCGACGATTTCGCGTTTGAGGCGGGCGATGCGCGCCAGGAGCGCATCACGTTTTTGGATGATGTCAGCAATGTCAGAATCTGCGACGGCTCCCTCGATGAGTCGTTGTGATTGCGTCAGGAGTTCTTTTGTTGACAGCGCATACAGATCGTCGCCGGGATCGGAGGAGAGCTGGAGTTGTTCGTAGGTAAGTTTGTCGCGGATGGCGCCTGTGCGATCGTCCGAGGCGACTTGCTCAAGATCGAGCGTGGCCGATGCGGGCGCCGGTGTGTCGTCTGCGCGAAGGGTGATCCACGCGCGCTGCGCGGTTTGTGATCGGCGGGAGCCATCTTCGAGAAGTTGATCGACTCGAACGCCTGCTGATCCTGCGGGGAGGAGGAGCCAGCGGTCGCCGTCCCGCTCGACGCCGCTCGCGCTGATAGCCAGGCGTCGGCCCAGTGAATCAACCGCGACGATGCGCGATTCGTCAGCGATCGCTTGTTTGAGAAGTCGTTCAGCGCGCAGGCGGGTCAACGTTCCAGCGAGCCTTCGGCGGAAGAGATCCACTTCCGAATTGCGCTCGGGGTGCTGGCGCAGCGTGCGCAGTTGCGTGAAGGTGTACAACTGCGGGCTGTCGCGGAAGGCGTTTGGAATGAGCCACGGGCCGATGCGAACGGTGCCCACTTCGCCGATGCCTTCCCCCTGCTGCTTGCCGACGGCGCCATCGAGGCGCATCCGCACGACGGTCATGGATTCATTGTTGATTTGTTCTTTCGTGAGCAGCACTTCGGCGCTTTCTGCTGCGACTTCGGCGCCGATTTCGCCATCCGGGGTGGTGTCGAACGCGACAACTCCTGTGAGGAAGATCCGGTCCATCTCGCCTTGCGATGCGTCGGAGGCTCCTGAGATGGCTCGATCTGCGTGGATGACCAAGCCGTTGAGTTCGACTGCGTCGCCGTTCTGGATGGAGGTGATGAGCAGCCGACCGATGTCGCGCGCGATCAACTGCTGCATCGAGCGCACGAAACTGGGGATCACGAAGTTTGCCAATGTTGCGACGACGAGAGTGAGCGCGATGCCGATGGTCAGCGCGGGCGTCAGAATCGACCGGTGGCTGATCCCGCCTGATGAAGCGGCAAGATGTTCGTTGTCGGCAGCGAAGCGGTGGTAGACAAGCGTCGCTGCGAACCCTGCAGCGAACGGCGTGGTGAACTGGAGCATCGGGATCGTCGCCAGCGCCATGTAGCGGAGTGCGTCTGCGGGGCCGAGCTGGCCGCCGGCGAGTGGGCGCATCCCTGCTGCGAACGAAACGATGCCGACGAGACCTGCCAATGACAACGCGGTGAGTTTCCATAACTCATCGGAGAGCATTCGCCAGATTCGTCGGGGGGGCTGGGACCACATACCCCCATCGTCGCCGACTCGGTTCTCGGACACAAGCGCAGTGGGTTTGTGAGGGCGGCCGATGGGAAGATGCGTCGATCGCACCGGCTGCGCGACGTGCTGAGCGGTCTCCTCATCATATTGAGCAGTCAACGCTTCTCCCAAGGCGGCTTGAATTCGATGAATAGAACGGAAGCAACGGCTATGAAGCCCACACACGTCCGCCCTCAAACGATTGGAGCGACCACCGTGAAACGGAGCGCCCGAACCACATCCCGACCCCTGCTGGGGTTCAGCCTGCTGGAGAGCCTGATCGCATCTGCGTTGCTTGCCATCGTGGTGCTGGCGGTGGGGTCTGCGGTTTCTGCGGGGCAGAAGTCTTCGTTTGAGGGGCAGAAGATGATCCTTGCCTCGATGGCGGCGGACGATCTGCTCAGCGAACTCCGCGCGATTCCATACGCCAATCTTCCAACCTACGACGGGCTGAACCAGCCGGTCGGCCAAATGTTGACGCTCTCCAACGATGCCTATCCCGACACCTATTGGAGCGTCGGTCGAAGCGTCACCGTTGCGGACATGCAATATCAGGAGCTTGGGCTCGGCGCCAAGATCAATGGTCGCCAGATCATTGTGATCGCCTTCGATGACAGCCGAACGATCGTTCAGCTTGAAACCTTTGTGCCGGAGCCTGCACCATGATGCGCTGCAAGAAACAAATCATGCGCGGAGCGCGCGGGTTCACCGTGATCGAACTGCTTCTGGGCATCGCGATCACCTCGATGGTAGCGCTGGGGATCTCAGCGATGCTCGCGATGGTCAGCGATGTGACGGTTCAGTCGCGCAATGACCGCAGCGTGTTGATGCGCGCTGAACTGGCGCAAGTCCGCCTGCGCGCTTTTACGGAGCCTGCCCTGGCGATGATCGGCTGGGACCCGGCGCAGGGTCTTGCGATCTGGCTCCTTGATGATGCGCTGGGTTCGACCATCAATCTCACCGAAGTGCGCGTGATCTGGTTTGACGCGGCGCTCGGGGAAGTGATCGTAGAGCGCGTGGAGTTTCCCGGCACATGGACACAGGAAATGATCAACCAGGCGAACGTAGTGCTTCCATCCACGGCTGATTTTTTCGCGGCCATGCTCGCTCAACGGCAGGCTGGATACACCGTGACGGAGACACTGCTGGAAACCGTCCAGACTTTCGATTGTTCCTTTTCAGTCAAGAGAATCAACT
This sequence comes from uncultured Phycisphaeraceae bacterium, assembly GCA_964392425.1. Classification (GTDB taxonomy): domain Bacteria; phylum Planctomycetota; class Phycisphaerae; order Phycisphaerales; family UBA1924; genus CAYMQF01. Next base: position 10,038 of record CAYMQF010000047.1, read on the forward strand.
CGACTCGGATGCGCATCGCTCTTTCGTTGATGAGTGATGGCGGCGCCGCCAAGGAAGTGTTCATCGCTGTCGGAATGCCCAATCACACGGTTCCGACGTCCTAAGCAGGAGACCCATTGAATGACGACTACAACACCAATCACTGATGTTTGCGAACCAATCATTTCCACCCGCGTGCAGAGCCAGCGAGGCGTGGCGATGCTGTTGGTTGTCTTTGCCATGGGGATCGGCTCGGTCCTCGCTCTGACATTTCTGACGAGCAAGAGCAACTCATCACACATTGGTGAGAATGTCGCCAGCGCGACGGCTTCGAGCTGGTCAGCCAAGGCGGCGGCGGACATCGGCGTCGCAATCCTGCAAACTTCGCTCGATTGGCGCACCCAGGCGGCGGGCGGCGTCTTGATGAATACGCAAACCATCGCAGGCGGCAACGCCATCGTCACACTGACCAATCTGACCGGTCAGCCCCCCACAGCGACGGACCGCGAGGTCATCATGACGGTCACCTCGACAGTCAATGGGATTCCCTCGACGGTGCAGCGGATTGTGCAAGTCCCCCCACCGCCCCCGGTTGGCGTGGTCGATTTGGGGCTCAACGAGTTCACGATCTTTGCCTCAAACGGTTTGACCGTCGGATCCAACGCAGGCGTTGCGGTGTGGTCGAAAAGCCCCGAGGCTTTGACGACTCAGCCAATGAAGATCGGCGTGGGATTCAACGCTGCGTCGAGCTTGGTGCTTGACCCCAGCGCCACCATCCTCCGCAGCGAGTTGTACACACCCAGCACCGCATCAGTCGGGCTTCAATCGTATTTGACCAGCAGTGTGTTCACGGGCGGCGCGGTGCTGCCACTCTCCGTGCCAGCACTCTCATGGAACATTCCCATCGGGTTCACCGCCTTGCCCCCAATCGGAACGGACACCGTCATCAGCGGACAGGCCATGACGCTCGCCCCCGGCGCCTACCAAAATGTATTGATCACCAACGGTTCGACCGTCATCATTGACGCGGCACTGGGCGCGTATTACAGCTTCACCGACTTGAAAATTGAAAAAGGATCTGTGGTGACCATCAAAGGTGATGTGAAGCTCTGGATGAAGGATGATCTTCGCATCAAAGGGCTCTCCGCCCTGGAGCTTGGGACGAGCACCGCTCGGCTCACCGCATATATCTACGACAATGTCACTGTATCTGATTCCTCGGTCGGTTTTGACCGGTCGGTCGGCTTTGACCAGAACCGCAGCCGGAACGATCCTCATAAGTACATCGATCCGCGCCGGATCAGCATCCGATGTGAGTATCGCACAGCTCCCGACGCAGACCCAACAGATGATGGCGAAGATGAAGACCTGATGAGTGGCGACATGAACTCAGGCGCCCTTGACATCAGACTCAAGAAAAACTCGTTGGTCGTCGCCTCGTTCCAGACGCCTGGCGCCAAAGCACAGATCAAAGATGGCTCGACGCTTTATGGCCGGATCACCGCACGACAGATTGATCTCAACAGTTTCGGCGCCGTGCTGGGCGATCCCACACTCGACAACAACGCCGGCTTCGCCACGCTCAACAGTTCGTTGTACGACACTTTTGGAAACATGATCCCGGCGCTGGCTTCGGCACTTGCATCGATCATCCCTTCGTTGGGTGTCGTCACCATCCAGGCAAACATCGAGACGTTGCTCGCTGGCGCGATCGTCCCGCCGCCCGCGCCGCCCGCTCCAGCCAACGGTGGGACGCCTCGCCTGGCTGCTCGCGCGGTGGCCCGTGGTTGGCCTGTCGCCGTGATGGCGATGGAAGTCAACACACCGCCTGATCCCACTCAGTTCAACGGTTCGTATCTCACGGTCTTACTGGAGGGTTATGACTCGACCAACTCGAGTACCTGGTGGAACCTCTCCAACAAAGGCGCCATGGGCGCGTGGCCATGATTCGACGTCGTTGTCAGCCAAATCACGAAGGGCGAGCGTTCACGCTTGTCGAGTTCCTTATCACGCTGTCGATCTTGGCGATCGCCATCGGCATCGCGGTCCCCGCGCTTCAACCCAACGATCGCGTCCGGCTTCTCTCCGCAGCCGGATTGGTCGCGTCTGATCTTGAGTTCGCCCAGTCGGTGAGCATCGCCACGCCCGGCGACAACGCGATGATCCGGTTCGATGCTGCCAACCCCGCGGGCGCGACGTATTGGGTCTCCCTCAGTTCGGCGCCCGAGACACCGATCATCAAGATGTACGTCAACACCCCCTACCTCGTCACCTTCGGCGTCGGGAATGCCAACCAACTGACGGGGGTCACGTTCACTTTGGTCGGCGCGACAGACCGCATTGTTTTTGATGAGCTGGGGCGACTCTCACCCACGATCGAAGTTCGTGTTCGACTGAGCAACGCTGCGGGGAGTATTGATGTGGTGACGTCTCCCGCCACTGGCTTCATCACGATCGATGCCTTGGTTCCGGCGGCGGCGCCACCTCCTCCTCCTCCACCGCCACCGCCACCGCCACCAGGACCACCGGGACCACCGGGACAGCAAGGACCGCCGGGGATGAACTAACGCTCGCACTGTGAGCCAACAATCTGGTAGTCTGACCGTCGTTGATGGGACATCGGCGGGATCATTACGAACGAGCATTCGAGGCGTATCTGCGCTCCCGGCGCATCCCGTACGTCTCGATCGACGAGGCAAGAAAGACACTGCTGCCCGATGGGTCATCGCTCCGCATTCCTGACGATGTGCAGTCCGACCGTCGCACGCTCAAGTCGTTCGACTTCGTGGTGTACGGCGAAAACGGGAATCACCTCATCGATGTCAAGGGTCGAAAGATTCCACGCACCAGCAGGGGAATGACCGCGGGTCGGCTCGAATCGTGGGTCACCCAGGATGATGTTGAATCGCTGAGGATCTGGGAGAAGCTCTTTGGCGAGGGTTTCACCGCTGGTTTCGTCTTTATCTATTGGTGTGTGGAGCAGCCCCCCGACGCCCTCTTTCAGGAGATCATCGAGCACCGCGACCGGTGGTATGCGCTGCGGGCGATCACCCTCGATGAATACGCCGCTGCGATGAAGCCGAGGAGTGTGCGGTGGAAGACGGTTCACCTTTCGACGTCTGATTACGATCGCATCAGCACGCCGTTTTGCCCCCCTTGCCCGACCAAACCCCGACTGGGGCCTATGAAGCTGGCGTGAAGAGCCTTTACACACCCGCTCGGCGCTCGTATCGTTCATCCATGAAGAATCGAATCACACTCTTGAGCCGAACACTGGTGCTGGCGTCGCTCCTGTTTGTCTCGTCCTACGCGATGGCCCAACTGTCCGGCCCAACCAGCGGGGCGCCAAGTCGAGCACCCGCACAAGGACAACAGCAGAACCAAGGTGTGAATCGCTCCGCTCCGCCACTGCCGCCCGCGACCGATTCGCTCGGCCTCACCTCCTTCATGTATTACGCAATCATCGTCCTGCTGGGAGGCGCCGCCCTCACGGTCAGCATCATGCCCGGCAAACGTGGGCACCAGGATTGAACGACATCAGGATTGATAATGGGATCCGCTTGCCGGATTGAGACGTAGATTGATTTGGTAGAAATAGTGGTTGACCCGTCCGATTGATTCATTCCATGAACGAGGAGATTCGCTCTCGTGAATAAGAAACAGTTTCGAGCTTTGCTTACTTTGAATATCGTTTTGCTTGCGTTGCTTGGGGCGGTGTCACTGGCGTCCAGCGCGAACGCCCAGCGAGGCGGCGGCCGGGCGCGTGGGCTCTACACCATGGTCGCGGGACAGATCCAACCGCTGGAAGAATCGGCTATTTACATTGTCGATGCGAACAACCAGGAAGTCATCGCGATGCACTGGGATCAGGGGCGGCGCGTGTTGGCGCCGATCGGACATCGCAGCATGAGCACGGATTCCCAAGTGAAGACGGGAGGTCGACGATGAGCCAATCACCGCAGCAATCCAATGATATTTCCGTCGGCGCCGTAGTGCTTTGGGCGAGCGCACTGCTGATTTTCGCGATGATTCTGACGCAGGCGTCCAGGCTCAATGGGCCCGGCGTAGCGATGGCTGGAAACGTTTCGGAAGTTGGCGATCTGACCATCCTCACCGCTGACGCAGGAAACGACGAAGACCTGCTCCTCGTCTTGGACAGCCGAGCCGACCAACTTTTGGTCTACGGCGTCGCCAATGACATGACGCTCCAGCTCCGCGCCAACTACGAAATCGCCCCACTCTTCCAGGCGGGCAAAGCAGCCGGCGGCAGGCGTTCACGCTGAGCTAGTTGCAAATTGGCAGAGAATGATTGAGGCGAGATCGAAGAAAGTTGTATTATTTTCGGACTTTTTTCTTGACACGGCGTCGAGATTCTGTATGTTCGATTTTGGGTCGGCCTTCAGCGGGTCGGCCTGAGATCAGGTTGGCCTGAAGTGACAACGTTTGTCCTTTTTCAGGAGACTCCCAATGCAGAATCCCAAAAAAATCGGCCGATCCAGACTCGCTCAGCTTCTCGCTATCACAGGGGGAGTAATGATCCTCGCCGCAGTGTCAACCGCGTATGCAAAGGGAGTGACAAACTGCTGCAACTCAGCCCCCACACCGGATGGCAAAAGCATTCTCACCGCTTGCTCCGAAGGTGATTGCTCATCCAATCAATGTTGCACCGGTGGGTCTGGCACAAACCGAGAAGGCGATTTCGTTGTTTGGGCTCGATGCACCAGTTGCCCATAAACGCGAAGCACGAGCTTGGCTGACCGTCGATCTTGACTTGTCATTTCTCTGAGCATGGAACCTTCCATTGACAAAAGATAAACTGATTCTCATTCTCGCCATCGCTATTTTATTGACAGGCATTGGTGCACTCTGGCGCAGTCTCACTCCATCTGGTATGCCCCCTCCAGAGCATGACATACTCCGTAACGATTCTGACAATCCCTCAGCGCTCTCCCAGTACTTGCTCGATGATTCCTTGTTGGTATCCCCAACGGTGGAAACAGTCGAAGCAAATGTGCAACAGGCGAGAGAAGCTGCCTACTCCACGCTCATCAAGGAGCAGAGCAACCCGCTGCAATCAGCGCGGGCCGAGCAGCTTGCGGATCGTTTTGCTGAACGCCTTCTGAGACATCTTGATCCGGACTTTGACAAAAGCGCCCAATCGATTACTTCCCTCGGAGGACACCTTCCATTCAACGAACGCTCTGATAAATATGATCAGTTTGTTCAAGCGTGGATGCGACAGAGCCTTGTGATGAAACTGGCCCCCATAGCGCCAAGCGACATTCATGTTCGTGTTCGCTATGTAGGCGGCAGGATGATGGAGAAGCCACCTCGGAGGGCGAATCTCACGATGCGAATACCGACATTATTTGAGTTGCCCAACGACGCACAGAAAGGCAAGCTTGATGTGTACGAAGTTCTCATTCCGGTCAAATTGCCGACGGTCAATCAAGACGATCCTCTCGGGCCGCGCGGGGAACGTGCTACGATGCTGATGGGATACGGCTTTGTCTGGAGCAACGATCAGCAAGATTGGCTCCCCTGGCGCTTATGGATCTACAGCGACCAAAATCCGATCGGCCCAAACTTTTACTAGATTTACAACGGATGAAATACCCCGCATCATTACCTCCGCAGTTTGTTGTTCGCACGAACGAGCGAAAGCTGTCGGGCTTCACGGTCATCGAACTCATGGTCGTGATCGGCGTGATCGGCATTTTGCTGAGCTTGGCGTTGCCCGCAATGCGTTCGGCGCGCGATGCTGGGCGCCGGGTCGTGTGCGTGGCAAACCTCAAGGGGCTTGGCGCCACGATGCAGATGTATACACAAACCCACCACGGGCGATATCCCTTTTCCCCAAACGATGAAGACCTCGCCTATGAATCGGATGGAACAACTTTTTATCAGTTTTCGCCCGATGCAGATCGAACGGCGGGCATCACAATCTCGACATGGGACGTAGAGATTTCATGGCCTGCGATGATGCACAAGGTGGCGCCTTGGCGAGAACACTTCGAGTCGTGGGTCTGCCCCGGTGCTGAGCGAGGCCCGGACGGACCGTGGAACGGGATTGGCGCGTCTCCTGGGATGGGCCGATCTTCGTATTCCTACTCGACTTCGTTTGTCGCCAGTCCGTCGCTGTGGAGCGGGCACGCTGAGGCGGACGAGTCGCTCATCAGGCCGACGCTCGTTTCAGAAGTCGCGCACCCGGCCAACAAAGTCCTCATGTGGGACAGCGAGATGGCGCACCTGTCCGTCAAAAACAACGCGACGATGGATCACCGGCCCATGCTTTTCGCGGACGGCCACGCTGCGGTGATGCGCCTGAGCGAAGCGACTGAGCCGGTGCAAAATCCATTTGGAGGCGAGCCTCGCAAGCTCGTCGACACGCCCAACGGTGTGGACGGCGTGGATTACTGATGATTGCCCCCTCTCCCACTGGAGGATTATGCGCCATTCATGTTTTGTTCGGGTGGCGCATTGAGAAGATCGCG
>CAYMQF010000048.1:0-16355 GCA_964392425.1 uncultured Phycisphaeraceae bacterium
CACTCCAGCCACCGGTCCCGAGCGCAGCGCCAAGCAGGTGATTCATCGCCTGGCTGGCTGCTGGCGTCATTGGGGTGAGAAGCACAGCTACTTCGACGCTGCTGAAGATGCGCAGGCGTTCGAGGACGAGCTCAAATACATGCTCGTCCACCAGATGGCGGCGCCTAACAGCCCGCAGTGGTTCAACACCGGACTCAACTGGGCGTACGGCATTTCCGGCCCGGCACAAGGGCATTTCATCGCTGACCCCGCGACGGGCGTCGTCACGCAGGCGACCGATGCGTATACGCACCCGCAGCCTCACGCCTGCTTCATTCAGTCGATCAAGGACGACCTCGTCAACCCCGGCGGCATCATGGACCTGTGGGTCCGCGAGGCGAGGCTCTTCAAATATGGCTCCGGCACCGGGACGAATTTCTCCTCCCTGCGAGGCGAAAACGAACCGCTCTCCGGCGGCGGGCAGTCGTCCGGCTTGATGAGTTGGCTCAAGATCGGCGACCGGGCGGCGGGCGCGATCAAGAGCGGCGGGACGACTCGCCGGGCTGCCAAGATGGTCTGCCTGGATCTGGATCACCCCGACATCGAAAAGTTCATCAACTGGAAGGTGCGCGAGGAGATCAAAGTCGCTGCACTTGTCGAGGGGATGAAGCATCTCTCCGACGAACAGCGCGAGACGGCTGAGCGGCTCGGCCTCTCCCTCACCTACGACTTTAACGGCGAGGCGTATCTCACCGTCAGCGGGCAGAACTCGAACAACTCGATCCGCATTGCTGATTCGTTCTTTGAGGCGCTCGATGCGGACAGCGATTGGCCGTTGTTGGATCGCGTGACGGGCGCCGTGGCCAAGACGATCAAGGCGAGCGATCTGTGGGATCAGATTTCGTTTGCTGCGTGGCGGTGCGCCGATCCCGGCGTGCAGTTCGACACGACGATCAACGCGTGGCACACCTGCCCGGCGAGCGGGCGCATCAACGCGTCCAACCCGTGCAGCGAGTACATGTTCCTCGACAACACGGCGTGCAATCTTGCGTCGATCAACCTGCTCAAGTTTTACGATGAAGAGTCGCGCACGTTCGACATCGAACGGTTCGAACACGCGGTCGACCTGTGGACGACGGCCCTTGAAATCAGCGTCCTCATGGCGGCGTTCCCGAGCGAAGACATCGCGAAGTTGAGCTGGGAATATCGCACGTTGGGCCTGGGATATGCGAACCTGGGCGCGGTGTTGATGCGCGCGGGGATTGCGTATGACAGCCCGGAGGCGCGGTCGTTTGCTGGAGCTGTCTCTGCGGTGTTGACCGGCCGGTCGTATCGGCAGTCGGCGTTGATGGCTGCGCAGATGGGTCCGTTTGCTGGGTACAAGAAGAACACTGACCACATGCTGCGCGTGGTTCGCAATCACTCTCGTGCTGCGCGGGGGATGTCGAGGCATGCGACGGGCGCCGACGTGTATGAGCAGTTGCCGATTCCGCCGGTGCCGATCGACCATACGGTGATCCGTTCTGATCGCGTCAATATCGCCAATGCTGGCGCGGTGCTCGATCATGCAGTCGCTGCGTGGGATGACGCGCTGGCGCTCGGGCAAAAGCACGGCTATCGCAACGCGCAGGTGACGGTCATCGCGCCGACGGGCACGATCGGGCTTTTGATGGACTGCGACACGACGGGCGTTGAGCCTGACTTTGCGCTGGTGAAGTTCAAGAAGCTCGCGGGAGGCGGGTATTTCAAGATTGCCAATGCGTCGCTGCGGCCTGCGCTTGAAACGCTCGGCTATCACAACGAGGAAATCCGCAAGATTTTGACGTATGTGCTTGGCACGCTCAAGCTCGATGCGCCGATGCCTGAGTTGGATGGCGCGGTGAAGGCGGGCGCCGAGACGTTCACGGATTACCTGCTCAACAAGGGGCTGACGCGCGAGGACCTCGACCGGATCGAAGATGCGCTGCCTGGCGTTTTCGAGTTGTCCTTTGCGTTCAATGTCTGGGCGCTCGGCGATGATGCGACTCGCAGGCTCGGGCTTGACCCGGATGCGATCAAGAAAGATTCGGCGTTCAATATGCTTGGCGCGCTGGGATTGACCAGCGAGCAGGTCGAAGCGCTCAACGCGGTGATTTGTGGTTCGCAAACCATCGAAGGCGCGCCGGGCTTGCACGACGAGCATTTGCCCGTCTTTGACTGCGCGAGCACCTGTGGGAAAAAGGGTGAGCGTTTGATCGCGGTCGAGGGGCACATTCGGATGATGGCGTCTGCTCAGCCGTTCATCAGTGGCGCCATCAGCAAGACGATCAACCTGCACCACGATGCGACGGTCGAGGACATCAAGGCTGCGTACCGTTTGAGCTGGGAGCTGGGCCTCAAAGCCAACGCGCTGTACCGCGACGGCAGTAAGTTGAGCCAGCCCCTCTCTTCAAAAAGTGACAGCGAAACAGATAGCGGGCGGGATGGTCAAGCCAGGCGAGGATTGGATGAGTCCGAGGTGCTCGTGCTGACGCAGCGCGCTGCTGAGGCGGAAGAAAAACTTGCAGCGGTCATGCTGAAATACGAAGAGACACAGCGACAGTTGGCTGAGTCCAAGGAAAAATCGTCTGCTTCGGAAGAAGTGCGCATTGTGCATCGGCCCATGCGTCGTCGGCTTCCCGACACACGCCGATCCATCACGCACAAGTTCAGCGTCAGCGGGCACGAGGGATATCTCACCGTCGGTCTGTACGTAGATGGCCGGCCCGGCGAACTGTTCATCACGATGGCTAAGGAAGGCTCGACGGTCGGCGGCCTGATGGATTCGCTCGGTACGGCGGTCAGCGTCGCGCTGCAGTACGGCGTGCCCATCGAAAGCTTGGTCAACAAGTTCACGCACCAGCGGTTCGAGCCGTCCGGCATGACGACCAACCGGGATATTCCAATCGCCAAGAGTTTGGTGGATTACATCTTCCGTTGGATCGGCATCGAGTTTGTCGAAGGGTACCGCGAGGTGGCTGTGCCCAAACGCTCTACGGATTCCAGTGAGTTGTACGGCGGGCCGACGGTCGATTTTGCCAAGGGGTCGCGCCCTGAAACTGGCAGTGGAAACAGCAATGGGAATGGCGATCGACCGAAGCCGTCTGTATCGGCGCCGACCGTTGTCGCCAAAGGCGCTGTTGATCTGCGAGATCAAGTCTCGGCGGAAGTGTCGGGCGAGTCGTCGGCTGAAATCGCGGGGCGTATCTCGTCCGTGCTCTCTTCAGCGCTGCGGGATTGTCAGGGCGATGCGCCAGCGTGCGATGTGTGCGGCACGATCACCGTGCGAAACGGCACCTGCTACAAATGTTTGAACTGCGGCCACAGCATGGGCTGCAGCTGAACGAACATGCAGGATCGACGCTCCGATCGGTCCTGCTGAGCGGTCAAAAATATTTCTACGCTGCGATCGTAGTGATGACGCGGGAAATGGCGTGGTCAGATCGACAGGATTTCTTCTGACTTGGTTTTGACAAGATTGTCGATCGTTGACTCGTGCTTTTTGATCACATCCTGAATCTCTTTTTTGAGTGTTTCGATCTCATCTTCAGGGGTGTGTGAGTCAGGCATCTTTTTCAGTTGGTCGGCGTGCTTGTTGGAGTCCCGCCTGACATTGCGCAGGGAAATCTTGGTGTCTTCAGAGAGCTTCTTGATGTGAACGACGAGCTGCTTCCGACGGTCGCCGGACAGGGAGGGGACTGCAACGCGGATCTGCTTGCCATCCACCTGCGGGTTCAGCCCGAGGTCGGAGGTTTCCAGCGCTTTGCGGATTTCATCGAGGGCGCCAACGTCGAACGGTTTGATGAGTATCTGCGTCGGCTCGGGGACGCTGACGGCGGCAAGCGCCTTGATGTCCGTCGGCGAACCGTAGTAATCCGCTTTGATGTATTCGACGAGAGAAGTGGATGCCCGGCCGGTGCGCACGCCTCGCAATTCGGCCTTGAGGTGATCGATCGCTTTATCCATCCGGCCTTGTGCATCACTGAGGATCGAATCGGGTGTCATAAGAGTGGGCTCCGTCTGGATGGGGTCATTGCTCAAGTCGATCTTGGATCAACCATCATACAGGCTCGATCCGGTGCAGCGACTATGGCGATATGAGGCCGATTGGCTGGTGTGGCTCGTTCAGCCGGTCCAGTTTGCCAGGAGTGTGGCGAGGTCGGCGCTGTTGGTGACGCCGTCCGAGTTGAAATCGGTCGGGCCAGCTGTTCCCCAGAGGGAGAGCAGCGTTGCAAGATCAGCGCTGTTGACGGCGCCATCTCCATTGAGGTCGCCTATCGGGTTGATCGAAAAGGAGAGAGGTGAGCCGGTGTTCGTGTTGCCGGCAAAGTCTGTGACGACGACGTGATAGGCAATGACTGACCCGGAAGCTTGGCCGGGGATTTCACCACGATATACATCGTGACCAGCCCATCGGAGCGGGACGAAAAACGGCGCTCCGCCATCGACGGTCACACTGAGTTTGATGTCAGTCGGAAAAAAACCATGATCGGAAGTCATCCCATCGCGCACCGCGGCGCGGATCGCGTATGGCCCGGCCGTGTCTGACGTATTCGGGAGGGATTCAACCTGAGCGATGGTTGGCGCCATTGTGTCAGCAGGCCCACTGTTGAGATAGATGCGGTTGGCAAAGGCGCCTGACTCGCCCGTTGCGGTGACGAGATCGAAATCGCCGTCGCCGTCCAGATCGCCGACTTCGATATCGAGCGATGAACTGGAGACGGATTGAATCACGGCGGTGGTGAGCGTGAAGCTGGCGCCATCGTTGCGGTAGATGCGTTCGGGGCCGAGCAGCCGAGCGACGATGAAATCAAGATCTCCATCGTTGTCGTAATCAAGAAACTTGCTGTCGTTGTCGTCGAAGTTGGGATTGTTCGCACCGGGCAGGAGCGCGGCGGACATCTCGACAAAGAGCCCTGAGCCGTTGTTCACATAAAGGCCTTCGCGCGAGGAGAGCGAGTTGACGCCGAGCACATCGAGATCGCCATCGTTGTCGATATCTCCAAAGTCGAAGGAGTAGGTCGAGCCGTCGCCCGGCCAGGCGCCAGCGGTCGCGTCAGAGAAGAGTCCGGCGCCGTCGTTGAGGAAGAGCTTGGTCGAGCTTGATCGGGAGTCGACAAGTAGGTCGAGATCAAGATCGCCATCCACATCGCCAAAAATCACATCCATCGGCGAGGAGACGAGCGCAGCAGGGAGTTGTGTGGCAGTGGCGTTGGTGAAGACTCCCGCGCCATTGTTGATGAAGAGTTGAGTCAGCCCTGTGCCGAATCTGCTGGATCCACCGTTGGCGAAGACAAGATCGAGATCGCCGTCGTTGTCGACATCACCGAAGGCGCAGTGGGGGCTGCCGAGATTGATGGTCGGCATCCGGGTTGCGGTTTCGTTGGTGAAGATGCCGGAGCCGTTGTTGATAAGAAGAAGCGGTTGGCGGGCGAAATCCTGCGCGATAGCAATGTCGAGATCACCGTCACCATCCACATCGCCGAACTCGATGTCGCGCGCGATGGCGGTGAGGCTGCCGGTGCGAGCAGCAGATTCATCGGCGAACAGGCCCGCACCGTTGTTGATGTAGAGCCGAAGCATTTGCGGAGCAGCAGCCGTCCCGAAGCCGGCGCCATTGGCAAACGCGATGTCCAAATCGCCATCACCGTCGAGATCAGCGATCGCCACTTGGTTGGAATATTCATTGGAAGGGGGCGGGAAGTTGGTCGCGGTTTGATCGGTGAACTGCTGCGCCGTTGTGGGGAGTGTTGCAAACGCGCACACCATAGTCGGCAGCGCAATGGATATCCAAGTAGCTCTCATATCTCTCTCCGTGTGAGGAATCATCTTGGGAGTCGGCGCAGAAATACGCAGAGTTCACACGACAAGCCTACCCGCCAAGCCCCAGCAATACAAGACTTTTGTGCCAATTAGAACTTGTTGTGGCTGCAATGATGTGTCGAGGGTGACGGTCTTGGGAGTGGACGACTTATTGCGTCCGGTAAGAGAGTGTCAATCGTTGAGGCTTTTGCTTGCCTCGATGATCTGCTCGATGATGGTGTCGGTGAGATGCGCCGGGTGCCCTTGATATCGAACGATTCCATCGGGGCTGATGACAGCGACATGCGGGATGGCGCGAACCTGCATCGCACGTTGCATTTGCGCGGTGGTGTCAACCGCAACGGTGTAACGCATTTCTGTTTTCTTGAGGAACTTTTGGACCACGCGTTTTTCTTCATTGGAGATGCCGATGATGACCACCTCGTCAGCGAAGCGAGCCGCATGTTCGTTCATATCCGGGATGGATGCGACACATGGCCCGCACCACGTCGCCCAGAAATCGATAATGAGCACTTTGCCCTGGGCGCGAGGCTCGCCGTTGAGCCAAGTCAGGATGCCGAGCGGAGGCGCCTTTTTTCCTCGAAAATCCAAGGCGTTACTGACTGCGTTTTTGTAGGGAGGAAACGAAACCGAGGCGGTCGGCGCTGGGTCAGGGTCTTGCAATGGGGGATTTGCATTGTCGCTCGGCTTGGGATTGGCGACGGCAGTCGTGGCCACATCCACATCGATAAATTCAGTCGGCAGGGGGGCTGCTGCGCTAAAGGGCTGATTGACGAGTTTCTTGACCATCATGTTGAGGCCTCGCCCGGTCAGGCCGCCCGCGACGACGGCGCCTTGCCGATCAAGGATGAGGTTCATCGGATTGTCCTTGCCATGCAAGAAACGAGTCAGGGCGCCGTTGGTGTCGATCGCGGTGGTGACCGTGAATGGTTTTCCCTTGATGTATGACTCGGCCTGCCCCCATCTATCATTGGTGTGGATCGCGATGACCGCAACGTCATCTGTGCCAAACTTCTTTTGGCTGGCGTTGGCGATGGCGAGCCACGACCGGCCCGACGGATCGCCGGTGCGCCAAAGCTGAAGAACGACGACTTTGCCTCGCAAGGACTCAAGGCTCGTCGGCCCGCCCGTGACCCACGAGAGGTTGTCGAGCAAGTAAGCGGGTGGAGATTTGCCCTGCATTTGCTGGAGCAAGAGCCCCTGCTTGGGTGGAAGATTCCCAACGGTGTGGGCAGGGGTGGATCGCTGCTGCGCCACCGCTGCGGGCCCGATGAGAACGGCAAATGAAGCGAACATGGCCAGCAGCGCGCTGCGTGCGCCAATCGAACGTCGTATTGTCAGTCGCATATGAGCCTCCATTGTGGGAAGAGATCAATCGTTGTGCGAGTGGGTCACTCCACGTCTTTGCCTTCGACGACATCGGTGATGGATGGCGCCTTGTGCGGGTGGAACTCGCCTGCTTTGAGTCGTCGGAAATAACTGTGGTACGTCTTCATAGCGATGACGCTGAAGATCAACATGATCGGAATATTGGACCACAGCATGACGCCGGTGCCCAGCGCCGTGAGGTTGTCCAGCTGCGCATCGCTGGCGATCAACCGGGGCATACTCGCCACGATGATGAGCAAGCAATAGACGATCTTGTACGGGATCACCAATCGGTTGCCGAAGAGATAGACAACGCCTTGCTCGCCGTAGTACGACCACGAGATCATCGTCGAGACTGCAAAAAGCCAGGCGGCCACGGTCACAAGCCACTTGCCGAGGCCGGGCGAGACCGAATCGAAAGCTTTGGCGGTGAGTGTTGCGCCTTTGTAGTTGAAGAAGGCGCCTTCCTTGACCACCTTGATTTCATCGGTGGCGGTGTCAGAAGTGGTCCAGATGATGGAGTATGTGGCGTCGTGCCCTTCCCCTTCGACGTGGACGTTGCCACCAAAGCGATGCAGTTTGAGACCAGTATTTGCGTTGATTTGTGACTCGACGATCGTGAAGACTTCTGACCCTTCGCGCAGATCAACACTGTCGGTCTCCTCGATGGGCGTTTCGGTGAGCGTCCAGGAGTCGCCTGCTGCGACGACCTGAGGCGTTTCAAGGAAGACCAGATCGGGGCCGCGATTCCAGACGCCCGTTGACAGGATGACGAGCGAAGTGAGTGTGCAGACGACGATGGTGTCGATGAATGGTTCGAGCCCGGCGACTACACCTTCTCGTACCGGTTCATCAGTCTTTGCAGCAGAGTGAGCAATCGGGGAGGACCCTTGCCCAGCTTCCGATGAGAAGAGGGCGCGTTTCATGCCCCAGAGCAGTGCGTACCCCGCGGTGCCGCCGAGGAAGGCGCCTTGCGCCTGCGTTGGGTTGAATGCTTCGGACACGATCAGCATGAGGAGGCGGGGGATGTCACCGATGTGGATGCTGATGACGTAGAGCGCTGCGAGCAGGTACATCGTGCACATGAACGGGACGAGTCGCCCGGCGACGGCGCCGATGCGTTTGATCCCGCCAATAATCACTGCGCCCACGACGACCGCGAGGAAGATGCCCACCGCTTCTTGTGGAATGCCGAAGTATTGATGGGTGATGTCGGCGACGCTCCATGCCTGGAACATGTTGCCGCCGGTGACCGTTGAGATCAGGAGTGTGACGACGAAGACCCCGCCGATGAATTTGCCCAGCCGAGGCAAGCCCATCTTGGCCAACCCTTTGGATGCGACGAACATGGGCCCGCCGTGCGGGTTGTCAGGGTCGTCGGTGTTTCGGTAGATCATGGAGAGTGTGACTTCGGTGGTCTTGAGCGCCATGCCGACGAGGCCGACCATCCACATCCAGAAGACGGCTCCGGGTCCACCGAGCACAATCGCCAACGCGACTCCGGCGATGTTGCCGAGTCCCACGGTCGCGGAGAGAGCCGCTGAGAGCGCTTGGAAGTGATTGATGGCTCCCGGGTCGTCCTTGGAGTCGTATTTACCTCGTGTGACTGCAACGCCGTGCGTGAGGGCTCGGTACTGGCAGAAACCACTCCAGATGGTGAAGAGGAGGCCGACGCCGAGCACGATGTAGAGCACATAGTTGTGCCAGATCACGCCGTTGATGGCTACGAGAACCTCATTCATCTTTGCGACGAATCCCTGTCCGTTCATCAAGTATTCCTCATCGAGGGTCTGGAGGGGCGTCCCAAGGCAAGCGATGCCTTGCGGGGGCCGATCGAAGGGCTACCCATACGCAGTGTGTGGGTTCGTACACCCTACCTGAGAGGGCGTGTGGTGTCATCCAGCGGGGGTTAGGCCGGTCTCTCTGCTCCGGTCAGGGAAGTCGATCCAATGGAGTCGTGGTGGATCAGTCGTCAGTATGAATGAAAGAGTTCGTATTTTCTACAGGTGTGAATGCCCGGAGGTTTCCGATAGAGAGAGCCATGTCAGGAGCCAACATTGACAAGTCGGTCGAGCGGGTCGAGATGCAGGGGTTTCAGTTTCCCCTTGGGGTCTATCCCGTCGAGGATTTCAAGCCCAAGTCCGGCTACACCGTTGAGTTCGAGCCTGCGGATGGCGGCGACGCGGAGAGCGACTGGGAAGAATGGCCCGACCGCTACATGTTCGACGTGGTGGTCCCGGCTAATCGGCTGCGAGGGTTGTGCCTGACGCTCCTGTCGCTGTTGCCCACGCGGGTGTATCCGATTCTCGACATCCTCGGCGAAGATGCGTATCGAGAGGTCGACCCGTACATCGCGTATGACCCGATCGGGTTCGATCAATTCATCGAGTTGATGTACAAGCACGAAGACTGGCTCTTTGAGTGCGGGCTTGTTGGGTTTGGCGCCATGAGCGACGACCCTTTTCTTTATGTGTATGTCGATGAGCACAAGATTCTCACAATCCGCGCGCAATCCGATCTCAAGGAAGTGATTGAGCGCGCGCTCGAGGCGTTTGACGCGCCGCAGGTTGACACGCTTTCGAGCGTTGACACGGTGGCGCACGAGCATCGCAGCGTGCTGGACCCGGCGCCTGGCAGCTTGGTCGAAGAAGAAATCCTCGAAGAACTGATCGACCACTGGCGATTGCAGATCAATGTGGATCGTGAACACAACCTGCGTGATGACGGGAAGGAACTCGGCGTGACCGGGTGGCGATGTCTCGTTCGGCTGAGCGCGGACGCATCGACGCCACCGGTGTATGGGCATGTCTGGCTCCGTGCTGCGTGCCTGGAAGATGCGGAGTGGGGGGCGCTGGATGCGCTCGCTGAAGAAGCGAAGGTTGATCTGGATGCGCCAGCGGTTTCAGCGATGGTGATCCTCGCGGACCGGTTCGCGCCCGAGATGTTTCAGCAGTCAATCACAGCGCTTGGGGCCGCTGAGGAGGTAGTCAAATCGGCGGAGACTGGCGTGTGTTTTGTGCGGGTGCTGAGTGACGATCAGTCGTCCTGAGACTCCGGGCTGAAGTGCATCGTGACCGAGTTGCCGTGCTCGTTGTAGTGGATGCTCGTCATGTAAGCGCGCATCAGGAGCAGGCCTCTGCCGCAAGGCCGTTCGAGGTTGTCATCCTCTCTGGGATCGGGGACTTCGTTGGGATCGAAGCCGACGCCGTGGTCGTCAACGGTGATGGTCACCTTGTCTTTGGAGACGGTCCAGGAGACATCAATGAGCTTACCCGGGCAGTTGCAGCAGCCGTGGACAAAGGCGTTTCGGATTGCTTCATCCAAGGCCAGCCGAAGGGCGAACGCTGCAGACGGGGTAAACCCAAAACGCTCCGCGGTGGAGAGAAGCTCGTTTTCGATTGCGTGAATCTGATCGGCATCGTTTGGAAACCGATGGGAAGCGCGCTGCGAGTTTTGGGGTTGGTCAGTCATGGGAACGTGTCGAAGCGATCTTGGTGGAGCTGGGCGACCGCTCCGCTTGGAGCAGAGCGTGCCCGCACATCACATCGCGTTCAGGAGTCGAAGCTGGCAAGAGCTTCTTCCATCGTCTCATGGATCTGAAAGAGTTTGTTGAGCTTGGTGATCACAAAGACTTCGTAGATCTGCGGGTCGATGTTGGCCAGACGGAGCTGACCTCCCTTGGCGCGGATCTTCGTGTTGATCGTGATCAGCGTCCCCAGTGCAGCACTGGAGAGATGCTCAACGTTGGTAAACGAAATCAAGAGATTGGGAGTTTCCTGACTCTCAATAATCCTGAGGATTTCGTCTCCGATTTGTTGAATATTCCCCTCGTCGAGGATGTTGCGGTCAACAAACTTGATCTGAGTAATGTTCTCCTCGGTTTGAACAAGGAGGCGTGAATCGACTGACGCCATCGCGCGTATCTCCTTCTAATGCGGACTCGCAGCGACTCACGCTACCGCTTCAGGTGCGATGTTGTCAAGTAAAATGCGCCGAACAGCATTTGCGGTGGCGTTTGAAGCCGTAGAACGAAGTTTTCGATCAAACTCAGAAACCCGAGCCGAAGCGGTTTTGCAGGCTGTCCATCAAGCCGGGGAAGTTCTTTTCTTCTTCTTCGCTCTGGATGAGGATGGTGGGTTTGACGAGAATGAGGAGCGTCGAATCCTGTTTGTCTTCGATGCGGTTGGTGAAGAATCGGTTGATGACTGGAATTTTGCTGAGGACGGGGACGCCTGATTCGATCTCGATCTCGCTGCTGACCCGTTGGCCGCCCATGAGCACCGTGCCTTGATCCGGGACGGTGACGCCGGTGCGGATGATGGTGGTTTGGAGAACGGGCTGCTGGATGTTTCCTTCGACGATTCCGCCGCCGCCGACGGCATTGGCGCCTGCCCCGGCTGCGACCGCCTGAGATGCTCCCACGAACTCGACGAACCGGATGTTCTTGGCTAGCTGTGCTTGGATTTGGAGCGTGACGTACCGTCGATCAGCCGAAACAACTCCGTCGATGACCAGCGTGAAACCGCTGCCGACTCGTCCGATCTGAGGCTGGAAACCGATGCCGCCCGTACCTGAGATAATCGTCAGGTTCGAGACGAAGGCTTCCTCAGTGAGAACCGAGAGTGTGGCAGAAGAGCCGTTGGTGAAGGTGAGCCGGGGAGCGGTGAGTGTGATGCTCCGGCGGTCGGCCTGCGTCGCTTCGAGCAGGAAGTCCACCTGTATGTCGTCGAGGAACGTTCCTGCCAGCGCCAAAGCCGGGCTGGTGGCGAGCGTGGTGACTGCAAACTGCGAACCATTCAACAAGTCTTCTGCAAGCGTGTTGCTGCCACCCTGAACAGGAAGCTGGCTGAACGTGCTGGGCCTGCTGGTGACAAAGGGCACCGCCTGAACGGCGAATTCCGGGACGGGCGGGTTGCCGGTCGCCTGAGCAATGTCAGCAAAGTTGGTGTTGACGATCTCGTTGCTGGCGCCTGTTCTTGAACCGCCGAAGAATGGGCCTACGAGATCGGAGGGGAGCAGTGTGCTGGTGCCGGTGGAGCCATCGGCGGGACGAGTGGCGAAGTTGGCCTGATTCGTCAGGGCGTTGCGATATTGACTGTTTTGAGCATTGAAAATGAGGTCGATGTCAAAGCCGATTTGCTCGAAAAAGTTTTGATCCACGAGGAGAAATCGAGTTTCGACCGCGACCTGAATCGACCGGACTTCCCGGAGTTGGCTCAACAGCGCTGCGATTTTCTGGTGATTTCGCGCGGTGTTGGTGATGATGAGATTTCGGTTGAGATCGGTGATGTCCCCGGTGTCGCCACCGTTTTCACGCCAGCCGTTGGGGTCGATGTTGTTCTGGATGATCTCGATGATTTTATCGAGGAGCTCTTCTTCGGTGGGCTGCTCGCTGTCTTCAACGGTGAAGGTGGTCGTGCTGCCACCGCCCTGACCTTGCTGGATTCGCCCCAGCCCGAGGTTGGGCACCTCGTCGAAGTCTTCAATCTGGAAAAGCAGGTCGCGCACATCGTAGATCTGAACGGTGGTGTTCCGCCGGAGAGCTTCATCTGAAGCGATGACCAGAACGCCATCCTCAACGGCCCAGTTGGCGCGACTGAAACTGTCCGGGCTGACCTTGCGAAGGATCCGGTCAAGCAACACACGCGCCTGCATCGGCTGCAGATTCAACGAGACCAGGTCGTCCCGCGTGACGCCAATGTCGCCGAGCGATTCCCAATCAACATCGACATTCAGGTTGGTGACCTGAGCGAAAAACTCAACGACATCCTCAAGCCTGGCATCGGTGAAAGAGCCGGGCACTTTGCGATTGCGCAATTCAGCAAGCACCTTGCGATCTGCGGGAGATTCCTGAAACGCGATCGGCTCCCCCCGGCGGAAACTAATCTCAGGCCAATCCGGTGGGTACGCAAGAAGCTGGTCCGGGATAATCAACGATTTTTGGATATTGATTTTTTCGCGCGCAAAGCCCAGCGTCTTGTTGCGCTGCGTCAAGGCCCAATCGCGATAGATCATCAGGTCCTGCATCGTGTCCTTGAGCAGCAGGGCAGCAGGGTTGTTCGGATCAAGGAACAGCACTTGGTCAACGACTTGCAATGCTTCTTCATACTTCTGTTCAATCTGAAGAGCACGGATCCTGCCGAGACTTTCGCGAATCTTTCTGTATTTGTCTTTCTCTCGTTGGGACTCCTGCTGGCGAGCTTCCGACTGGAGCCGCTCGCTGCGCTGGGTCGTCTCCTGCTTTCGAATCTGCTCCTCAGACGAGATGATCTGCCCCACAAGAGACTGCTGGGCGCTGATTCGGCTGTCGTACTCAGCTTGAGAGAAGACCGCTCTCGCTTCACTGATGCGGAGCCGAGCTTCACTGGCCAGTTGGCGAGCCTTTTCGGTGTCGCCTGCACCGAGAGACTTGCGCGCCTCAGCGAGCAGGTTGTCGAACTCGGCGATCGCG
Organism: uncultured Phycisphaeraceae bacterium; assembly: GCA_964392425.1. Taxonomy (GTDB): domain Bacteria; phylum Planctomycetota; class Phycisphaerae; order Phycisphaerales; family UBA1924; genus CAYMQF01. The sequence continues at coordinate 13,640 of CAYMQF010000048.1, forward strand.
CGTTCGCGGACAAGTTGGGATCGATTCAACTCCTGCTGAATCATATTCCCGCCTTGCTGTTGGAGGAGCGCGCGAATCTCAGCGATTCGAGCCTCCGATCGCTGCACATCGTCAGGCGACGAGTGCTCGCGGTATTGACCGGTGATGAGGAGATAGTTCTCCAAAGCGACGGTGTAGCGACCGGCATCAAAGGCGTTGTCCGCTTCTGCTAGACGGCGTTGGGCGTCAAACTTGAGCGCCTGTTGGAACAAGTCCTGTTCCTGCTGCGTTTTGGCTTGGTCGTCTTCAGTAGGTTTGCTCTCGGCGCTGGGCTCAGGCTCAGTCGCAGGTTCAGGTTGGGGATCAGTCTCGGTCTCCGTAGCGGGCTCCGGCTGGGACTGCTCAGCAGCGCCTTCCGCTTTGAGCACCGCCATGGGGATGTAATCGCTCGCAAACGGCTCGCCTCGATCTTGCTCGATCCGAGTGATTCGACTTCGATAACGATCAATCAAGCGGAGCTGGCTTCGAGACAACTCCACACCCGAGCGATAGACACTGTCGACGCCTGCTTTCGCTTGTGCGTAACGGCGAGCTTCAAAGTCGGTCATCGCTTGCGCCAGAGTCGACTCAACCATCGGCGTCAACTCGAGTTTGAGCTGGGCGGACTGGTCCAAGATCTGTTGTGCCTCTCGGCTCTGCTCAGGGCTCGACGAGTCAGCTCGACGGGCAGCGTGTGCCTGACGATCAGCTTCACGAAGATCTCCTTCGTTCAGAGCAAGGGTTGCTTTTTCCAAGCTGATTGAAATCGGATCAGCCCGGCGGAGTCGGCGATCGACCACCGTCATCAGGCTGAACAATCGCTCGCCCTCTTCGCTGGTCAGAGCCGATCGATCGATACGAATCAGTGTTCGTTTCGCTTCGACCAGACGGCTGTTCTGGTACAGCGTCGAAGCGTGGTCGAGCGACTGGGCTGGCGTGTCAGCAGCCTGGACGGTCCCGGCGGTTGTCAACGCGAGCACTACCAATAGCGCAGGCCAAATAAGTTGCATTCTTGTCGAGCGCATTATTGCGAATCTCCCTGCTGTCAGACCCCCGGTCGAGCGGGTCGCCTCCGGTGGTGAGCGATCAATAGAGCATGTCGAACCGCCGCGAAGCCGACGCCAAGCAACGACCCATCGCGGACGGGCGGACGATAACGCCCGTATATAGCCCCCGCAACTGGCAAGCGGTTCCAACGGATATTGAAAAAGGCGCCCGTCATTGTTCTTTGCGAGCGAGCAAAGCCCAAACGTCGCTCAAGAACAGCGCAGACTTCCGCCGTCAGGCGCCCGCTTTGGCAAAGAGAGTCGCTTTGCCCGTTCGCATCATTTCGATGAACGCGTGGAATGCATATCCCGCGTCGTGCGGGCCGGGGCTCGCTTCGGGATGGTGCTGGACAGCGAAAACGGGGCGATCAACCAAGCGAAAACCCGCGATCGTCCCATCATTGAGATTCACATGCGTCGCCTCAGCTCCGATCCGGGCGAGGGAGTCCGCTTCAACAGCGAAACCGTGGTTCTGGCTCGTGATCTCTACTCGCCCGGTGCAGCAGTTGCGGACGGGTTGGTTGACGCCGTGATGCCCGAACTTGAGTTTGTACGTCGTGGCGCCCAGCGCGAGAGCCAGAAGTTGATGCCCCAGGCAGATACCAAATATGGGGATCGTGTCCGCCGGGTCTTCCGCGAGAAGATCAGCGAGAGTCGCGATGATGGTTTCAACCGCTTCGGGATCGCCGGGGCCGTTGGAAATGAACACACCGTCAATCTTGCCCTCAGCTTTCATCGCGCGGATGCCATCTGCGGTGGTGCTCAATGGAGCCACCGCGACCTTGCACCCTCGCTGGGTCAGATTGCGAAAGATATTTCCCTTGGCGCCGCAATCGAGAGCGAGGACACGCAGCGGAGGTTTCGCCTTCTCGCCATCTCCCTGATCAAACAACGCCTCTTCATCTTGAAGAAAGTGCAGCCCTTCATCCCAATCGGTCTGCTCCGCGCAGCTCACTTCCTTTGCAAGATTCCGCCCCGCCATAGTCGGCGCCGACCGCGCCATCGCGACCAACTCCCCATCGCTGATCGCCGGATCGTCAGACAAGGCTCCTCGCAACGCCCCCGCCGAGCGGAGTCGGCGAGTCAATGCCCGCGTATCGATCCCCTCGATGCCGAGGATTTTATTTTTGCGGAGATATCCCGAAAGATCATCCGTCGCGCGATAGTTCGAGCATTCCCGCGCCAACTCCCGAATGACAAACCCCGCGACGTGGACTTTGCCCGATTCGACATCGCGCTCATTGACGCCGTAGTTGCCGATGAGAGGCGCCGTCATGACGAGAATCTGCCCGGTGTAGGAAGGATCGGTGAGCGCCTCTTGGTAGCCCGTCATGGCGGTGTTGAAGATGACCTCCGCCAGGCGGGCGCCTGCTTGCCCGGTGTCGCCGAACGATTTCCCCGTGAAAATCGACCCATCCTCAAGAGCCAGGCGGGCGGTGCGGGCAGCAGATTGTGCGGTTCTTCCTGTCATTGGCACAGAGTGTACGCACTCCGCGCACCCGACGGCGTACCCTGTCTCCCATGCCCACCGCGTCGCTATTTCAGCCTGAGCCGATCGAAGGCGAGTTCGTCCGCGTCGTCATCGAGCGAGGAATCGACACCCCCGACGGCTTGACGTACGTCGCGCCCAAATCGCTCGGCGAAGTCGCAGT
>CAYMQF010000049.1:0-8040 GCA_964392425.1 uncultured Phycisphaeraceae bacterium
AGGGACCGCTGGGTCGGCGCCCTGACCAACTCCCCGGCGCCACTCTGCCTGATCAACGGCGCTGACGACCCCGTCTCAGGGCAACACGTCCCCGCGATCTGGGAAAAACTGCTCCCCGATTCGCCCCTTGTCCAGCTTGATCCTCGCATCGGGCACTACCCGCCGTTGGAAGATCCGCAGGGTGTTCTCGATGCGTATTTTGCTTTTATCAAAGGCAAAACGCACATCCAACCGAACACTGAGCATGAACGAATGAACGGCGTCGCGCCCGCTCTCTGACGAACCGGCTGGCGGCTATGTCGCAGGATTGTCTTGAGCGCCACCCGTCAGTTTTTTTCTGAACGCGCCTCGACCTTCATCGAGTTGCCAGACCAACAGGGCCGGCAGGCCGACCGTCAACTCGCGCACGCGTTTACACAGCGAGAGCGCCACGCCGATTTCTACCGGCAGACCAACCGCCTTGGCTAGCGCTGCAAACGCCACCTCCTGCACGCCGATGCCCGCGGGTATGAGGAATGAGCCAGCACGCACCGCCTGCCCCAGACTCTCAATGACAAACACTTCGATCAGCCCAACGGGATGCCCCAACAAATGAAGAATGACATACGTTTCGAGAATCATCGCACAGCGAAACATCAACCGCAGCACTGCTGCAACGATGACTGTGCGCCGCTGCGCATAAATCAGATCGAGTTGGTCGTTGACACTGGTTTCGGGAACGTCGATCGTGTCCGATGCTGAATGTTCAACTTTCTGCACCAACTTGTCGGTGAGCCTTCCGAAGGCGCCTTTGCGCTGGAGTCGATAGAACAGCCACACACCGACGCCCAACGGCACGACCCCTCCCACGGCGCCGATCACCACGCCTTTCCCTGTAAAACTCGTTGCAAACACCAACGCACCGGCGAGCGCGAAGACAATCTGCGTGACGACCTGCAGCGTTTTGTCCACGATCACACTTGCCAGTGCTGAGTCTGCGGGCGTGCCCCGCCGGATGATGAACCTCGCTTTGATGAGTTCGCCGCCGATTTGTGCGACAGGGAGCAGCCAGTTGGCGCCGAGCCCGATCCATGTCGCCACGACGCCCGCGCCTGTTCCTGGTCGTCCACTTGGAGGAATCAGGAGCCGCCATGAACTTGCTGCAAATGCCAACGGCACGAGATAGATCACCGGCAACCAGAAAACGCCCCAGCCCGCGGCGCCGATCGCCGACACCACCGGCCCGACACCGAGCCAGGCAATCAACGCGATCGCCAGCCCGAGTCCGAAGAGAAAGGCTATCTGTGTCGTCCGCTTCATCGTTCTCCAAATGAAAAACAGTCAACAGCGGCAGTCGCTCCGCTCTGCGTTATCGCGTCCGTCATAACCGATCGACGCGCATCGGCGTTAGATCAACACTCGACTTCGCATCGGTAAGCAGTTCACAAACAAGCTGCCCAGTGATTGGGCCGAGCGTCATGCCGAGCATCGCATGGCCGGTCGCGATGCACAACCCGCGCGTCTGCGGCGCCCACCCGATGATCGGCAAACCATCAGCAGCGCATGGACGAAGCCCGCACCACTGCGAATAAACCGTCCGGCGAGATATCCCTTTGACATAGATATTCGCTCCCCGAACGATCGCATCGAGTCGTTCTTTGCGCATTGCATCGTTGACGCCGGTGAATTCGAGTGTGCCGGCCAATCGCAAACGGTCGCCGATAGGTGTGCATGCGACAAATCGCTCGCCGAGCACGCACGGCGTTGACAGGCGAGGCTCATCCTGTTCGATATCAATGTGGTATCCCTTTCCCGCCTGCATGGGGATACGCACGCCGACCGCTGCAGCCAACGGCGTCGACCAGATGCCCGCGGTCAGCACCACACGGTCAGCGTCGATCACACCATGGGACGAAGTGGCCACACCTCGCACCGCGCCGTTTTCGGTGATGATTGATTGGGCGCTGCATTGGGTTTGCAGGCTCGCGCCGAGCCGGGCTGCGCCGTGTGCGACACCGCGAACAAACAACGCTGGATCAAGGGAAGTGCTTTCCTTATTCAAAAAGGCGCCAGCTACGCCTGGCTTGAAGGCAGGCTCCCTCGCGAGCAGCTCGTCAGCGGCGAATTCCTGAACATCGAAGCCGAACCGATGCAACAGCTCGGCGCCATGCTTGCCTTGCTCCATCCCGCGGCGAGTGCGGTAGACATCGAGAATGCCCGACGGTTGGTAGTCACACTCGATCTGTTCAGCGTCAATGATTTCATCAAAGAGCGGGCGCGTCAGCCGACCGAGCTGCGCAAGCGTCTGCATGGATCGGTTCAGTTGTTTTTCGCTGCACGCTTTGCGAAACCGCAAGAGCCAGGGAATCATGCTCCACCCCGCCTTGGGCGAAAGGTGCAGCGGGCTCGCGGGATCGAGCATCCACTTGATTGCCTGCCAGGTGAGGCCCGGCCGAGGGATAGGCGGATGACCGATCGCCATTTGCCCGGCGTTTCCCTGTGATGCCTTTTCCGCGATCTCGCCTTGCTCAATGAGCACGACCTCGACGCCCGCGCGCGCGAGGAAATACGCAGTGCAGGCGCCGATCACGCCGCCCCCGATGATGACTGTCCGCTTGCTTTCGCTCATGACAACCTAACGCTGGGTCGGCTGTGACGACGGCGTTTTGCTGCGCTTGCAGAGGTGAGCCGTCTGTATCCAGAACGACGTGTCATGAGAAAAGTATCGAACTTATTCCTGCACGGCGGTCGTTGATTCGCTCAAAAGCGCATCGCCGAGCTCGACGGGAAGTTTGGTGGGTTCATCCTTTTCAGCGCCGAGCGATTCGGCAAGCTCCGCCGCGTCGGCAAGCATGGTGTCTTCGTCGATCACTTCCGTGACGGGCGGTTCAGCCAACGCCTTGACGCGGATGCATTGATACTCGCGGAAGCCCGTCCCCGCTGGGATGAGATGCCCGAGCAACACGTTTTCCTTGAGACCGATGAGCTCATCGCGGGCGCCTCGCAGCGAAGCCTCCGTGAGCACCTTGGTGGTCTCCTGGAATGACGCGCCGGAGAGGAACGATTCGGACGTGAGCGACGCCTTGGTGATGCCCAGCAGGAGTGTTCGGCTGACCGCAGGCTTGGCTTTTTTCACCTTGGCGATCTGTCCGCCGTCCGCCTCGGCTTTGAGGTTCTCTTCTTTGACTTCATCGCGGGAGACGAGCGCGTCTTTGGCCAATGCGGTATCGCCCGGCTCGGTCACGCGGCCCATGTTGGCCACGGACATATTGATCCGGCGAAACTCTTGCTTGTCGACGATGTCCTGAGGCAGGAAGTTGGTGTCGCCGATGTTTTCGATGCGAACTTTTCGCAGCATCTGCGCGACGATCACTTCGATGTGCTTGTCGTTGATGGGCACGCCTTGAGTGCGGTACACATTTTGAACTTCGTCGATCATGTAGTTGTACAGCGCCTCTTCCCCCTTGATCCGGAGGATGTCGTGGGGCACGAGCGGGCCGTCGATCAGCGGATCGCCTGCGGTGACTTTATCACCGGCGTGGACGAGGAGATGCCGATCCTGTGGAACATGATGATCCTTCTCGATGCCAGCGTCTGAGATGACACGGATGGTCATCTTTCCCTTGCGTTTGTCGGAGAAAAGCTCGACGACGCCTGAGATTTCCGCGAGCACCGCGGGGTCCTTGGGCTTGCGTGCTTCAAAGATTTCCGTGACGCGGGGCAAACCACCAACGATGTCCTGTGAACCGATGGCAGATCGCGGCTGACGGGCGAGCATCTCACCCGCTTTGATCTCCTGACCTTCCTTCACTTCGATGCGCGCCTTGGCGGGCAGGAAGTGGAAATCGAGGATGTTGCCTTCTTTGTCTTCGATGACGATCTGCGGGTGCTTCTCGCCCTTGTGCTCGATGACGACCATGGCGCCTTGTCCCTGCTGCGGGGAGTCCTCTTCGCGAACGGTTTCACCGATTTCGATATCGATAAAGCGAACGACACCGGACTTCTCCGCAAGGATCAACACACGATGCGCATCCCACGCGAGGAGCGTCTGGTCGGGCTTCACTTGTTCGCCTGGCTTGGCGAGGATGAACGCTGCGTAAGGCACCGCGTACTTCTCAAGCTCTCGGCCGCGCGCATCGAGAATGGCGATTTCGCCCGTTCGTTTGAGGGAAACAAGCACGTCGTTGCCGTCCTCATCTTGGACGGGCGCTTCGTTGCAGTCACGGATTTCGAGCGTGCCTGCGTGCTGAGCGCGGGCGCCCGTTTCGATGAGTTTGGTTGTCGCGACGCCACCCGTGTGGAACGTACGCATGGTGAGTTGGGTGCCGGGCTCGCCGATGGACTGTGCCGCGATGATGCCGACCGCCATACCGAGTTCGACCTGATCGCCGATGGACATGTCCATGCCGTAGCACTTGGCGCAGACGCCTCGCTGGGCAAGGCAGGTCAGAGTCGAACGCACGAGCACAGCTTGCACGCCGAGGTCTTCGATCTTTCGCGCTGCTGCGGAAGTGATCATCTCGTTCCGCTCGACGATGACTTCATCGGTGACGGGGTTCGTGATGGCGTGGAGACTCACTCGGCCGATGATGTGTTCGCGCAGGGGGACGTCGATTTCCTCGCCCTTATAAATCGCGCGCTTGGTGACGCCGTTGATGGCTTCGCAATCGGGTTCGTTGACGATGACGGATTGTGCGACATCGCAGAGCTTTCGCGTGAGGTAGCCGGAGTCGGCGGTTTTGAGCGCGGTGTCGGCCAACCCCTTGCGGGCGCCGTGCGTTGAGGAGAAGTATTCGAGGACGTTCAAGCCTTCACGGAAGTTGGCGCGAATGGGTGTTTCGATGATCTCGCCGGACGGCTTAGCCATGAGCCCTCGCATGCCCGCGAGCTGCTGCATCTGCGAGACGTTGCCTCGCGCGCCGGAGTCGGACATGAGATAGACGGGGTTGAGGTAGTGGACACCTTCCTTGTTTTCGATGGAGGTGTAGGCGCCGGTGTCGGGATTGCGCCGGTCGTTCTTGAGCGTCATCACCAACTGCTTGGAGACTTGCTCCCGGCAATGCGCCCAGATGTCGAGCAACTGGTTGTACCGCTCGCGCTCGGTGATGGCGCCGAGGTTGTAGTTCTTCTCGACGCGATCGGCGCGCTTCTGACTCGCGTCGATCAGTTCCTTTTTGGAGTCAGGAATACGAAGATCGCTGATGCCGAAGGACAATCCGCCGAGCGTCGCATTCTTGAAGCCGGTCTCCTTGATGCGATCGAGAAGATCAATCGTGTCGGCCCGGCCGCAATAGGCGTAGCAGTCATCGATCACACGGGCGGCGCCCTTCTTGCCCAATGCGCAGTTGTAGAACGGCATACCGAGCTCAAGAATATCGGAAAAAAGCACACGACCAACCGTCGTGATGATTCGATTGTTCTCCGGCATCAGCTCAGGCTCGCCGCCCTCGGACATGACCTGCTCATCGAACTCCGCAATGCGCACCATGATGTGCTCGTGGATATCGACGGCGCCAGCGTCGTAGGCGCGAATCACCGATCGACGGTCCATGAAAATCGAAAGCGTAGTGGGGTCGATTGCCTCGTCCATTGTCGGCTCGAGGGTCATGAAATACAGACCCATCACGATGTCCTGACTGGGCGAAATAATCGGCTTGCCATTGGCAGGGCTGAAAATATTGTGCGTCGAGAGCATCAGAATATGCGCTTCGGTCTGCGCTTCAACTGAAAGCGGAAGGTGCACCGCCATCTGATCGCCGTCGAAGTCCGCGTTGAAACCCGTGCAGACGAGAGGGTGCAGCTTGATCGCATTTCCCTCGACGAGCACTGGCTCGAAAGCCTGAATACCCATCCTATGCAGCGTCGGAGCGCGGTTGAGCATCACGGGATGCTGATAGATGACTTCCTCAAGGATGTCCCACACTTCGGGATCACGGCGTTCGAGCATGCGCTTGGCGCTCTTGATCGTGTCGGCAAGGCCGTGCTCTTTGAGTCGGCGAATGATGAAAGGTTGGAACAGTTCGAGGGCGATTTTCTTGGGCAGGCCGCACTGATTGAGCTTGAGCTTGGGCCCGACGACAATGACTGAGCGAGCGGAATAATCGACTCGTTTGCCCAACAGGTTTTCGCGGAAACGACCCTGCTTGCCCTTGATCATGTCGGTCAGGGATTTCAAGGGGCGGTTGCTCGAACCCAGCACCGGGCGTCGGCAGCGACCGTTGTCAAAGAGCGCGTCGACAGCCTGCTGAAGCATCCGCTTCTCGTTGCGGATGATGACCTCGGGCGCGTTGAGGTCCATCAACTTCTTGAGACGGTTGTTGCGGTTGATGATTCGGCGGTACAGATCGTTCAAATCGCTCGTCGCGAAATTGCCCGATTCGAGCAACACCAACGGGCGCAGATCAGGCGGGATGACGGGAATGACATCCATCACCAGCCATGCGGGATTGTTGTCGCTGAAACGAATCTGCTCGACGAGCTTGAGCCGTTTGGAGAGATCCTTGGTCTTTTGCTTGCTGCGCGTGGCGTCAAGCTGCGCGCGAAGGTCCGCAGCGACGGCGTCGAGGTCGATCCGTTCAATCAACTCGCGGATAGCCTCGGCGCCCATGAGCGCTTTGAAGGTGTATCCATATTCTTCGAGCTTGAGGCGATGCTCGTCTTCGGTCATCACCTGCATGAACGTAAGATCGGTGTCGCCGGGATCGACGACGACGTAATCCTGAAAGTAGATGACCTTTTCGAGGTCGGATGTCTTCATGCCAAGCAGTGTGCCGAGCCGGCTCGGGATTGCTTTGAAGAACCAGATGTGAACCACGGGCGCCGCGAGGTTGATATGCCCCAGGCGTTTTCGGCGCACGCGCGAGTGCGTGACCTTGACGCCGCAGCGATCGCAGATGATCCCTTTGTACTTGGTTCCCTTGTACTTGCCGCACGCGCATTCGTAGTCGCGCTCCGGACCGAAGATGCGCTCGCAGAAGAGCCCATCCTTTTCGGGACGGTAGGTGCGGTAGTTGATTGTTTCGGGCTTTTTCACTTCGCCGTAAGACCACGAGCGAATGTCGCTCGGGCTGGCGAGGGTGATCTTGACACAGCCGTAATCATTGATTCTGTCGTACACGCTTTCGGGCATTGGAACTTGGCTCCCATGTTCGTGTCGGGCGACGAAGCGAAAGGGGGATTTGAGAAGGAAAAAGGAAACGAGAGAAGATCAACCGGTGGGCAGGCCCGAGTCGGGGGGTTTGATGCGCCACCCATCGGGAGTCTTGATTGCTTCAATCTCCCATGAGTTCTCTTTCGTTGGACTGGTGAAGCGGAACGTTGCAAACGATCCGTCATCGGAAATCTTTTCGTAGGTCAGAGCATCGACTTCGCCGGCGATGAACGCGATGGCCATCTCGACGGGGGCGCCATCCGCTTTGGCTTTGTCCCAGCCGACCATCATTTTGTTCAAGGCGTTGGCGCCGGGGCTGTCCGGGTGGAGCACAGTCAGAGCAATATCGAGTTTGCCCTGCTTGACCCCTTCGAGATACGTCTCGATCGCTGCATCTGCAGTGTCCGATCGGGAGACAAGCTCGGCGGGCGCAGACTGAATCGCGGATTCCACTGCGGGTGATTCTGAAGTCGCCTTGTCGATCGCGCCGGTTGCAGCCGACTTTTCGGCCGTTGCGCCATCTTTGGCTGTGGATGATTCGCTTGCGCCGCCGCCACCGCAGCCGACCAATACGGTCAACCCAGTCATGGCGGTCACCGCGAGGATCACTGCAACTGGTGAAAAAGAATGTCGGATGGTTTTCATGATGAATCTCTCCGAAGCAAAGCGATGAATGCTCGCCACTCTCGTGTGACGCGCGATTCGTTTTAGAGCAAGGACCCGCCTTCGAGTTGTTTCTTTTCGAGTTCGATGTTCATGCCGAGCCCCTTGAGCTCGTTGCAGAGGACATCGAACGCGACGGGCATACCCGCCTCGAGTTTGTTGGTCCCCTTGACCATGGACTCGTAAATCTTGGTTCGGCCTTCCACATCATCACTCTTGACGGTGAGCAACTCTTGCAAGATGTACGC
>CAYMQF010000049.1:8140-15426 GCA_964392425.1 uncultured Phycisphaeraceae bacterium
TTGTCGCCGACCGAGAGCGGCCGTTTGTTGGCGAGGTACACCTTGACCATTTCGAGGACGCCGGAGGGCAGCTCGTCGCCGCGCTTCATGTGCGAGAGTTTACGCTGCTTTTCTGTTTCGATCGCCTGGATTCGCGGCCAATACTGGCTGTGAATCTGCTCAGCCTTCGCTTTGACTTCCTTGGAGCCCTTGACCCACTTGAGATCGAAGTTCTGAATCTGCTCGATGATGACTTCGGGGATGTCCGAGGCGCCGACCATCTGACGCGTTGAAGGATCGACAAGCTCTGCGCCGACTTCTTCGTTGATGCGAGCGATCATCTGGCGGAAGACTTCGGTGGACTTGGCGTCCATCTGGAAAGAATATTCTTCCATCTCCTGTTGCAGACGCTTTTTTTGCTCATCGGTGAAGTGCGAGCGTCGGCTGAACCGCTTGGCGCCGATGACGACACCGGCGGAGCCTGCGGGGACTTCGAGCGAATCGTTCTTTACGTCTTCACCGGCCCGGCCGAAGATTGCGTGGAGCAATTTTTCTTCCGGTGTCAGTTCGGACTTGGACTTGGGCGAAACTTTGCCGACGAGGATGTCGCCGGGACCGACGCGGGCGCCGATACGGATGACGCCGTGCTCGTCGAGATTGCTGAGCATTTTTTCCGAGACGTTGGGGATGTCGCGGGTGAACTCTTCTCGGCCGAGCTTGGTTTCACGAATCTCCACATCGAGCTCGTCGATGTGAATGCTCGTCATGGCGTCTTCTCGAACGAAGCGTTCGGAGATGACGATGGCGTCTTCAAAGTTGTAGCCGTCGAAAGTCAGGAAGGCGACGAGGGCGTTTTTGCCCAGCGCCAACTCGCCGTTCTTGGTCGAGGCGCCGTCCGCGATGATCTGACCTTTTTCGATCTGATCACCGAGGTTCACGATGGGCTTTTGATTGAGGCAGGTGCGCTCGTTGAGCTTGGCGAACTTGCGGAGTTCGTATTCATCGGTGTCGCCGATGACGATTCGTTCAGAATCGACGTGGGTGACAGCGCCTGCGGTTTTCGCGCGAACGATCATGCCACTGTTGGCGCCGACGTTTTGCTCCATGCCCGTCGCAATGATCGGCGGGTCAACTTTGATAAGCGGGACCGCCTGCCGTTGCATGTTCGAACCCATCAACGCACGGTTGGCGTCGTCATGCTCGAGGAACGGAATGAGCGATGCGGAAACGCCGATGATCTGCTTGGGCGCACTGTCGACATACTGAATCTGCGAGGAATCCACCTCGGCAAGTTCACCATCGACCCTCGCGAGAACCGTGCCTTTTTTCAGCTTTCCGTCCTGATCGATCGAATCGCAAGGCGTGAGAATCGCCTTCATCTCTTCGTCGGCGCGGAGAGTGACGATTTCGTCGGTGATTTCGCCGTTTTCCACTTTGCGGTAAGGCGTGAGCAGGAAGCCGTACTCATCAATGGACGAGTAAATACCCAGCGAGCAGATCAGGCCGATGTTCGTGCCTTCCGGCGTTTCGATCGGGCAGATTCGACCATAGTGGGAGATGTGCACGTCGCGGACTTCAAAGCCTGCGCGTTTGCGGTTGAGCCCGCCTGGCCCAAGCGCGGAAAGCCGACGCTCGTGGACAAGGCTCGACAGGGGATTCGTCTGATCGACGACCTGAGAGAGTTCAGATCGACCAAAGAAGAAGTCGATTGCGGAACTGATCGCCTTGGAGTTGACGAGATCAGCGATCTTCGTGAGTTCGTCCGGGTCCTTGACGCTCATGCGCTCCTGCACGGTTCGGCGGAGCTTGAGGAAACCCTTGCGCATCTCGTCGACGGCAAGCTCGTCGAGCGTGCGGAGTCGGCGGTTGCCCAGATGGTCGATGTCATCGAGCTGCGCCAAAGGCCGGCCGGTGACCGGGTCGGGACGCTTGCTGCGAAGATCGAGGATGTACTGCACGACGCGAAGGAAATCCTCAGCGCGAATGAACATCATGTCCTCGGGGACATTGAGATCGAACTTGCGGTTGATGCGGAATCGGCCAACCTTGCCCAAGCGGTATCTCGCCTCATCGCCGAACTTCTCTTTGAAGAGTTGGCGGGCTTTTTCAACCTGAGGCGGATTGCCGGTGCGCAGGCGCGTGTAGATTTTCAGCAGGGCTGCTTCGTGATCGCTTGCAGCAATCTCGTCGAACTGTTCGAGATTTTCCTCAGCGACGGCGTTGAGAATCAGCGGATCTGAAGGGTTCTGGATCACGCGGATCTTCTTCAGGCTCGAACTCTGAATCGCTTCGCACGCTTCGCCGACCTGGCGACCAACGTGGATGAGCTCTTCGCCCGTCTCGGTGTCGACGACGGATTGGGCCGTCCAGTGCTCGGGGGCAAGCTTGCTGACCGGGATCTCCTTGATCTCGTAGAACAGGCTCAAAATCGCTTCGGTCGACGCGATGGACTCATCCATGCAGCGGAGGAACGTCGTGGCGGGGAGCTTGGTGGACTGATCGATCCGCATGAGCAGAACGTCTTTTTTCGTCACCTCAAGCTCGATCCATGAACCTCGCTCGGGGATGATCCGCGCGGAGTGGAGTGGGCGGTCCGCGACGGTCGAGATGATTGAGAAGTCCACACCCGGCGAACGATGCAACTGGTTGACAATGACGCGCTCGGCGCCATTGACCAGAAACTCGCCTCCCCCCATCATGATGGGGATTTCGCCGAGGTAGATGTCTTCATCGACCAGATCGGGATGGTCCTGCCGATTGAGGCGCACGCGCACCCGGAACGGCATGCCGTACGTCAGCCGGAGCTGGCGACATTCGTCGGGGGTATAGCGTGGCTCTTCGAGCGTGTAGTGGACGTACTCGAGCGTCATCGTCCCGTCGTAGGAAACGATCGGGAACATTTCTCCGAGCAAAGACTCCAAACCGCGATGCAAGTCGCGATTGTCGGGAGTTTTATCTTTCTGGAGAAATCTTCCGTAAGCGTTCCGCTGAACGGTGGTGAGATCGGGTACGGGAATCGCGTCGCCGCGCTTGGAAAAATCGCGCACATTCGTCGCAGCCATCGACTACCTCACGATGGAGAATGCCCAAACCATTGACAGGCCTGAGCTAGGGTGGTAAGCACGAGTAAATTGGGTCGCCGCTGTTGAGTTGATCTGAGCCGAACACATAAATGTAGCGAGCTCAGGTCGATCACGCAACCAGCGCCGAACCGATTTTTGAAAAAACTTTTTCACACGCACAAAGCAGGGGCGTTCAACCCCTGCTTGTGAGCATGTGTATTTCTGGGGTTATTTGATCTCGACGGAGGCGCCTGACTCTTCGAGCACGGTCTTGACTTGCTCGGCCTCTTCCTTGGAAATGCCTTCCTTGACCGCCTTGGGAGCGTTGTCGACCAGCTCTTTGGCCTCTTTGAGACCGAGCGAGGTGAGCTCGCGGACGGCCTTGATGACCTGAATCTTCTTCTCGCCGGGGCCGGTGATGATGACGTCGAACGCGGTTTGCTCCGCTTCCTCTTCATCGCCGCCTGCGGGGCCGGCCGCCATCATGACGCCGCCTGCTGCAGCCTCGATGTTGTACGTCTCTTTCATGTAGTCGCCGAGATCGACGGCCTCTTTGAGAGTCAGCTCAGCGAGGTTGTCGCCTAGCCCACTGATCTTGGCGTCGAATTCTTTGACTGCAGTTGCTTCGTCGGACATGATGTTTTCCTATTCCTTCGTAAAATCAGATGGTTTTGGCGTTTGCCGGTTTCCATCAACAGCGGTTCAGAGAGGGGCCGGACGCCCGACCTTTAACCCGAGGGCCAGTCCAAACCGAATGTGTCTTCTGTCAGTTCATGTATCAGTTCACGGGGGAAACCGAGGGTGATCGCTGAGTCATGCGGACTTGGCGATGGCTTCTCCCTTTTCCAGTTTTTCTTCGATCGCTTTGATGATTCCAACGAGTCGGCCGCCTGGCCCTGCCACCTGGGACATCAGATTTTGGCCGGGGCTCAGAACGAGCGTCACTGCCTGGGCGATCGCCTCATCGCGCGTCGGGAACTTGCTGAGTTCGATGACGCCCTTGTTGCCTTCAAAGACTTGTCCATCGAGGACGGCGCCTTTCAACTCGAGGTTCTTGACCTCTTTGGCCCACTTGACCAACTCGCGAGCGACATCCACCACGCTCTCGGCGCCATAGGCAATCGCGGACGGGCCTTCCAGAATCGGGTCGAGCCCAGCTAAGGAAGTGTCGGCGAAAATCTTTCGCGCCAAACGGTTGCGGATGACGGTGATCTTGATCTGACTTGCGGCAAGACTGGTGCGCATGCGGTTGTTGTCGTTGGCGGCGACGCCTCGGATCGAAACCACCAGCGCATCTTCAACCCCTTCAAGAAGGGTTTGATAGTCGCGCATCATCAGTTCTTTGACTGCTTTACTCATTGGAACGCCTCACTGCTGGAAGTGGGTTGCTGTATCTCTGTGGGGAACTGCTCAATCGTCCGAGACGTGCGTGATAAAGACGCCTGGCGTCATGGATCCCGAAATGGTGATCTTCTTGATGAATCGGCCTTTGATCGAGCTGGGACGGGAGGAGGCGATCGAGTCGATGAAAAAGTTCAGATTCTCGACGAGGTCCGCCTCGCTGAAGCTCATCTTACCGATGACCGCGTGGATGTTGCCGCTCTTGTCGTTGCGATATTCGACCTTGCCTGCCGCGAATTCCTTGACCGCAGCGGGCACATCTTTGGTCACCGAGCCGCTCTTGGGCGATGGCATAAGGCCGCGCGGGCCGAGCACTCGTCCGAGCTTGCTGATGATGCGCATCATGTCGGGGCTGGCGACGGCGACATCGAAATCCTGAAACCCCTTTTCGACTTCTGCGACCAGCTCTTCGCCGCCTGCTTTGATGGCGCCCGCCTCCATCGCCTGCTTGGCTTTGTCAG
This sequence comes from uncultured Phycisphaeraceae bacterium, assembly GCA_964392425.1. GTDB lineage: Bacteria > Planctomycetota > Phycisphaerae > Phycisphaerales > UBA1924 > CAYMQF01. Next base: position 13,044 of record CAYMQF010000049.1, read on the forward strand.
GAGTGCAAAAAGCGATGACGCGCTTGCTCTTGCCAATTCCCTTGGGAAGGGCGATCGAGCCTCGCACTGCCTGGTCGGCGTGCTTGGGATCGATGTTCAGGTGCAGGCAGACTTCGACGGTCTGGTCAAACTTCGGCGCCTTGAACTTCTTGAGAGCGGCGACAGCCTGATCTGGTTCGAGCGTGTCGGTCACAGCTTGATCCAGATTCTTGCGCATTCGCTTGCCTGCATGGCGATATTGGGATGTATTTGAGTTGACGGTTGCTTGAGACATCCGGATCAGCCCTCCACCACTTCGATGCCCATCGAACGCGCGGTGCCGGCAATCATCCGGGCCGCTGCGTCGAGGTCAGTCGTATTGAGATCATTGAACTTTTCTTCGCCGATTGCTTTGGCTTGGCTCCAAGTGATCGAGCCAACGATCGTCTGAGGCTCGCCCGAACCTTTTTCAAGACCCGCTGCATCCTTGATAAGGACCGAAGCGGGCGACGACTTGATTTCAAAGTCGAAGGAGCGATCGCCGTAAACGGTGACAACGCAACTGACGATCTTGCCGTTGAGCTTGGAAGTCGCAGCGTTGAACTGCTGGATGAACTGCCCCGGATTGACGCCATTGCCGCCCAATATCGGGCCGAGCGGCGGCGCAGGAGTCGCCTGCCCACCGGGCGCCATCAGCTTGAACGTTGCAGTGATTTCTTTCTTGGCCATCGGTCCTCCACCTCCCACCCGACGCCATCGGCCTATGCAGCGTCTCTTACGGTGGTTCACACGGTTGCTGGTTGTCTGACAATTGCCCGATCACACGGATCCGAGCAGGGCGAACACTATAACGCTGGGGCTGATCTTTTCAACCCACGCGGGCGAGCTGGGAGCGTCGGCGCGCTCAAAGCTTGCCGATGGTCGGCCAGGCACGGACGATTGATGGGTCGAGACCGAGAGCTTGTGCCCTCTTGATCATCTTGGCTGCAACGTCGTCGCGCCCCTGAGCCTGCTTGAGCATCGCGACGAGGAGCCAGCCTTGGGGAGATTCCCGCTTTTGAACGTTTTTGACTGCCCCGACGATGATCTGGCGGAGCGCCCGGCGCGAGCCGAACAACGCTGATCCATCCAGCGGGTAGACGCTGATCAGCGGGTCCGACTGGTACACCGCCAGAACGATGCTCCCTGCAGCTTGAAAATCTCCATTGCCCGCCATGCTGACTGCGAGCAATCGAAGTCGTTCAGGGTCATCAGGTTGCGTAATCAACTCATCGAGGAGCAGGTCCATTGCCTGCTGAGTGTGACCCGTGGAAATAAGGTCCGTTGCGGTCGGCTCAACCTTCGGCAGCTGCGTACGATCCGTCGGTGGATAAATGATCAGGTTGGGATCGATCCGCGAGTACACACCGGCTAAAGGCGGGTAGTAATAGAACGAATCTGATAATCCCGTCCCGAAGGTGGAATAGAACGACGAGCCGGCGCCCGGCCCGATTCCAGTGCTGAAAGTCGTAATCCCGGTCCCAGCAGGAAAACTTTGAGCAAGACTTGTTGACGGGGAGGCAAACGCCCCGACTATGGCCAAAAATATGCACACAGAGACCTGAATCCAATGTTTTTTGGATCGCACAGGCATCGTTATCGGTTCAGCAGCACTTGGCATAGCTCGTTCCGATCGAGAAGGAAGGACACCTCATCATAGCCGCGTATTGCGGTTGTCAGCAGAGAATCTACGATATCCCTCTTGTACAGGTCAGAGACCTGTCGGTTGGGCGGACCCAGGAGCAATCTATGATCGTCGACATTCGTACCCAGTTGCAGCCGACCGCGGAGCCCGAGATGGACTCCTGCTGCACTTCTCTTGAAGCGCACGCCTCAGCGATGGAGTGCGTCGATGTATCCGTCGCTCTGGGCTGGCGGGCGGACCATCTTGGAATCGACACGCCTCCCGAATCGATCGCGTCCTTTGTCAACGCTGATCCGCTGCACCGTGTCGGCTTTGCTGGGATCGACCCACTCGCCCAATCCGCCTTCGACGATCTCGACCGGGTGCGCGAGCTCGGCTTGTCAGGAGTCACAATCAGCCCCGCTGACCAAGCGTGCCGACCGACCCACGACCGATGCGTTGCGATCCTCGAACGATGCGCCGCGATGAAGCTGCCCGTCCTCGCTGCCAATCCCGGCTTGCTCGACCGCCGAAGCGTTGTTGAATTTGCCAGGCCGACGCTGTGGGATGAAGTCATCCGCGACATCCCCACGCTCACACTCATCCTCGGCGATCTCGGCTCTGCCTGGCTCGACGAAACAATGCTCATGATCGCCCGCCACGAGCGCGTCTTTGCCGAAATCTCAGGAGTCGCCCCCCACCTATGGTCGCTGTATCAGACACTGCAGATGGCGTTGGAAC